>DASRLH010000030.1:0-12243 GCA_035648595.1 Tepidisphaeraceae bacterium
GGTCCGAGGCGCGATCGGTCGTGGGCCGACTGCCGTGTCCGCATGACTCTGAGCGAGGCTCGTCGCCACGCAGGCACGACGACGAGCAGTAGAACCGTTTTTTGGTTTTTTGAACATACAAGGCGCAGAGACGCAGAGAAGTCAAGAAAGAGGTTAGGCCAGTCCCTCGAAGAAGTCGGCGTCAATCTTTTTGATGACATAAGTTTTCGAGGCAGCCACGCCGACGTTGAAATCGATCATCAACTCCGCAAGCTCCTCGCCATCGATCAGGCGCACTTTTACGGCGGCTTCCCTCGCCGCCCTGAGCGCGCCATCCGTGAATGTGCCGCTGGTTATGAAAACTCCTTTGGTCGCCTTTTTCCGCATCAAGCTGCCGACGAATTTATCGATCTCGCCGGGACCCACGGAATTATCCCACTTCTTGGCTTGAACGTAGACCATATCGAGGCCAAGCCGATCCTCGCGAATCACGCCATCGATTCCCTCATCTCCACTTTTGCCGGTGACTTCAGCACGATCCACCTGGCCGCCGCCGTAGCCCATCGCCGTCAATAGCCGGATGACCATCCCGTTTCAAATTGAATGGCCGGCACCGACCGTTCATTTCGTCGTTCAGTTTCGTCTTCATTCGTGTCCATTCGTGCTGATTCGTGGCTGCCTTTCCTTGCTTGAGTTAGCGGCTGGGGTCACGCAGCCGTGTCTTTGTGGCGTTGGCCTTTGTCGCAAATACGCCACGCGGGAAGGTGGGACTTCTCTTTCAGCGAGTTCGAGGATATGCAAGTGATAAGCATGAAAGCCCCCACCCCCGACCGCGACGCGGCGTTTGACACGTACGCCGACGACTACGAGGCGGCGCTCAACCAGGGCATCGGCCTGTCCGGAGAAGGGAAAGACTACTTTGCGCGCGGCCGGATCCTGTTCCTACAGCGCCGCCTGCGCGCCCTTGGCGTCATCCCCCGCTCCATCCTCGATTATGGCTGCGGCACCGGGTCGGCCACGCCGTACTTCAAGGAGATCCTCAAGCTCGATAAACTCGCCGGCGTGGACCTTTCCAGCAAATCCATCGAGGTCGCGGAAAAGACGTACGGCCCGCTTGGCGCGATTTTCCATACGCTGGAGGCGTACGTCCCGGACGCCAGTTTCGATCTGGCGTTTTGCAACGGCGTCTTCCATCACATCTCCCTGGGACAACGGCTCGACGCCGCCCGTTACGTTTATAATTCCTTGCGTCCCGGCGGCTTGTTCGCGTTCTGGGAAAACAACCCCTGGAACCCGGGCACGCGGATGGTGATGTCGCGCATTCCCTTCGACCACGACGCGATCAAGTTCAGCCCCCCCGCCGCCAAACGCCTGCTCCACGAGGCGGGGTTTGAGGTGCTGCGCACCGATTTTCTATTCATTTTCCCAAGATTTCTGGGGGTCTTTCGCGCGATCGAGCCGGCGCTGTC
Source organism: Tepidisphaeraceae bacterium (assembly GCA_035648595.1). Classification (GTDB taxonomy): domain Bacteria; phylum Planctomycetota; class Phycisphaerae; order Tepidisphaerales; family Tepidisphaeraceae; genus RYN-428. Next base: position 1,449 of record DASRLH010000030.1, read on the forward strand.
GCGGTTGCCGATGGGGGCGCAGTATCAGGTGCTGTGCCGGAGGGTGTGATTCAAGCAAACTGGCTGCGTAGCGGGTGTGTCAGATTCTTCAACGTGACACGGGCGTCCCGCCCGTGCCGATGGCTGAAAAGCAGGAAAAACGATGAGTCCCCGAGTTCCATACAACACGCACGGGCGGGACGCCCGTGTCACAATGCAGGTTACCCTTTCCCGGCCTGACACGGTTCTGGCTTTGCCAGTGACAGCGCGTGGCCGGGCACGGTGGTCTTAATCTGAAACTTGTGAAATTACGCCGATTCCTTGCGTCTTTCCGGCTTCAGCTCAAACAGATGGTCCCGGCCCTCGACCACGTCTTCGGTAATGATGTATTTGCCGCCCTGCTGCTGGTCGGGCAGTTTGTACATCAGGTCGAGCATGATCTCCTCGCAGACCGCGCGCAGGGCGCGGGCGCCGGTGTTGCGCTTCAGGGCGCGCTCGGCGATTCGATCCAGCGCGCCGGGCGTGAACTCCAGTTCGCTGTTCTCCATGCGGAAAATCTTCAGGTACTGCTTGACCAGCGCATTTTTAGGTTCAGTCAGAATTGAAATCAGCGTTGGCACATTGAGCGGCTCAAGCGTCGCGATGAGCGGCAGACGACCGACGAACTCGGGGATCATGCCGAATTCAACGAGGTCTTCGGGCTGCACCTGCGCGAGGATGTCGGCTTTTTCGGAAGCCGTCTCGGCCTTGGTGCTTTCGGAGTTGAAACCGATCTGCCGTTTGCCCAGGCGCTTGCGGATGATGTCTTCGAGGCCGACGAACGTGCCGCCGCAGATGAACAGGATGTGGGTCGTGTCCATCTGAATGTACTGCTGCTCGGGATGCTTGCGGCCTCCCTGCGGCGGGATGTTGGCGACGGTGCCTTCGAGCATCTTGAGCAGGGCCTGCTGCACGCCTTCGCCGCTGACATCGCGGGTGATCGAGACGTTCTGGCTGGTTTTGCCGATCTTGTCGATTTCGTCGATGTAGATGATCCCGCGCTGGGCGGCTTCCAGATCGTAATCGGCGCTTTGCAGGAGCTTGAGGAGAATGTTCTCGACGTCTTCGCCGACGTAGCCGGCCTCGGTAAGCGTGGTGGCGTCGCCGATGGCGAAGGGGACGTTCAGCACGCGCGCCAGCGTGCGGGCCAGCAGCGTTTTGCCGCTGCCGGTGGGGCCGATGAGCAGGACGTTGCTCTTGTCGATTTCGGTTTCGTCGCCGATTTGAGTGGCGGCGGCGGCGGTCGCGCCCTCCTCGGTGCTGTCGAGCGTGGTGGTCAGGCGCTTGTAGTGATTGTGGACGGCCACCGCCAGCGCCTTCTTGGCGTATTGCTGGCCGACGACGTACTGGTCGAGGAATTCCTTGATATGCCGGGGGCTGGGGATGGAGCTGAACAGCGGCTGGCTGCTGCTGAGTTTGCGTTTTTCCTGCCGGATGATGTTATGGGCCAGATCGACGCAATTGGCGCAGATATAGACGTCGCTGGGTCCTTCGACCATGGGTCCGACGTCGCGGGAGCTTTTTCCGCAGAAGGAGCAGGTGGTGACGCGTCGTCCGCGGAATCCGCCGGAGCTGGCGCCGGTTGTGCCGCCGCTGCCGCCGCCGGGCGGGTTTTGTCCGCCGCCACCGTTGCCTGGGCGATTAGTATTGGCCATCGACTCATTCCTCGCTCGCCGCGCCCACTGGCCCGGTCGGGCATGCTGATGACATGCCCCGAATTATTTGCCACACGCATGCGCCCGGCCCGATGCCCGCGCACGCCAACCAGCACGCCGCCCCGCGCGGTCGCGAGGCGTTGCCGCTCCGTAGGTTATCGAACAGCGGCGGGGATGGACTTGATACGCTTTGCCAACCCGTCTGTTCCCATCTTACTCATGTCCCGGCGGAAAGGAAAAAGAGAAAACGCGAAGGGGTGGGGGAATCGAGGCCGCGATGTGGTACGCATGGGGCCGCTGGGAAGGTCCGTTGGGGAGTTATCATCTGGCATGCGGTGAAAGTTTTTCGGGAGGCGCGCGATTGTCCGGAGATTGGCGACACATTTCGAGCGACGCCAATCGAACGTAGAAGCGATGTGCTCTTCGCTTTGCATCCCGCGCCGCTGCGCGGAGGAAGCGGCGGGGACGCCGCTTCTACGAGGTGCCGTAAGGCTATAAGCCCGATTTATGTTTAGGCGAACTTCGGGATAATGTCCGATTATGGAACGCGAACTGCCCATAACCCCTCGGTTGCGTAACAACCAGTGACCGCTGCGGCGAATCGCCATGTGTGCAATTTCAGCAACATGCTCAGATTACAGGATTTTTGATGCCATCTCGCTCACTCGTGACCTGGAGAATCGACGCGGCACGCGCTTTGGACGAGATCGAAGGCGCTCACCGCGCGGTAGGCGGTACTGGACGGGGAAGGCGCTTCGCAACGCAGCAGATCAACCAGGCGTACGCAGTGTTGCTTTCGTCGCAGTTTCAGTGGTTTTGTCGGGATTTGCATTCTGAAGCGGTGGACGAACTGGCGGGTGCCATTACCATTCCGATGATCCGCCACGTTTTTCGCACGCAGTGTGTGGCTGGTCGCAAGCTCGATTTCGGAAATCCGAACCCCGGTAACATTGGCAGCGATTTTGGACGTTTCACAATGGATTTTTGGCCGTTGGTGATGAATTCAGACAGCCGCAATCCCCGTCGCCGCGCCAGTCTGGAAGCGTTGAACCGCTGGAGAAACGCGATTGCGCATCAGGATTTCAAAACCGTCTTGACTCAAGGCATTTCCGAGCTGGGGCTTCGGGAAGTCCGACAATGGCGAACGGCATGCGATGCTTTCGCTCATGAATTTGACCGCGTCGTCGCCGCACATGTGGATACAATACTGAGCCGTCCAAGTAAGTGAGGAGATAACATGGCTGCAAAACATGCTAAAAGTTCACGTAAGGCGCGAATGAAGGTTGGGGATCGGGTCGTTCTTCACCTTGGCCCACAAGATATATTCGCCGAAGTCGTTGAGGACCGCGGATTCATCGGCGTCGGTGGCCGGCAGTTGGTGGGGATTCGCAGGACCGGCGTCTCCGAAGAGCTGACGCAATCGTATGAAGTTCCAGCCGAGGAACTCGAATTGGTTAAATAACGAAGCTCACCGCGAGCGCTGCTGTCACCCGTCCCCCACCTCATGATATTCCAGCGCCCACTCGCGCATGTAGCGGACGCGGTTGGGGCGGATGCGGTAGACGATCAGTTGCGGGTTGTCGAGGCTGCCCAGGTACTGGCGCATGAGCGGGTTGGCATCCCATATTTCCTGTAGGACCGGGCGGTCGGCCACTTCCTCGGCGATGCCGGTGATGCGAACCTGATTGTGCCCGGCGTCCATGTAGCAAATCTCGACCTTGGGATTGGCGGCGATTTCGCCGGTCTTGTGATAGGCGCGGAGGCTGGCGACGTAGACGGTGAAGCCCTCGGTGCGAACCGGAGAGACGGGCCGGACACGCGGCTGATCGCCGTCGAGGGTTGCCAATTGGGGGAAGCGGTCCGCCGCGATGACGGCTCGGGCGAGGTCCGGCAGTTCATTGGGATCGATGGGTTTGGGGGTGGGTTTTGGCATTCGCGGATTGTAGCAGGGGTTCAAAGTGCGTCTTGATTCTCATCCAATTCTTCCGGCGGAGGGCCGGCCAATCCGGCGCTGCGGGTTCCGGTGGCCTTGGGCCCGAGAGCGATTGCCGACTTCACAATGGCCTTCCTGGCCCGCTCGTATTCCTCGGGGGTGATTTGGCCGGCTTTGTGAAGCTTGCGCAGATCCGAGAGCGTAAAGCCGGTGGTTGGGCCGACCAGGGGGTCGTCCGGGGCCTGCAGCCGGCGTTTGAGGTGCATCACCGCCCAAAAGCCCAGCAGCAGGATCGCCATCAGCACCACCGACCAAAACACCGCATTGGCGCTGGACGCGGCCGTGTCGGCGAGAAATGGGGAAACCCAGATCATCCAAATCGCATGCTACAGTCCAGGCATGGCTTTGGGCAACCTGTACCCATCAAATCCGGTGGGAATTCGCACGAATCGGACATGTTTCAATCCTGAAAACCTGAAGTTCGTAGCGAGAACGACTACGGGCCGGCAGCCGAGGCGGAGTTGGCGGCGAAGCGCGCCGATTATTTTCTCGCGGGCACGCGGGTGGTATGGGATGTGGACCCGGTTTCGCGTCTTGTGCGTGTATGCCGCCATTCCGATCCAACCCGCGCACGAACTTATTTTTCCGGGGAAGTCGCCGACGCCGAGCCGGTTGTTCCTGGATGGCGTCTGGCGGTGGATGAACTTTTCCGATGAGACGGGGGACATGCTGAAGGGATCGCCCGTATCAGCCAGTTCCGAAAATTTGCCGGCGCGAAAGAGAAGCGGATTCGCAACGCAAAGCCCGCGAGACGACCGCTGCGTGGTCGTTTTTCGTAGGGTTCGCTTCAGCGAACGCGGATTGGCGACGCCACGCCCAGGACAGCGTTCGCTGAAGCGAACCCTACGAATCGCGCGAAGTCCATTTCCCTCGAATGATTATGCGTATTATCTACCGGATTGACGGCGGCGCAGGTGGTTGTCGCGACCACCAATCCCGCCCACCTTTCGCGCTTCGTGGCTGCCGAATTGTCGGAGCGGATCTGAACGGGTTCGGCGACTATCGCGATCCGTGCCAACTCCCGTTTCATTCACCAACGCATGCAGTTGCTGGTGAATATCATGCCATTCGCGCATCCTCACGAACGAAAGGAAATTCTGCTGGCACCATTTGCGCAGCTTGCTTGCGGTCAAATGCCCGGCGTGCTGGTGATAGACGCTCCAGAGGTTTAAGTACGTGAGGAAGTCGCTGCTTTCATGGCGAAATTGCGCGTGAGCCGCGTCGGCGGCTTCCTGCTTGTCCATGGGTCGCTCGCGCGGATCCTGCACGGTCAGCGCCGACGCGATCACCAATACCTCGTCCAGGCAATTCTCATCCACGGCAGCCAGCACCATCCGGCCAATTCGCGGGTCCACCGGAAGCCGGGCCAGCGCGCGGCCGATGTTTGAAAGCCGATACTCGGCGTCGATCGCGCCGATCTCGTGGAGGGTTTGATACCCGTCGCGGATCAGCCGATTGTCCGGCGGCTCGACGAATGGAAACTGCTCGATCTCGCCCAGGTTCAACGCCTTCATTTGCAGGATCACGCTGGCCAGATTCGTGCGCAAAATTTCCGGATCGGTGAATTGCGGGCGCGTTTCATAGTCTTCCTGTGAATAGAGCCGAATGCAGATTCCCTCGCTCACGCGGCCGCATCGGCCCTTGCGCTGGTCCGCGCTGGCCCGGCTGATCTTTTCGATCAACAGCCGTTGTACCTTGTTGCGCGGGTTGTATCGGCTGATGCGCGCCGCGCCGGGATCGACCACGTATTTGATGCCGGGCACGGTGAGCGAGGTTTCGGCGACGTTGGTGGCCAGCACGATGCGCGGGCGGCCATGCGGCTGGAAGATGCGGTTTTGTTCCTGCGTGCCGAGCCGTGCGTAGAGCGGCAGGACATCCACGCCCGGCGGATGGTGCTTGCGCAATTCCTCGGCGGTTTCACGGATCTCGCGCTCGCCGGCCAGGAAGATCAGCACATCCCCCGGTCCGGCACGCCAAAGTTCATCCACCGCCTCGAGAATCGACGGGATCATTTCCCGATCTTCCTCGTCGTCCGTTTGCGCCGCCAGCGGGCGATACCGCGTCTCGACGCCGAATGTTCGCCCGCTCACTTCGACAATCGGCGCATCCTCAAAATGCCGGCTGAAGCGCTGCGGGTCGATCGTGGCGCTGGTGATGATCAGCTTCAATTCGGGCCGGCGGGGAAGCAGTTGTTTCACGTAGCCGAGAAGGAAATCGATATTCAGGCTTCGCTCGTGCGCCTCATCAATGATCAGCGTGTCATAGGCATCCAGGACCCGATCGCCCTGGGTCTCCGCGAGCAGAATCCCATCGGTCATCAGCTTGATGTAGCTGTTGGGGCTGACGTGATCGGAGAAACGCACCTTGTAGCCGACGGCATGGCCCACGTCGCCGCCGAGCTCATGGGCGATCCGCTGCGCCACGGTGCGCGCGGCAATGCGGCGCGGCTGGGTATGGCCGATCATCCCCGCGACGCCCCGGCCCAGTTCCAGGCAAATTTTGGGCAGTTGCGTAGTCTTGCCCGAACCGGTTTCGCCGCACAGGATGATCGTCTGATTTGCCTCGATCGCCCTGGCGATTTCGCCGCGTTTTTCGACGACTGGCAAATCCATCGGAAAGGTCGGATGCGGCAAATGCGCGGCACGAAACGCGCGACGTTCGATCGAGCGGCGGATATCCTCGGCCAGCCGATCCGCCCGGCTGCCGATGGTTCGTCCCGCGCGCAGATGCTGATCCAATTGCCGCAACAGCGAATGAAAACGCCGCTGATCGATCAGCATGCATTGGGGGATTTGATCGGCGAGTGGATCGAGGTCCACGGGCATGGGGGATTGTAGGGGTGTGATGGAGATCACCGGAGCCCACACTGCGGGCCGACGCTTAAATGCCGGTGGCGTCCTGCGATCCAAAAGCACGATGTCACCATCTTCGTATGTTGGCGACATCTCCTAAAGTGCCGTCGATGTGTGTGCGCCCGGACAGTGTTACATCCGCCAAATCCTGCTCGCTCCATTCGCCACTCTCGTCAACCGCAGAAGAACAAACAAGGTCAGCAAGAATACAGGCGGCAACCCGAAGCCGCTCTCGGGGCGGCATAGGCTTGATTGACCGCGTATAGAATTCCAGTGCTGTCACTGCTCACTCCGAAAACGTTGCTGAAGCGCCCCAACGGGCGGCGGCCGCCGCAACAAATCACGTTCAAGATAATTGCATAATCTTCACAATTCCGCCGGGGACCGCGTCGAGCGTGAGCCGATGGCCTCGCAAAAGGTCCATGCCCAGAAGTGGAGAACTTTCTGCCGATAAGACTTGCACGGCGCGGGAATGTCCGTCCCAATAAATTGTGGCGCGATATACAGAAATAATGATAAAACTGCCGTCGGCCAATTCGGCAGTACGGGCTCCCTGGGAGATGAGTCCAAGACTCTCGATGATTTCGGAGGTCAAAGTCAGATAACCATTGAATCCGGTATCGATGACCGCCTTGACTGTTACATCACTTTTCCCGGTGCCGCGAACATTGACGGCTACCGTTGCCTCACAGTCGCTGGTCACGATTCCGTCAATCATGTTCGTGATACCCGAGCGTAGGCACCGAGTCGATACGCCGCAGGCGAACCAATTTTCAATCCATACAAGACGGCGGTCGGGGTCTTAGCGAGCGCGCGATCCGATATTGTCAAATCGTCATCACCAATCTCATAATCTCCAGTGAGGACATCAACGACGAGGAACTGCCCCTTATGCGCTGATTCAACTCGGCGACGAATCTGCCGCTCGTAGATTTCCTCGCCCTGCCGGGCGATTTCCTGCGGTGTGAGGGTAACGGGCGGTTGCATATGCGTCTCCATCGAACAGTATAGTATATCCGCGGACGCGAACGCAATCAGCGCGCGGTCGGCATTTTGGGGTCAGAGCCTTCCCGATCTTGCTACAGACCTGGGAATTGTCGTAAGACCCAAATTCAATTAAGGTCGAGACCATGGCTCAAGCCGCCGATACTCCCGTTTCCCCCGACGCCGAATCCCGCCGGCTGTCAGACGACGCCGGTCGCCAGAAAAACTGGAAGCGCTGGGGCCCCTATCTTTCCGAACGGCAATGGGCGACGGTGCGGGAGGATTATTCCGCCGATGGGGATGTCTGGAACTATTTCCCGCATGACCACGCCCGCAGTCGGGCGTATCGATGGGGGGAGGATGGGCTGCTGGGGTTTTGTGACCGCGAATGCCGGCTGTGCTTTTCCGTGGCGCTGTGGAATGGGAAGGATCCGATTCTTAAGGAGCGATTGTTTGGCCTGACGGGCCCTGAAGGCAATCATGGGGAAGATGTGAAGGAGTGCTATTTTTACGTCGATTGCACGCCGACGCATTCCTACTGCAAGGCGATTTACAAGTATCCGCAGGCGCCGTTTCCGTATCAAAATCTGGTTGAGGAAAACGGCAGGCGCACCCGCCATGACCGGGAATACGAGCTGCTCGACACCGGCGTTTTCGGCGACGACCGCTATTTCGATGTCACCGCCGAGTACGCCAAGAACTCACCCGATGACATTCTAATCCGGCTCACGATCGACAATCGCGGGCCCGATGAAGCCGAACTGCATCTTCTGCCGACGCTGTGGTTCCGCAATTCCTGGACGTGGGGATGCACGCATGAAGGCTGCACGATCAAGCCGAGGTTGAGCAAGACGGGGCCGGCATCGGTTGTCGCCGATCATGCCACGCTGGAGCGGTTTCGCTGGGAGGTTGAGCCAAACGTCGCCGGTGCGACGCCAGAGCTGATTTTCACCGATAATGAAACCAACCTGCAGCGTCTTTACAACGTCTCGAATGGCGGACGTCATGTGAAGGATGCCTTCAATGAATATGTCGTCCATGGCCGCGCCGAGGCAATTGATCCAAGGGGGTTCGGTACGAAAGTCGCCGCCCATTACAAGCTGAAAATCCCGGCTCATGGGCAGATCGTCGCGCGGCTGCGGCTCTTTCCCGAATCGCAAACTCCGCCCGAGCCGTTCGGCGAGCGATTCGACCAGGTCTTCGCCCAGCGCATTGCCGAGGCCGACGCGTTTTACGGGCATAAACTTCGCGCCGCACTCTCCCCCGCGCAGCGGCAGGTGGCCCGTCAGGCGTTTGCAGGGCTGCTTTGGAGCAAGCAGTTTTATCATTATGTCATCGCCGACTGGCTCGATGGGGATCCCAACGAGCCGGCGCCCCCCGCGCAGCGCAAACATGGCAGAAATAGCGACTGGCGGCATGTGTTCGCGCGCGATGTGATCTCGATGCCCGACAAATGGGAGTATCCGTGGTTTGCCGCGTGGGATTTGTCGTTCCATATGATCCCCTTCGCCACGATCGATCCGGCATTCGCCAAGGAGCAACTGCTGCTTCTGCTGCGCGAGTGGTACACGCATCCCAATGGGCAACTGCCGGCGTACGAGTTCGCGTTCGGCGACGTCAATCCGCCAGTGCATGCCTGGGCGTGTTGGCGCGTTTACAAAATCACCGGCGCCCGCGGCCAGCGCGATCATCTGTTCCTGGAGCGCGCGTTTCAGAAGCTGCTCATCAACTTCACCTGGTGGGTCAACCGCAAGGATCCCAACGGCAAGAATCTGTTCTCCGGCGGATTCCTGGGCCTGGACAACATCGGCATGTTCGACCGCAGCCAGCCGCTGCCCACCGGCGGCACGCTGGAGGAAGCCGACGGCACCGCGTGGATGGCGTTCTTTTGCAACACCATGCTCGCAATGGCGCTGGAACTGGCCCGCGTCAACCCCGCGTACGAAGACATCGCCAGCAAATTCTTCGAGCATTTTGTCGCCATCACCGACGCCATGAATTCCCTGGGCGGCACGGGGTTGTGGAACGATCAAGACGGGTTTTACTACGATCAGATCTGGATCGGCGGACATGCACTGCCGTTGAAAATTCGATCGATGGTCGGCGTGATCCCGCTGTTCGCCGTCGAAGTGCTCGATGGAGACATCATTGACCGCCTGCCCGGATTCTCCAAACGTATGCGATGGTTCCTGGAGCATCGCAAGGATTTGGCCCGCAACATCAGCTACATGCAGAAGCGCCCCGGCCCGCAAGCCGATGGAAAGCAGGGGAGCGCGCACTATCTTCTTGCCATTCCCAGTAAGGAACGGCTGCAAAAGGTGCTTCGATATGTGCTGGATGAAAACGAGTTTTTCTCGCCGCATGGCGTCCGCTCGGTCTCACGCTTTCACAAGGATCATCCCTGCATCTTCGAGCACGATGGAAAGACCTACGGCGTGCGATATGAGCCGGGCGAATCACAGACCGGCATCTTCGGCGGCAACTCCAACTGGCGCGGCCCGGTCTGGTTTCCCGTCAACTTCCTGCTGATCGAGGCCCTGGAGCGCTATCACCATTTCTACGGCGATGATTTTCAGGTTGAATGCCCCATGGGCTCGGGCAAAATGCTCACGTTGGCGCAGGTCGCCCGCGAACTTTCCCGACGATTGGCGTCGCTGTTTTTGCCGGATGCAAACGGCGCCCGCCCCTACACCGCCGGCGACCCGCGCCTGCGGGGGCCGGCATGGAAAGACCTGCTCCTCTTCCACGAATACTTCGACGGCGACTCCGGCCGAGGCTGCGGCGCCAGCCATCAAACCGGATGGACCGGACTGGTCGCGCGGCTCGTCCAGGAAAACGCAACGCAAACGCCCCGCGCCCCGCGAACCACGGACACTTCCGCCGTCCCATCGAAAACCCCCACAAGATAACGCAACCCGTGGACCTTCCCGGCCCTTTTTGAGCGGCTTCGCGCCATTCGCAGGGTTCGCTTCAGCGAACGCGGCCTTCGACGCGGCTTCGCCAATCCGCGTTCGCTAAAGCGAACCCTACGAAAAAGGACGACGGAGCAGTGTAACTCGTGTTTGTGGGCGACGCGGCGGGGACCGCCACAATCGGGCGCTTACACCCGAGATTGGGAATTTCCGGGTCTCTCAATGGTTCGCTGGGCGATCCCGGGTATACAATCCCGATGTTCATTTTCTGACCAGGAGACCGCATGCACTTTCCAAAATGGCGTTCGACCCCGGCAGCATTGCTGGTGTCTCTCATATCCACTTTCGCATGGGCGCAAGCCCCCGCCCAAGCCCTCGCCC
>DASRLH010000031.1:0-6196 GCA_035648595.1 Tepidisphaeraceae bacterium
GTCGGGCATCCGAATGCTTCAGAAGTTCGCGGTGACCCTGGCCGAGCATCGCCGGGGTATTCTGGCCTACTATGACTGTCCGATCACCACCGGGCCATTGGAAGGCACAAATAACAAGATCAAAACCATGCAACGACAAGCATACGGCTTCCGAGACCCCGACTTCTTCAAGCTCAAAATCTTCGCTTTGCACGAAACTACCTACGCATTAGTCGGATGAACCCAATCGTGTGCGGCGTGCTACTCTGGCTGGGACTGTTCCTGCGCGATCCCCGGCTGCGGGCGTTGCTGCCGTTGCGAAAGTAATTTACAAATGGGACTTGCGGACACGAGTCGTTTTTCCCTCCCCTGGTACTCCGGGGGAGGGTCAGGGTGGGGGTCTTTTTCCTCGGGCCTTGTGGTGAAAACCCCCACCCCAACCCTCCCCCGGAGTACCCGGAGAGGGAGTAAGACGCTCGCCGAAACTGTGACGTATTGCGGATATTCGGCTTTGGCTATTGGGGCTTTTGAAGGAGAACATTCATGAGCGGCGTACGGGTTTTGGTGGGCACGCGCAAAGGCGCATTCGTTCTGACATCAGATGGCAAGCGGCAAAAATGGGATGTGGCCGGCCCGCATTTTGGCGGCTGGGAAATCTATCACATGAAAGGCTCGCCGGTCGATCCGAATCGGATCTACGTTTCGCAAACCAGCAGTTGGTTCGGCCAGCAAATTCAGCGTTCCCCCGATGGCGGCAAAACCTGGGAGCAGGCGGGGAATAAATTCGCCTACGATGGCGTGCCCGGCACGCACAAATGGTACGATGGCACGCCGCATCCCTGGGAATTCAAGCGCGTCTGGCATTTGGAGCCGTCGCTGAGCGACCCGGAGACCGTGTACGCCGGCGCTGAAGACGCGGCGTTGTTCCGCACCACCGATGCCGGGCAAACCTGGAGTGAGCTATCGGGCCTGCGCGGGCACGGCTCGGGCTCGCGCTGGCAGCCGGGCGCGGGGGGAATGTGCCTGCACACGATTCTCCTCGATCCGGCCGATCCCAAGCGCATCTTCATCGCCATCTCCGCCGCCGGCGCATTCCGCACGGATGATGGCGGCCAAACTTTCAAGCCGATCAATCAGGGATTACGATCCGAGTACATTCCCGATCCAAAAGCCGACGTCGGCCACTGCGTGCATCGCATCGCCATGCACCGCTCGCGGCCCAACGTGCTGTTCATGCAGAAGCACTGGGACGTGATGCGCAGCGACGACGCCGGCGATTCCTGGCGCGAAGTGAGCGGCAACCTGCCGACCGATTTCGGCTTCCCGATCGATGTGCACGCCCATGAGCCCGAGACGATCTATGTGGTGCCCATCAAGAGCGATTCGGAGCATTACCCGCCGGAAGGAAAGCTGCGCGTCTATCGCAGCCGCACCGGCGGAAATGAATGGGAAGCGCTCACCAAGGGCTTGCCGCAAAGCGACTGCTACGTGAACGTGCTGCGCGATGCGATGGCCGTTGATTCCCTCGACAAATGCGGCATTTACTTCGGCACCACCGGCGGGCAGGTGTATTCCTCGCCCGACGCCGGCGATAACTGGGCGCCGATTGTCCGCGATCTTCCCGCAGTGCTATCCGTCGAGGTGCAAACGCTTTCATGATTCGTGTGATTCTTCCCTATCATCTGCGCGAGTTGGCGAACGTGGGCCGCGAGGTGCAATTGCACGTCCAAGGCCCGGTGACCCAGCGCGCGATTCTCGATGCCCTGGAAGCCAAACTGCCCGCGCTGAAGGGAACCATCCGCGATCATGGAACCCAGGCGCGCCGTCCGCTGGTGAGATTCTTCGCCTGTGAGGAGGATGTTTCGCACGATCCGCCCGATGCGCCGCTGCCGGAGGCGGTGGCGATTGGGAAGGAGCCATTTTTCATTATTGGGGCGATCGCGGGGGGATAATAATACTCGATCCGTGAGATGCAATGTCGTGACACGGGCGTCTCGCCCGTGCCGATCGCGCGGAACCTGAAAGTCGTGCTTTCTGTCTCCAGCGCGCCACGCACGGGCGGGACGCCCGTGTCACAGCGGTTGGGCGCGGCGGCGAGAGCAATAAATTGAATCCGAACTCATGTGATGTCCGATCTGATGCCGATGAGGCCGTTGAACGTGGCTCGCGCCATGTCGTTTCCCCAGCCCATCAGGAGCCATTGCGCCATGTCACAATTCATTCACTTCCTCGAATCCCGAACTCTGTTGTCGGCGTCGATCACATCGGCAACGCTGATCGCCGATTCGCAGCAGGTTTCCGCGAATGCCGCCACCACGCGGACGGACGTGAAGCTGGTCGCGTCCACCTTTGCCGCCGACACCAAAAAAATCGCCGCCGACCTGAAATCAGCGACTAACGCGGGCAACCGAAAGGCCAACGCGGCCTTGTTGAACACATTGAAGGCTGATGAAGGCAAGGCCCTCGCCAAACTGCGTGCCGATTCCAATGTTCTGCTGGGCAAGAGCAGTGCGCTTTCGCAACGGTCGCTGACGGATGCAAAGGCGCTCTTGCTGCATCCCACCAATGTGAAGCTGGGCGCGAAGGTGGCCGCCGATGTGTCGGCGCTCAATGCCGTCACGACGGCTCCGCTGGCCAACGTTCAGGCGGACACCCAAAGCGTCACACTATCCGCTGACCTGACCAATATTGCCGCGGCCAATCCATACAGCACTTCGCTGGCGACCGACGTGCCGCAGTCGCAAAGCGATGTTGCCGGTTCGATCGGAAATGTCGGCGTGGCCGCCGAAAACTTCAGCGGGCAGGTCGGCACGCTGGCTGGGGACGCCGGCGCAACGCCGACTTCCGCGACGCCGCCAAACCTCGTCGGCTCCTTCAGCGGGCCCGCGGTTGCGAAAACCGGAAGCCATGTGGGACAAATCGGAACCTTGGTCTTGGATGTCACAAGCGAAGGAACCGACGGCTCTTTATCGGGCACCGCGACCACCACCGACTCCAGCAGCGGCACCAGCGCCTTCGCCCTCGCCGGCTCCGTGACCAGCGGCGGCGCCTTCACGGCCACGCTCAGCGATTCCACGGGCGCTCAACTCACCTTGAACGGCGCCGTTCATGGCAAGGTGATCTCTGGAAACTTTGCCGATGACGCCCCTGGTTCAACCAATGGCGGAACATTCACCATCACAGGGGCCTAGCCCGGATTATTCACCGCAAAGGCACGAAGGCACGAAGAAATTTATTCATGGTCGCACTTACATTCCACAACGCTTTCAATCAAAAGTCGCAGCCTGCGTAAAAGCATGAGTTGGGAATGACTTGGCTTTCTTTGTGTCTTCGTGACTTCGTGGTGAATCGTGTATTTTCCGGGTTAGGCGGTAAAGTACCGCCCATGTCCTTCGCCACGTTGATGCAGGGGGCCAGCCCCTTCGGGCCGATCTTTGCCAAGGAATTGCGGGTAACTTCGCGCCGCAAGCGGACGTATTGGCTGCGCGTGATTTACCTGGGCCTGCTCCTGCTGGTGATGCTGTGGGCCTACGCGCTGGCGACCGCGTTTCGGCAGCAGTCCGGCATTGCCATGCAGAACCAGCAGCGTTCGGAGCTGGGGCAAATCTTCTTCGCCATCGTCGGGATCTTCTCGGTCTATTCGATGGGGCTGATCGGCCCGATCCTCACGTCCACCGCCATAGGCTCGGAGCGCCTGCACAAGACGCTGCCGGTGCTGCTGATGACGCCGATCACCGCCTGGCAGATCGTGGCCGGCAAACTGTTCAGCCGCCTGCTGGCCGCGCTCACGCTGATCGCGCTGGGCTTGCCCGTGCTGGCGCTGGTGCGGCTGCTGGGAGGCGTGGAGTTAAAGCAGATGGGCATCGTCGTTTCGCTGGCGGTGGTCGTCGCCCTCAGCTCGGCGGCCATCGGGCTGTTTTATTCAACTTTGCTCAACCGATCGGTCACCGTCATCCTGCTCTCGTATGGCACGATGCTCCTGATGTATTGCTTTTTCCCGATCGTCGTCGCGCTGATCGCGGCGCGGTTTCACACCATCGGCGCTGGCCTGCTCGGGACGAAAATCGCACTCTCCGCCAACCCATACATGCTGGCGGTCATGGCGGCGATCCCGAGGATGGGCATGCGCGGCTTTCCGATCAGCATCCCTTATGCCGCCTGCATCGCCTCGCACTTGGTCCTCTCGGCGGTGCTGCTGGTGTTTTGCGCCCTGCTGCTGCGGCGCCACGCCCGCCGGGCCGGTGAGGAAAGAGGCGGCCTGGTGCCGGTGGAGTTCGCCCCGATCGGCGCGCCGTTGCGGCCGCCAATGCCGGCAGCGCCGTTCAACGCGATGGGCGCCGGCGCGATGTTGCCGCCGCCGGCCGTGATGCTGGAGGGGCCAATCTTCGCGGGATCGTCCGCGGCGTTTCCACCCCTCGCCGGGCCCGGCGTCGCTCCCCCGCCGCTCCCTTCGCGCGGCGCAATCACACGCAAGGCGGTCAAGCCCAGGAAATCGCATCCCGTCACCGACAATCCCATCCTCTGGCGCGAGCTGCGCCGCCCGCTCATGGGCCGAGGTTGGCAGCGTCGCGCCGGCATCATCATCGTGCTGGCGGTGATCGGAACCATCTACTATGCCCAGTACTACACCAAATCCCTCAATGATCGCGGCCCGCAGATCGGCTATGCCATCATCCTGAATGTTCTCTTGAGCATGCTGGCCCTGATCCTGTCGGCGACCGCGATCGCGCAGGAAAAAGAGAGCGATACCTGGACGCTGCTCCTGGGCGCGCCGCTGAGCGGCCGCACGATTGTCTGGGGCAAGATGATGGGCGTACTTCGGCGGCTGGCGTGGCCGTTCATCCTCATCGTCGCCCACTTCCTCCTATTTACGGTCATCGGCGCCATCAGCGTGCCGGCGTTCCTTGTTGTGATCTGGGTGCTCTTTACGTTTAATGTCGTGTGGGTCGCCAGCGGCGTCTATTTCTCGCTGCGGATGAGCAAGACAACGGTTGCCGCCATTTTGAATTTGCTGCTCGCGTTCGCGGTATATGCGGTTGTGCCGGCGGTGCTGGGCGTGGTGAACTCGATCGCCGACACGCAGAACGCGGTGGATCAGGTCTGGTGGTACGAGCCGTACTGTTATCTCGGATCCGCAATCGACGCCCTGCGATCCACGGCCCCCTGGGGCATTCGCAGCGTGGATTGGCCGCCGATTCAGGGTCATCTCGATGGGATCACTTTCATGACGTTTGCCTTTTTCGCCGGCCTGGCCTACCTGCTGATCACCTACCTGATCCTCGCCCACACCTGGCGCCGCTTCGACCGCATCGTCGGCCGAGCGCCGCAACGGATTCCGTTGGAAATAGAGACGGCGCAATAAATGCCGCGATCCACACACCGCCCGACCTGGTCGTAGGGTTCGCTTCAGCGAACGCGGAATCCACGGGCCTGGTACGGCGTACGCTGAAGCGTACCCTACGAAGATGTCGGCACAACGCCGCCTCCTTCACCTTTGGCTGTTGAGCCCATTTTTTCCCGCTCCAATCGCCCCGGCAAACTCCCCCAACTCCGCACCCACAATCCTCACCCTCTTCCCATCCGGGCGCCATTCATACTGATCCATCCATCCGCGAAGCGGCTCGAACAGCGCCGCCCCCGCCCCGGCAATTCCCCCGCCAAGGATCACAACCTCCGGATCGGCGACATTCACCAGTGACGCGATGCCGGCGGCCAGCGCCTGCACCGACGCCAGCCACCATTGCGTGGCCTGCGCATCGCCCGCCCGATGCGCGGCGATCAGTTCATGCGTCGAAGAAAACCGTCCGCCGGTACGGTCGCGGACGGTGCAGTTGCCGATGGCGGATTCCAGGCTGCCGGGCGTGTTGGCGATGTCGCGCGGCCCTTGCGGATTCAAGCTGATGTGCCCCAGATGCCCGGCGCGGCCGAAATGTCCCCTGAGCAATCGGCCATCGACCATCAGCGCGCCGCCGACGCCGGTGCCCAGCGTCAGGAGCATGACGTTGCCGCACCCCCGGGCCGCGCCGATCCACGCCTCGGCCAGCAGCGCGGCGTGCGCATCATTGAGCACCGGCACCCGCCGGCCGCGCCCCAAGACGGTTGTCCAATCCAATCCCTCCACCCCTTGCAGCCGGCCCTGCATCGAGGCGATATGCGTGCCATCGGGCGCGGCGATTCCCGGCGCGGCCAGGCCCACCCCCGCCGCCGGCCCCCGCGC
>DASRLH010000032.1:0-5826 GCA_035648595.1 Tepidisphaeraceae bacterium
GAGTCTGCTTATACCCGACATCGACGTCCCCCCCGGCTGGTTGCACCCAAAGCGGCAAACTCATCGGCCGCTCGCCGCGCAGCGTCATTTGGATTTTGGTTCATCCCCACGCCAAAGTAAATGTTGCGGCCCCTCCGTCCAGGATGTTACAAGTGCGGCTATGCCGACCCTTGCTCCATCCGCAACGAATGATGTCGAAGGGTGGGCCGCGCGTCCGGAAGCCAGCGGGCACCCCCTGCAACACTTTGCGACCTCGCCCCTAACGGTCAATTTCATAAGTTTATTATTTTCAATGTGTTGCGCTTATCTATCTAAAATCCAAGGACCTGCGAGCATGGCGTTCGATGTTGCATTTTGATTCATCCCGGCCCATCATCCTGGAGGTTGCGATTTGTTGGGCGCAACATCGCCTTTTCATTCCCGCCCCCGTCCCTATAATCGCCCCCCGGGTGTTTACGGAAAGGACCGTTCGTGATCACGGCGACAGCCAACGACCTGACTCTTCCACTGATCGGCGGCCGCCATCATTTTCTACTCCGGCGGCTGCACTCGCTGACCGGCATCATCTTCGGCGGCTACCTCATCGTTCACCTGTTCATCAATGCCACGCTGATCCAGGGCTGGCGGACGCGCGACATTTATCAGTTGCAGGTGAATAAGATTCACGTTCTGCCGTTCCTGCGCGGCGTAGAGTGGATTTTCATCTACCTGCCGATCATTTATCACGCCATCTACGGCATCTACATCACCTTCACGGCACAGTGGAACGTCGATCGCTATCCGTACGCCAAGAACTGGTTTTACGTCCTGCAGCGCATTTTCGGGTTGTATCTGGCGGGCTTCATCCTCTTTCACGTGCTGGCGATGAAGTGGGTGTTTGGCGCGGGGCTGGCGTTTGATCCGGAGCATGCCACCGGCAGCATCGCGCAGCATATGAACGCGAGTTGGGCGCTGCCGTTCCTGGTTTATCCGCTGGGCATTGTCGCGTCGGCATATCACACCGCCAACGGGTTTTGGACGGCTGGCATCACCTGGGGACTCACCACAAGCGCAGACGGCCAACGCCGATGGGGCGGGGTATGCACTGTGCTTGGCGTATTCCTGTTCGCCTGCGGCATGCTTGCCCTCTACGCCACCGTTCACGCGGGCCCTTACATTCATCAACTTCTGAGCGTGCCATACCATGGATAATCAATCGCTGGTTCACGAATACGAGAACGCCGCCGGTCTGGTTGGGCAGGCGATCAAAGGCCTTTCGCGCGAAGATCTGCTGGCGTTTCCGGTGCCGGGCACCTGGTCGATCCAGCAGATCGTGCTGCATCTGGCCGACAGTGAGCAGGTGTTCGCCGACCGGATGAAACGCGTCATCGCCGAGGAAAACCCATCGCTGCTGGCGTTCGACGACAAGAAATGGTCGGCCAATCTGCATTATCACGAGCAGTCGGCCCAGGATGCCGCGGGCCTGCTGGAGTTGACGCGCAAGCAGATGTCGCACATTTTGCGAAATCTGCCGGACAGCGCGTTCGAGCGAAAAGGCAATCATAACGTGGCCGGCCCCCAAACCCTCCGGCAAATCCTCGAAAAAGCCAACAAACACCTCCATCACCACATGGAGTTCATCGTGGACAAACGCGAAAAGCTTGGAAAAATTATGTGGTGAGGGGAGTCGGTTGTTTGTTGTGGGTTGTGGGTTGTGGGCTGCTTTGAGCGATCGAAAGTGATGTAAGCATCCACGCACAACCAACCACCCACAACCCACCACAAACAACTGACAACTGGAAACTGACAACAAACAAATATGCCAACAAACAAACGTGTGATCGTCGTCGGCGGCGGATTGGCCGGGCTTTCCTGCACCATTAGATTGGCGGAGGAAGGGGTCAACGTCGATCTATTTTCCATGGTGCCGGTGAAGCGCAGTCATAGCGTCTGCGCCCAAGGCGGGATCAACGCCTGCAATGATGTGGCCCGGCAGCAGGGGTATAGCGAGTGGGAGCATTTTGACGAAACCGTGCTGGGCGGGGATTTCCTGGCCGATCAACCGCCCGTCCTGGAGATGGCGACCTGGGCGCCGCGGATCATCGATCTGCTCGACCGCATGGGCGTCCCTTTCAACCGCACGCCCGAAGGCAAGCGCGATTTGCGCCTCTTCGGCGGCAGCTTATATAAGCGCACGTTCTTTGCCGGGGCAACCACCGGCCAGCAGTTGCTTTACGCCCTTGATGAACAAACCCGCCGGCGCGAAGCCGAGGGGCTTGTGAACAAATATGAGTTCTGGGAATTCCTCTGGCCGATCATCGACGACGGCAATTGCGTGGGCATCGTCGCCCAGGACATGCGCACCATGCAGATTCGCGCGTTCCGCGCAGATGCGGTGGTGATGGCGACCGGCGGCAACGGGCTGATCTTCGGCAAAAGCACCATGTCGGTCATCTGCACCGGCGGAGCCGTCGCACGCTGCTACCAGGCCGGCGCCAAGTACGGCAACCCGGAGATGATCCAGGTGCACCCCACCGCCATCCCCGGCGAAGACAAATGCCGCTTGATCTCCGAATCAGCGCGCGGCGAGGGCGGGCGCGTATGGGTTCCCCGCAAACAACACGACACGAGACCGCCCAACAGCATCGCCGAGAGCGAACGCTATTACTTCCTAGAAGAAAAGTACCCCAAGTACGGCAACATCGTTCCCCGCGACATCGCCACCCGCGAGATCTTCGAGGTCTGCCAGGAGGGCCTGGGCGTGGGCGGGGGAAACATGGTTTACCTCGACCTGCGCGATCAGGTAAAGAAGCGCGGCAGGGCCGCCATTCTGCACAAGCTCGAAGGCATTCTGGAGATTTACGAGAAGTTCGTCGGCACCGATCCGCTGGACGAGCCGATGAAGATTTTCCCCGCCGTTCATTACACGATGGGCGGATTGTGGGCCAACTTCAAGCGCAAGGAAACCAGCCCCGGCGGACTGGAACGCGCCCACCCGGATAACATGTCCACCAACATCCCGGGCCTGTATGTGATGGGCGAAGCCTCCTTCGCCTATCACGGCGCCAATCGCCTGGGCGCCAACTCGCTGCTGTCGTGCACCTTCGATGGATTGTTCGGGGCATCGGGGATCAAGACGTATATCACGGATGGGGAGAAAACAGCGAGCGCGGATTTGCCGCAAGGAATTTACGATGGGGCGGTCGCCCGCGAGACGGACAAGCAGAATTGGCTCTTGAACAACAATGGCTCTGAAAATCCCTACCTGCTCTGGCAGGAAATGGGCAAGTGGATGACCGACAATTGCACCGTCATCCGCTACAACGACCGGCTGGAGAAAACGCTCGCCCGCTGCCAGGAGTGGAAGGATCGCTATAAGCGAGTGAAGCTTTCCGACACCGGCATGTGGACCAATCAAAATCTCTCCTTCACCCGCGCCCTTGGCGATATGCTGCGGATGTCAGAGGCGGTGTTGCGCGGCGCGCTGCTGCGAAACGAATCGCGCGGCGCCCATTTCAAGCCGGACTTCCCGGACCGCGACGATGCCAATTATCTGAAGGCGACGATCGCCACGTACGATGCCGCCACGGATTCGGCGGTTATCAGCTACGGCCCCATCGACACAAGCCTGGTGAAGCCGCGACCACGCACCTATGGCAAGACCGACGCGAGCGCGGCGGGCAAAACGCCGGCGGCCAATGCACCATCGGCCGCCGCGCCAACGCCGGGGTATGCCGCGCTCTCGGCGGCCGGAAGCATGTAGCACCGAAGATTCGATTAACCACCAAGGCACGAAGACAGCCAGAGCGGGCGAACCCGCAACCAAAAAAAGAGGGAAACCACGAATGTACACGAATGCACACGAATGAAGATCAATTATTCGTGTGCATTCGTGCCCATTCGACGCTGACTTTTCTTTCGGTTGCGGGCTAAACCGCGCTCCGAGGCTCCCTGATTAATTCGCCCCAACGGCGAATTGACAGACGCACGTATGACTTCAATGCTGGAAACAGGTGAAACGCCAACGGTGCCCGCCTACGCGCCTGGCGCCGCGCGATTCGCCATCTATTTCTGGCCCTTGGCGCTTGCGTGGCTGGCGCTGCGGCTGTTCTTCGATTCCAGGCCGGATCTGGTTCCCGATGAAGCGTTCTACTGGGCATGGACGCGGCATCTGGCGTGCGGCTATTTCGATCACCCGCCGATGATCGCCTGGCTGATGTGGCTCTCGACGCGCGTGTTTGGCAACACGGCGTTTGCTGTCCGCCTGCCGGCGGCGCTGTTGGCGGTGGGCGCGCTGGCCGTGCTCTTCATGCTCGCGAAAACGTTAGTCGGCGATTCGCGCGCCGTTGGGTTTGTCGTCGCGATGTGGCTGGCCGGGCCGTTGCTCGCCGTGACGGGAACCATTCACACGCCCGACGCCCCGGCGACTTTCTTTTCCGTGTGCGCGCTCGCCTGTGCCGTGCTGATCGCAAACCGGGACGATCACGCCGACACGGACCTCGCGGCGCCTTTTGCGCAAACCCAAGGCCCACGCCAGGGAAAAAGGCAGGGAAAAAGGGGTCAGAAGCCTTTTATGTCGGCCGGACCCCGCAAAGCGCACCTGTCCCGTTTTTTCCCGGCGGGGAAATGGGGACTGTCCCCTTTCTTATGGGCGATGTTTGGCGTGTTCGTGGGGTTGGCGTTGCTCTCGAAATATACGTCGATCCTGGTGCCGGGGGGCGTGGGGTTGGCGCTGCTCACTTCGCAGGCGGGCCGGCGGCATTTGGCGCGGCCTTGGGTGTATCTGGCGGCGATCATTGCATTGGCGGTCTTTTCGCCCGTCATCTTTTGGAATGCCACCCACCACTGGGCATCGTTTCTTTTCCAACTCCATCACGGGACCGGCGGAGAAATCACCGATGGCGTTTCCGGGTTTTTTCCGATACTTATGGCACGTCTGGGCGGGTTGGGGGAATTTTTCGGCGGGCAGATGCTGGTGTGGACGCCAATCCTGTTCGGCATCGCGGTCTTCGTAATTTGGGTGAATTGGCGCGGATATTCCAGGCTGCGCAATACCGACCGGATGCTCCTTTGGTGCGGGACGCTTCCCCTGGTCTTCTTCGGCTGGGCCGCCACGCGGTCGCATGGGGAAATGAATTGGCCGGCATTCGCTTATTTTCCGCTGAGCCTTCTGATTGGCCGGTATCTGGCCGCCAAACCAGCGGGGAATCGGGTACAATGGGTGCGGAAGGGATGCGAGGTGGCGTTGGGATTTACGATCGCGCTGCATCTGCTGGCGGTTCCACAATTGCAACAGATGTTGCTGCGCCATGGAGTGCCTTTGCCGCACCAGGCGACCGATCTGTGGGGCTGGAGCGATTTTGGCCGGCAGCTCGCGGATCGGGCCGGCGGTGCGCGGGTGGTGTGCAATCGTTACGGAGACGCCGGCGAGGCCGCGTTCTATATGCCCGGCCAGCCGGATGTCTGGTGCGAAGGCGTCGGCTCGCGCCCAACCGCCTACGACTATTTCGACCGGGATCGGCCCGAATACGCCCGGCTGCCCCGCGTGTTTTTCGTCGGCGGGCATGTGGACCTTTTCATGCAGAAATTCGGGTACACCCGCAAGACCGTGCTGCCGCCCGTGGTGATGCCGGGACTGGGAAAGCACCGGGGGCGCGGCGTGGCGATGGTCGAGAAATAAAGGGCTCGCGAAATGCCATGTATCTGTAAAGAACTGTCTTCGTGATTAGATTGGCGCGACGTATCACGGGCGTCCCGCCCGTGCCGAGGGTGTAAAAGTGCAAGTTGCGACTTTCCTCAATTCCAGCGCACCCTGCACGGGCGAGACGCCCGTGATACGTTGTGCGT
>DASRLH010000033.1:0-26906 GCA_035648595.1 Tepidisphaeraceae bacterium
GGTGTGGGGTGTGGGGTGTGGTCCGTTGTCCGTTGTCAGTTGCGTGGAGCGATGACTGGCGAGCGGGGGTAGGCCGGCCATTTGCCAGGCTTGGGCGCAGGCGCCCATGGCGAAGCGGGTGTTGCGGCCGATGCCGGGGTGGCCGGAGAGATCGGGAACGAAATCTTCGAGCCGATAGTCGGACTTGACCTCGGCGGAAAAAGTGGTCGGGAAGGTGCCGGCGTCGAAGAGCGTGGTGCGCGCCATGCCCGATTCGCCATTGAGAAGACGCTTCCAGACGCCATCGATCGAATACCCCATCGGCGTGACCCAACCCATTCCGGTGATGACAACTCGGTGCATGTGAACCTTTATAATTTGGGCTCTCCGCGAAAGCCGCTGATATCCACCGGGCTGAGCCGTAACAATCGCGGATATTCGACGAAAAACTTCACCTTCCCGGCGGCTGGGGCCGCTTAATCAGCGGCTTTCGCGGAGAGCCATAATTTGGTATCAAAACGCAATGATCAACTACGGCTTTGCCCCTGCCTTCAAATACACAGGCGGATACCGAACGGGCTGGGTTGGCGGCGCAGTCGAACGTGGCGTGCGAACAACCGGCGCCGGCGGCGTGCCGTACTGCAAAGGGCTTAAATCCAGTAAAATAAACAACGGCATTGAAATCGCGACCACACCGCAAATTGCAATCCCAAGCCACGCTGCGACGATGTCCCTATCCTTGGGTCGCGCCGGAGTCCTGTAGTCGAGCGGATAACGTTGTTGTTCCGGCATGTGATGCTTCCATTTGACCGGCCAAATCGCGGTTTTTCGACTGCCGCGCCACCCGCACGGGCGAGACGCCCGTGATACGTTGATCGTGTTCATTCCACACTCAAACTGCGTTGCATTCCGCTGAATTACCATTTTTAGCCTCCGCTCGATTGCAACGCTCGCGTCGCTTGCGTCGCCGGCGGCGGGTTCTTTAAGTGCTTGTTGAAAAACGTATTCACCTGCTGGAAAATCTCCCGATTGCCAAATCCATGTCCCGCGCCGGGGATGACTTTCAATTCCACATTCACGCCGGCGTCCTTAAGGGCGTCGCGGAGCATTTGGCTTTGAGCCAGGGGGACCAGGCCGTCTTTGTCACCGTGCATGATGAGGAAAGGCGGATCCGTTTTGCTGATGTAGGTGATGGGGTTGGCGCGGGCGGCTTTCTCCTTGTTTTGCTGGACGGGGCCGCCGAGCAGTTTGGATTCGGGGGAATCGGGGGCATCGTGGTTGATCTTGCTGGGAACGCCGGCCTTGGCGGCCTGGTCAGCCATCTTGCTCAGGTCCACCGGGCCGAACCAATCGCACACCGCCTGTACCCGGCTGGAGTATTTGAGATTTCCTTCCGTGCCTTCCATTTCTTTCACATCGCCGGTTGTGCCCAATAGTGCGGCCAGGTGCCCGCCGGCCGAGGTGCCCCAGGCGCCGACGTGGGCGCCGTCCAATCCGTAAAACTTTGAATGCGCCCGAAGCCAGCGCACCGCCGCCTTGCAGTCTTGGAGTTGTGCCGGGAATTTCGCCTGTTGGCTGAGCCGATAATTGATGCTGGCGACGGCATACCCGTGCGCGGCAAGTGGAACGGCAAGCTGATCGTGCTTGTCGCCCCCCTCCCACCCGCCGCCGTGCACGTACAGAATCACCGGCACCGGATTGTCAAAGTTCTCCGGCAGATACAAATCCAACAGCAGCGAATGGCCATTCACATTGGCGTATTCGAGGTTGGGGATCATCTTCACGCCCGCGGGAAGCCGCAGCCCTGGCTTCGCCGGCGGCTTTTGGTCCGCTGCGCGCGTGCCGCCGATGACCAGCAGGATCATTGCCAACACAAGCCCCGCGCGCCGAATCATCATTGAAATCGCCAGTTTCATCGTGTCAATCATCGGGCATCGGGGAATTCGTGCAAGAGCAACGGTGTGCGGGAGCTGATGTTGCTCGTGCCCGAGGCCGACCTGTCGCTGGCCTTCGAGGCCCAGCGTACAAAGACCGCGGCCCAGGACTATGAACTGGCGGCAAGCATTTTCGCATACGTGAGCGGAAGGCAGTTTTATCGTACGAAGGCCCAAGTCCGATAATTCTCCGCGATGCCCGCCCCCGGCGGCACTTGCAATCGAGGCACTTATTACGTTGTGACACGGGCGTCCCGCCCGTGCCTGCGGCGCGGATTTCGCCGAAACAGTGGTTTGGACGGCCAAAAGCACTCCGCACGGGCGAGACGTCCGTGTCACAACAACCCTGTCACAACAACTCTGCCCGCCTTCGTACTTTGGCGCACGGTGAAGGTCGCGGGCTTTCCGATAATTCGTTGGATCGTCCCGCGAATTCCGATTTTTACCCGGCTCGCCTTGCCTCTTGCCCAATCCTCTTGTAGATTTCCAATCCCTGTTCATTGGGGCGCGAGTTCGCCTGATTTATCGGGCGGCGATGCGTGCATTCCCATACTTTTGTCCAAGGAGCCAATAGTGTCCCCCGAATTTCGTCGTACCCACCATTTATTCACCAGTGAATCCGTGACCATGGGCCATCCCGATAAGGTGGCCGATCAGATCAGCGATGCCGTGCTTGACGCCATTCTCGCGCAGGACCCGCGCGCCCGCGTGGCGTGCGAAACGCTGGTGACCACCGGGCAGGTGATCGTGGCCGGCGAAATCACCACCGAAGCGTATGTGGATGCCGCCAAGATCGCCCGCGAAACGATCAAGGAAATCGGCTACACCCACCCCGAGATCGGCTTCGACTTTCAGTCCTGCGGCGTGCTCATCGCCCTCCACAGCCAATCCCCCGACATCGCCCGCGGCGTCGATAAAGCCGACGACAACGAAAGGGAACAAGGGGCCGGCGACCAGGGCCTGATGTTCGGCTACGCCACCGACGAGACCGAAACGCTGATGCCGTTGCCGATTCACCTGGCCCACCGGATCGTCGAACGGCTTGCGCTGCTCCGGCAAAACAAGAAGCTCCCCTGGCTTCGCCCCGATGGCAAATCACAGGTCACCGTCGAATACATCCACGAACGGCCCGTCCGCGTTCACACCGTCGTGGTTTCCACGCAGCACGATGAAAGCGTTTTGGACAAGAAGAAGGACGTGATCAGCGAGAAGGCCAAGCGCGAGATCATCGAGCAGGTGATCCGCCCCACCATCCCCAGGAAGCTGTGGAATGACGAAATCGTCTTCCACATCAACCCCACCGGCAAGTTCGTGGTCGGCGGCCCGCACGGCGACACCGGCCTCACTGGCCGCAAGATCATCGTGGACAGCTACGGCGGACGCGGCGCACACGGCGGCGGCGCGTTCTCCGGCAAGGATCCCTCCAAGGTCGATCGCTCCGCCTGCTACATGGGCCGTTACATTGCCAAAAATATCGTTGCCGCGGGATTCGCGCGCAACGCGGAAGTGCAGCTTGCTTACGCCATCGGCGTGGCCCATCCGGTCAGCGTTACCGTCAGCACGGAAAACACGGCGGTGATTCCCGAAGATCAGATCGCCGAGCTGGTGCAGGCCCATTTTCCCCTGACGCCGCGCGGCATCATCAAGCATTTGGACTTGCTCAAGCCGATCTACAAACAGACCGCCCGTCACGGCCACTTTGGCCGCATCCCGGGCGCTGACGGCGCCTTCTCCTGGGAGAAGACCGACAAGGCCGAGGCCTTGGCAAAAGCCGCCGGTTTGCGGACGCAGGCCCGTCGGGCTGGATAAAAGGATTAACCACGAAGTCACGAAGACACAAAGAAAGAACTATTTGAAGCGCTGACTCCTTAGCCGGACGCGGCTTTCAGACTGCAAGCGTGTTGGGGTGTAGGTGCTAACTCCAAATGTTTTTCTTCGTGGCTTCGTGCCGTCGTGGTGAATGATCTTCGCCTACGGTTCATTCGCTGACCGAGGATCGACCTTTGGATCGCCCGGCAGCGCAAAGCCCCGCAACTCCATCTCCCTGCGACGGCGATGGGATTCATAAATCACGACGCCAGCGATGATTGCGATCAGAATCACGCCCAGAACCAAAACCAATGCCCATGTATACATGGCCGATCCTTTCCCGGCGATGCTATTGGTCGCCTGTTCGAGAACACCCCCTTCAGCCAGTCGCTGTCCAGCAGAATCAAGCAATTGGCGTGCGCAAGGGAGGCGGGGTTGCGCTATTCCTCTTGGATGTTCTCCCTCGTTGAGCCTGCAACTGCGTTGAGGTTTTGTGGCACCTGAGCCGTGTGCGGAACTCGATGAAGAAGAGCGTTACCGTATCACGGGCGTCTCGCCCGTGCCGATGGCGCGATGGTTGAGGAATTACGGTTCTGCCAAAACCCAACGCACTATGCGCTGGCGGGACGCCCGTGATACGACGAAGTTTCTCCGAGGACCCCATTCAACAATTGCGATTGCAGACGGCTGACGCGTTTCACCCCTTGAAAGAATCCCGCCAATGGAGAAAATGAAGCGAACCCAACGGAGAACCCATGATGCATCCCAGAGCCATGCTTGCGACCGTCCTTGTTGCCGCGTTCATCGCCGGCTGCAGTTCCACTACGCCGGTGGCGCCGCCGGCGCATGCGAAGATCAACGTCGGCTTACAGCTTTACAGTCTGCGCGCGCAGTTCCCCAAGGATGTGCCCGGCACAATGGCGCTTGTCGAGAAGATGGGCATCACGGATGTCGAAGTTGCCAACTATTACGGCCTCACCGCCGAGCAATTCCGCGGGCAGCTCGATCAGCATCATCTGCACGCCAGCGGCGTGCATTTTCAGTGGGATCGTTTTTCGACCGACGTGGATGGAATCATCAAGGATTGCAAGACGCTGGGTTGCCACTTCGTGACGCTGCCCTGGGTTCCGCACAAGGATCCTTTCACGATCGAGGATGCGCGTAACGCATCAAACAAGTTCAACGAATGGGGCGAGAAATGCGCCGCCGCCGGGATCCGTTTCACCTATCACCCGCACGGCTACGAGTTCCGCCCGTACCAGGACGGCACGCTTTTCGACGAGATGGTCAAACTGACCAATCCCAAGTTCGTCAATTACGAGCTCGACATCTTCTGGGCCTACGACGGCGGCGCCGATCCCGTGGCGCTCATGCAGAAGTACCCCAAGCGTTTTGTTCTCATGCACCTGAAGGATATGCGCAAGGACATCAAGACGCCCAACTATACCGGCCACGAAGACGTGGAAGCCGATGTTGCTTTGGGCGCTGGGCAACTCAATATCCCCGCGATTTTGGAGCAGGCCCGGAAGATTGGGATCAAACATTACTACATTGAGGATGAATCAAAGGAATCGGAGGAGCAGATCCCGAAGAGCATTGCGTATGTGCGGTCGGTGGGGTTTTGAGTCGCTTGGGACGAGTTATTCAATCAAAAGAGCGCTTTCGGCAAAGCCTTGTAGAACCTCTCCAACAAAGCGAGTGGCGCGATCCGTATGCGTCCGCGGATTGTTCCCGGTGGTGGGCGCGGCGCCGCCGGTTGCCGCGGTAGTATTGGGCGGCGCTGGTCGCGCGGCAAGCCAGTCGCCGATGATTCCGATCAGCGACTCCCGATCGTGTCGGCCATCGAGGCTGCACAACACAAGCCGGGACGGCTCGCCCATGGTGATCGTTTCGAGCCGCGCATTTGTGACCAGTTCTCCGGCTCTGGCCCGCAGCCTGGCATAGGGGCTGGCGATGGGCCGCTCGCTGACATGTGTGATGAACGCCGGAGGCGCAACCGAAAATTCCACCAGCGAGGATGCGTGGCAATTGAGCAGGCGGACGGCCAGGGCTTGAATGTCGTCGGACGTGGGTGGGCCGGCTTTATCATGTGAGGCAGGATCGCCCGCCGGAGAAGAAAATCGCGCGCCGGCGGCTGCCACCAGGGCATCGAAGGAGACCGGCAGCGGCCACTTCGCCGCCAGGTGCAGCATCGCGGCCTTCATGAGCGGGTCGGCAGTGCTTAATGTCACCGTCCCCTCGCCAAACGCCTCGGCCTTTCCGACTCCTAAATCGGGCGATGACGAAACGGGCTTCAGGGCAGAGGCGATGTAAAATCCCCGCACCGCCTCGGGCCGAAGTGCGTGATCCAATTCAAGGCCGGCATGGCAGAGCAACGTCTGGCGGAACATCCGGTTGCGCACGAAATCCATGTACTGCTCCATTTGGAGCAGGTCAGGCGCGATCTCCCGCAGCTTGGCTTCAACCGCCGGCCCGAAACGACTCACCATCATTGAGCCCACATGCGCCTCGGCCAGATACTGTAAGCCATGATCGGCGGCGCGCTCGGCGAACTGATGGAAGTACAATGGGTCGTTGAAATCGTCCAGATGTTCATGCAGCAGGTAGCTATCGGGCACTGCCTGAAGCAACGCCATCTCTTGTCGCAACAGCGTGGAATATCCATCACCGGGTTCCAGAGGGGACCCGGCTAGAAACTCAAGAAACAGGCGGGCCTCGCGCGTCCGCTCGACGGGATCGGCATACCGCTGGGTGTGATACCAAAGCATCTCGCGGACCGCGCCGCGGGCGTGCCAGCCGGGGTAGGTATTGTAGCTGATGTAGGCGATGCCTGATGTGGAAAGATTGCGCCGGCAGATGTCGAGAATTTTTTCCTGCACCGCCGGCGGCACCCAGGAATAAACGCCGTGGGCCAGGATGTAATCAAACTCCCCCAACTCCGGCGTCACATCCAGGATGCTCATGCCCCGGATATCGATGTTGTTCAGGCCCATTTCCCGCGCTGCGGCCTGCCCATCGGCCGCCTGCCGATGTGAGAGCTCGATGCCGACGAATCGGCTGCCGGGACTGGCCGCGGCCATGGGAAGCAGGTTGCCGCCGGCGGCGCAGCCCAGTTCCAGCACCCGGCAGCCATCGGGCCTCGGCGGATTCAGGCCGAACAGCCTGCCGATGGCGGCCAGATGATCCGGACGCGTCTGCGGGAAGGCGCTAACCGAATAGGGAAGAGCATCATACGAATTGATAACGTCGCCCCGCGCTTCGCCAGCGCGGACGTCGTCGGGGCTGATGGATTGACCTTCCATCCGTCTTGGGGTCTTCGCCGGTGAATAATCGGACAAATAATCGCCGCTCAGACGTTGGATTGGATCGATCCGGAAGTCACCGCGGGCAGGAGCGAATCCAATCCGATATCCGGGAAATCACCCGCGGCAGGGTCGTCGGCGCCTGAGTCTCCGGATGTGGAGTCAGTGGCGTCCGAGGCGGCGGTTTGGCCGGTGATGATCGGCTGATCGGGGTCTCCTTCAAGATACGCCAAGGTATCCACGACCGCCGAATCAAGCCCCAGGAGCATCTGTTCGCTGGGCCCGGTAACATTCGCCGGATCAAGCGCGATGAGCTTGGCTTCGATATGGCGGAATCCCAAATCCAACGCAATCGAATCGACAAACCCGCGCTTAAGCGTGATGTTGCCCCACTTGGAGTTGCCCGGGCGGCTTGTTGAGGCCTGTTGAAACTGATTCTGAAGCGCGACGGTCGCATCGAGCTCACTCTGAACCGCGGGAATCAGCGTCTTCTCAATGGTGGCGATCTGATCCTGCGACAGATCCAGCTTGAGAAGCGCCTGATCGATCCCGATCTTGCCGCCGGTGCTGCCTCCGGTCGTCGCATCGGCCGCGCCAACCGGCGATGGCGTGCCAATGAGAGCAGTATCGATCTTAAACAGGTCGGCGTCGATCTTCAGAAAAAATGCGATCGTCCCTGATTTCATTCGCCCGGGGAGCTTTTTGCGAAGGTATTCGCCCTGCAATTTGATGTTTGCGTCGGAATAACTGACGTACGCGCTCTCGATTTTAGCGAAAGCGTCCACGACGTTCTGCGATGGCGTGGCAACGCTCAGCAGCACGCGATCGTCCAGACGCTCCATCCTCGGAAGGCACGGACGCGTTGGAACCAGACCCGCCGGGCGAACCCGCTTTCCCAAAAGCCGCGATGACAGCCATTTCCATGAGGTAGCGCGAAGCATGATGCCCATCCTTTCTCTGTGCGCTGGCACGCCGCAAAGTTTCCGCCAAAAATGACTTGCGTGATATACGCGTCGGATCCCGCGAATGACCAGCGATCCATATTGTCGCAACTCTGTGATAAATGTCAAGAGAAAAGGATCACCTGCCCGGATATGACATGCTCCAGCTTGTCACGAGTCCGCAGAAGCAGCCGGCCCATTTCATCCAATCCCTCTACTTTTCCAACCAGCGCCGGGGCTTCGCCGCCTTGCAGGATTTGAACACGACGGCCGATCAGGGCGTGATGCACGTCGTATTCCCGGAGCAGTTGGGCAAACGGCCCCTGGGCGAGGCGAGCCAACGTCTGCCGGAGGCGCCGCGCGATGGCGATCAGCGCGGCCGTGGGATCGCACGGCTTGCCTTGAATGCTCGACAACGATGTGATGCGATAGCGAAGATTGGGCGGCGCGGCGGCGGGGTCGAGATTGACGTTCATGCCCAGGCCGACAAGGTCCACACCATGCGCGCGCTCGCACAGAAGGCCGGCGAGCTTGCGGCCGTGGTGAAGCAGGTCGTTGGGCCATTTGAGTTGGATGTCGGCGTTGCCGGTGAGTTCCGCGGCCGCGTTACGGATGGCAACGCCGGCCGTCAAGGGAAACTGATGGGCGGGAACCTGCGGGTCGATGGGAAAAACGAAGGTGACGGTCAGGCAACCGCAGGCGGACCACCAGGCGTTCTCCCTGCGCCCGCGGCCCGCCGTCTGATGGCCGGTGAGGACGATGGCGGGCGCGAAGAGATCGCCGCGACGGCGCATGACAGCGGCATGGGAGTTTGTGCTGCTTAGGCGGGGAAACCAGTGAAGGCGAAAAGGCGCAAGCCCTTCGCGCAGGGCAGCGAGATTGAAGGAGTGGGATCGCTCGACCTCCGCGCCGTCGGCACGGGCGAGACGCCCGTGATACGTTCGTGGATTTCTTTTCACGGGATACACCGCATTGCAAACGTCTCGCGTATTAAGATTCCGATGGCGCCGACGGGTTCACCGCCGGCCTCGCCGGCCCGCTCTTCGCGGCATCCCGCAACATTTTGATTTCCGCCGCCATCCGTTCCAGCAGCGCCATGATTTCATCATGCCGTGAAACCTCCGGCGTGGGGCGCTTCTGCACGAAGGTGATCGTGCCGGTCGGCTCCAATATGCAACGCTCCACGTCATGCAGCGACGAGATCCCCTGCTTGCGCGCGGCGGCCACCAATTCGCCGGGCGTAATCAGTTCGCGGCTCAGATGATCGCGCAGGATTTTGCCGTCGCGGATCAAAATGTCGGCGTGGCCTTCGAGCAGATGATCGAGCTTGCGGTAGCGATGCATGGTTCGCACCATCAGGTAGTTGGTGCCCAGCAGCGCGGCGGCCCCGATCATGCCGCCGACCACGGAATTGTCGTTGCCGATGATTGCGTTCTGGATCGTGTTCGAGAGCATCAGCAACACGATCAGATCAAACGCATTCAATTGCGCCAACTCGCGCTTGCCAGCTATGCGCAGGCCGATCAGCAGGAAGAAATAGACGATCACCGGGCGAAGTATTTTCTCCGCGATCGACACGCTGTTTGGGTCGGCATACAGGTCAAACATGTTGTGCCAGAGTTGATGCCCGGCTATCTGCAGCATCGCAAGCGACATGGCTTCTCCCAAAGGTTGAAGACGGCCCCGCGCCGCCGGGGGCTGAGTGTAGCGGAAGACGTTGGGGGACGTGAGTGGTGCGGAAGTTTGTGTTTATTGGATGCGATTTTGCTGGACGCACTTTTATCGTGATACGGACGTCTCGCCCGTGCGTATTGCCGTCGAACCTCGGGCATGGCGACCGCTTCAACTCTCAAGTGGTCCGTACGGGCGAGACGCCCGTGTCACGTTGAAATCATCACCATCGCGCAGTGGACGGCTCCGGGGAGTGCGGCGACCGAGGTTGCGAATGGCGCGTACTCGCGAGCCGCCCTTTATAATTCAACAATGCTTCTTCCTGGCCCTCAATTTACCCGCCGGCTTCTGCGCTGGTACGACCGCGCCCGCCGTGACTTGCCCTGGCGGATCGATCCGGCTTCGGGAGAGGCGTTGGATCCCTGGCATGTTCTGGTGAGCGAAACCATGCTCCAACAGACGCAGGCGGCGACGGTGACGCCATTCTATCGGCGATTCCTGGCGCGCTTCCCAACCGTCGCGGGATTGGCCGGGGCCGATGAGCAGGAGGCGCTGCGGCTGTGGCAGGGCTTGGGTTATTACTCGCGGGCCAGAAACCTGCGGGCGGCGGCGCGAAAGATCGTCGGGGAGTTTGGCGGGAACGTCCCGGCTGATGTTGAGCAGTTGCTTTCGCTGCCGGGCGTGGGCCGATACACCGCGGGCGCGGTGGCGTCCATCGCGTTTGGACGGCGCGTGCCGATCCTGGATGGAAACGTGCAAAGGGTATTGTGCCGGCTGGATCGCATCGAATCCGATCCCCGCGAGCCGGCAACCCGCGCGCTGTTATGGCAGCGTGCCGCCGAGATACTTCCCAAATCCCGCGTCGGCGATTTCAACTCGGCATTGATGGAACTGGGGGCGACGCTGTGCATGCCGCGCGCGCCGCGGTGCTTGTTGTGCCCCGTGCGCGGGCATTGCGAGGCTTTTGCCGCGGGGGTGCAGGAGAGGATTCCGGTACCGAGGAAGGCGAAGCCGACGCCATTGATTCGGCGGCAAACTTACTGCATCTGCCGCGAGGATTGCTGGCTGATCGAACAGCGGCCGGCGAAGGGGCGATGGGCGGGGATGTGGCAGTTCGTGACCCTGCCACATGCGGAAAAAGTGTCGTCGAAAGAGAAACCCCGGCTCCCGCTCGAAACAACGCCGCCGCGATTGCTCGGCGCCCTCCGCCACGCCCTTACGCATCGCCGATATCAATTCGAGGTGATGGCATGCGAGGCGAAAGGCGACGGCCCCCTCGCCGCCGACAAGCCCCGCCGCTGGCTGCCGCTCGATCGGCTGCATGAGGTGCCGATGCCCCGCCCGCATCAGCGCATCGCGGAAATGCTACGGGAAAAAGATGCAACGACGTGCGCGGGCGCCCCCGCCCAAACTTCGCTCAAAATCCGAAATCCGAAGCACGAAATCCGAAACAAACCCAAATAAAGAAAAGAAACAAAATCCAAAACCTCATTCGTTGCAGAGCGCCGCATGAAAGCAAACAGGCGTCCCCCAAGGACGCCTGTTTGCGTGAAACACCAAATTCGATTTGCGAAATACGTGTTGAAGCAGACGATTAACCACAAAGGCACAAAGACACGAAGCGGAGGAAAATCCGAAATCCGAAACGATCTCAAAAACTCAAAGCGAGGAACAAAGCCCCAACCGCCCGGCCGCGCCCTTTGAATTTTCCACTTTCTTGCTTTTGAATTTGTTTCGGATTTCGTGCTTCGGATTTCGGATTTTCACCTTCACACGGGTTGCGGCGTTCGCGCTCATCCCGCCTCTAATCAGCGGCACTATTCCCTCCACTGGTTTCCTCGAGCATTTTCCGCAGGTAGCCATTTTCCCGGCGCGTGGCCTCCAAATCGAACACCAGGTACTTGATGCTCAGGCGCAGATAATCGAGGCTCTCCTGCAGGCCGCTGACGGTCTGCTGAAGGCGTTCGTGGCGCTGGCGTGTTTCGACCGCCAGGCGCTCCAGCTTCTGGCGTTCGGTAAGCGGCAGCGTGCTGATTTCGCCCATTAGTTCCGCCAGCTTGGTCTGAAACTCCTGCTCGTTCATGGATGTTCCTCGCATAACGTGGCTCGAAGGCAAACGCCGTTCCATATCATTGCGCCCATGCCGACGCTTCATTCCCCGCTCCATTCACGGGCCATGGCGGTGCGCGAAGCAATTCCTGGCGATGTCCCGCCGCGCCTTTTTCGCCGGATGTTGCGGCGACGCAACACGACGCGATGCCGGGCGTGGCGTAATGGCAACGGCGGAAAAACACCACTTCGTAGGGTTCGCTTCAGCGAACGCTGTTTTGTCCGGCGTCCGTCGTGCATCCGCCGGTATGCGAACTTCCGCTCTTCGTAGGGTCCGCTGTAGGGTTCGCTTTAGCGAACGCGGTTTTGCATGGCGGCCGTCGTGCACTCGGGGACCCCATACATTCCTCGTTCGCTGAAGCGAACCCTACAAAGACACCACAAAGGCACCACAAAGACAAAACCGGTGCGACGCACTGCGTGCGCTGAATGTTGTGTCACGTCACCACGACCCCGGCATACCCGACGGCGTTCGCCGGATCATTGTCCGCCAGACCGGCCAGCATTTCATGGCTGTTGGCGTGGCGCAGCACGGTTGCCGACTTCGCGCCCGCTTCCTTGCATGCCGCCAGTATGGCGGCGATGGCGCCGCCGCCGCAGGCGTTGGCGCGGGCCCGCACTTCGGGCACAACTTGCTCGACGGCCAAATCCGTCACCAGCCGCAACAATCGGCCGTCATTTTCCTTCGCCCATTGCAGGCCTTGCGGGCCCGTGCCCGCCGGGGCGAATCGGTAGGCGGGGCCGTAGTGGGTCAGGTCGCTGCTGGCCAGGAAGATGCAGCGCTTGCCGCTGGATAAAACTTCCCGGGCGGTCTCCTGCCCGATGCGGGCGGCGTCTTCGATCAAAGGCACCTCGATGGGCAGCAGCATTGCCGCCGGCCACGCCGACTGGATCAACGGCAGTTCCACCTCGACGGCGTGCTCGGTGCGATGCAGGCGGTCGTCGGGCACGAAGAATCGTGCATTGCCCGCCAGCTTGCGGGCCAGATCATGTGCGGCGGGCGACTGGCCGCCGGGCACCTGCCAGGCCTCGTGCGAATCCAGCGCGGCGCGATTTATCTCGATAGGCGTATGCACCGCGCCGAACACCACCACCAGCTCCGGCGGCGCATCGCACATGAGCCGATCAATTTCCGCGATCACCTGACCGGCGATCGCGCCGCTGCACATCCAGCCGGCGTGCGGCACGATTCCGCCCAACGCCGTTCGCCCGGGAAAATGCGCCGCCACCGGCTCACCCACTCCGCTGAAGCCGGCGGCGGCTTGAATCAATGCGCGGGCCGCCTCGCGGCATCGAGCGGGGTCGGCGGGGTAAAACCGGCCGGCCATCACCGGCCGACGAATCGAAAGGTCCTTTGGCCCGGCCACGCCATTCCATTATAATGCGCCGCGTTCGACCGCTGCAATCATCTTTCGCCCGGCGACAGGCGCATTATTGGGCCTGAGGTGGAAAGCCGCGCAAGATGGGCCGGTCGTCACGAGGAAACCATGACCAATCGCGACGAAGACAAGCTGGCCCGCGCTTTGGAAGGACTGGCCGCCGGCGAACATCAAGAGACCGATGAGGGGGATGGGGAGCACGATCAAGCGCAATTCAACGCGAAGCCGCCGGCTGGACCGCCCGTCTCCGCGATGCCTTCGGCGCCTCGTCCCGCGCCGGGCCCTGGGCGCGCCGCCCCGGTTCCCAGGCCAGTTTCGCAGTCAGCAGCCACGCCGCCCCAGGCTCGCTCGGCAAACCCCGTCACGCCGGCAACTGTCCGCCCCCCGGCTTCCGGGGCGTCCGTTATTTCGCAGGCGGGCGCCAGCGCAACTGGCACTCGTCCCGCACGCCCCGCCGGCCCGGCGCGGGCGGCGGCGCCGATGGCGCCGGCTCCAGTCCCATCGCAAGGCTGGCCGTCGCGCCCTGCCGCGCCGGCGGCCCCTGCGTCGAATATAGGCCGCCCCGCCTCCGCGGCGCGCCCGGTTATGCCCTCTTCTCCTGCTCGGGTAAACCCCGCTGGCCCCGCCCGGCCGTTGGCGCCGCCGGCCCGTTCCAACGCGCCTGCCCGGCAATATCCTCCCGATTCCGAGGCCGACAGCGGCGCAAATCCAGACGGCGCCGGCGAGGAAGACGTGCTTTTGGCCGTCCCTCCGCCCCCGCCCGAGGAGTTGGCGATCATTGGTCAATCACAGACGCGACGGCCCCATCTCCCCAGGGCGCAATCCCTGAGCGCGCGGCAAACGATCGTGCCCATCCTGCTGACGACCGGTGCCGGATTGATCGCCGCCGGCGCCCTCAAGTCTTTCGTAGGCGAAGATTCGCCGATGCACGCGGTGCCGGGTTGGGCGGTGATTGTGCTGTTTGCCGTAGGCTTCGGGCTCCTGTGCGTGGCCGCGTTGAATATGCTCCACATCCGCGCGGCTCTGAAGGCGTCGAGTCGATAAACCAACCATTCTTATTCGTTTTCTTGCGGGGGTGGCGCGTCGCCTCGAACGCGCCTCCGTGCCTCGGTGTCTCCGTGGTGATCTTCTTCTGCGTCGCGCGCTCCCCGCGTTGACTCTCTTTTTTTGTACTTCTATGATCCGCCCGCAAGGGAACGGAAGAACAGCGACGTAACGGGAGCGATCCCGGAGGAGAACGCGATGGCTGAGAACATGATGGAATTCAGCGACCAGAACTTCGATCAGGAAGTGCTGCAGTCGCAGGTGCCGGTGCTGGTGGATTTCTGGGCCGAGTGGTGCATGCCCTGCCGGATGCTCGCGCCGACCATCGAGAAGCTGGCGCGCGATTACGGCGGGAAGATCAAGGTCGGCAAGCTCGACACCGACGCCAACCGCGACGTGTCGATCAAGTACAGCATCAGCGCGATCCCCACCGTCATTTTGTTCAAGGACGGCCAGGTCGAGCAGAAATTCGTCGGCCTCCGCCAGGAGCGCGATTTCAAGGAAGCGTTGGATTCGCTGTAAAATCCTCTTCGGGAGCATCCAAAACGCCAACGGGTTTTCCATGCTTGGACGCCCGGCCCGCGGCACGATATGATCTTTGGCAGGCATGCCTAAAAGTGAACCGCAGGTTGATGTTCTGGTGCTGGGCGAACACCCCTCCGCATATCTTGCGGCGGCGGTGATTGCCGGCACGTCCAAGCTTCGGGTCGTGCATACGACGATTCCAGATGACATCCATCTCGAGCGGTTGGTCCTGATCAATCCCGAATTTTTCAAGCTGCATCCGTTGCTCGAGCCATTGCGGCGCAAGCTTGATTTGACTGCCGTTTACGGGCTGCATTTTCTTTCCGGCAATCCGGAAGTATGCGGCGAGCATCGCAGCAAATCGACGCTGGCCTACGTCGCATCCTACAAGGCGATTCGCGGTGCGCTGGCCAAAGTCGCCGAGTCGGCCGGCGTGGAACTGGCGACTCCCAAGGTCCTGAAAATTCATCGGCTCGATGAGCGCGGCGCGGAAGTGACCGTCGGCAAGATGGCCCTGCGCCCCAAGGTGCTGGTGTTGGGCGGCCTGCTGGCCGAGGCGCAGCAGAAACTCCTGGGATTGCCCGAGGCCTGGGGGGCGGATGTCGTTCATCGCTACACGTTTTTGAAATTGCCGGGCACGAAATGGGCCGACCTGGGCAACCGCCCGGTGCTTCCGATGTGCCTGAATCTGCGCGAGGCGTTTTGCTGGGGCTGGATGTTGCCGGGCCCAAAGGGGGTGCAGTTGGCCGTCGAGCAGCCGGTGGAAAGCCTTTGCAAATTTCGGCCCGCCGAGCTGCTGGCGCAATGGGTGGAGATTCTGCGATGCAATGGCGTACTGACGGGCCGGGGCGAGGTGCCGATTGAATCGGCGGAGTATATGGACCTGCCGCTGGCCGGCGCCCTGGCCCATGAGGGCGTGGCCAACCGAACGGTGCTGATCGGCCCGGCCGGCGGGTTCTACTCGGCCTGTAGCGAAGACAT
The DNA here is from genome assembly GCA_035648595.1 of Tepidisphaeraceae bacterium. Taxonomy (GTDB): domain Bacteria; phylum Planctomycetota; class Phycisphaerae; order Tepidisphaerales; family Tepidisphaeraceae; genus RYN-428. Next base: position 15,675 of record DASRLH010000033.1, read on the forward strand.
CTACCCCAATTGCTGGAGCGCCGTCTATGCCGCCGACGCGGTGAAGAAGGCGCTGAAGGAGGAACATTTGCAGGATGCCCTGCAGCCTTATCGCCATCGCTGGCGCACAACCCTGGGCGACTATCTGCGCGGCCCCCAACAGAACCTGCGATTCCTGTTGCCGATGGTCTATCGGAATCCCAAGATGACGGCCCGCCTCACCGAGTCGATCCTCATGGGCAAAAGTGTAGTCCGGTAAGGAAGCCGGCCGATAATATCCGACCGCTGAATCAGCGATAAGGGGGAGGCTGTTAAAATGGGGCATTTTGGTAAAATGGGATAAATGTAGTGGGCGCAGAAATGGAGCCCTCCGCGGAGAAAATTGCGGGATCGGAAATGCCAGTCCCATTAACTCGATTGCTGCGCAATGTTTAGCTAAGGTTTCAGGCAGGTGCAAATCGCTATAGAAAGCGTTGAAGTTGCGTCGATAGGCAAATCATCGACGCAAGCCAGGAAGTCGATGGCGTTGGCGATGGAATCGCCCGCCCTTTGTGCCCTTGCCGGTCTGGCTGTCCGGCATCGCTGGAGAATCCGATGAACGTGAACAATGTCGGGCCCAATTCGCCCGTTCAAAAAGTCGTTTCCAACCCCATCCAAAAGTCCCTTCCCGCCAACGCCCCGAAGAATCTGCCGGCGACCGACCGCCTGGAGCTATCCGGCGCCAGCCACCTGCTGCAATCCCTCAAGACGCACGATGTGCGCACCGACAAGGTCGCGGCCATCAAGGCGCAAATCGCCAACGGCACCTACGAGGACAACACGAAACTCGACGGGGCGATTGATAAAATGCTCGATGAGGTCAACAAGTAAAGCCTAACGCGCGGATAAATCCGTCGCATTCGAGCATCGAGTGACCTTGTTGTATCACGGGCGTCCCGCCCGTGATACGGTAGCCGTCTACCTCCCTAACACGCGATTTCTCCGCGAGCGATTGAACCTTGCGAGAATCAGACGGCGGCGGTTCGTTTCCTAAGCACCACCGGCACCGCCCTCTTAGGCCGCAACGTGATGGTCGGGAAAACTTCGAGCGGCTGATCATCGGTCAATTCCACGCGCCAGTTTTGGGCGATGGTTGCCAGAACAAGAATGGCTTCCATCCACGCGAAGCTTTCGCCGATGCACTGGCGTGAGCCGCCGCCGAAGGGGTAATAGCTCCAGCGCGGGCGCGCGGCGCGGGCCTCGGGCGTCCAGCGCAATGGATCGAACCGCTCGGGTTGCGGATACCAGCGGGCATCGCGATGCGTCACCCATTGGCTGACCAATACCACCGCGCCCTTTGGCAGCGTCCACGGGCCGATGGTCACTTCGCGGGTCGCCTCCCGGCCCAAGGCCCAGGCCGGCGGATACAGCCGCATCGCCTCGGCGATCACCATTCGTGTGTACGGCAGGTTCTCCAGGTCGCCCACCTCGGGCGCGCGGCCGCCAAGCGCGGCGTCCAATTCCGCGTGCAGATTCGCCTCCGCTTGCGGGTTTCGCGCCAGCAGGTAGAGCGCGAACGTCAGGGCGTTGGCGGTGGTTTCATGGCCGGCGGAAAAAATCGTGTACGACTCATCGCGCAGGAGTGAGGAGGACATTTGCGAATTGTCGCCCTCGGTATCGCGGGCGCGGATGAGGACCGAGAGCAGATCGCCGTGGTCCCCGCTTTCGCGATGCTCGCGGATGAAGCGGTCGATGATCCCGAACAGCCGCCGGCGGGCCCGCTTGAATCGAAAATTGCTCGGCAGCGGCAGCCGATTGAGCAGCGGCCCCCACGGGGTCATGGTGCGCGTGAACATGCCGACGGCGATGTTCATCGCGCTGCCGATGGAATCGAGGTCGGCTTCCACCTCCGCGTCGAACAGGGTCTTGGCAACAATCCGCAACGTCACCTTCATCATCTCATCGTGCAGCTCCAATCGCCGGCCATCATGCCAGCCGCCGGCGGCGCGCTGCGTGATTTGAGCCATCATGGCGCCGTAGGCGCCGACGCGATTGGGATGAAACGCGGGCTGCGCCAATCGGCGTTGCCGCCGGTGGAAATCGCCCTCGCTGGTGAGCAATCCATCGCCCAGCGTCTCGCGGGCCCGCTGAAGGGCGGGGCCCTTGATGAAGCAATCGTCGCGTGTCACCAGCACATCGCGGATGAGATCGGGATCATTAAACACATAAAGGCGCTGTCCCCCCGCCCGCAGCGAGACGGCATCGCCAAATTCCCGGCAGACGCGCGTGAGATACCCCAGGACATCGGCCCGCAGGCGCAACATAACTTCGCCGGGGAACCGCGAGCGCGGACCGGGAGGACAGACTGGCGAAGGCAGCGGGCCGGCGGGCCGCGCGACTTCGGAAAGCAAGGGCGTCTGAGGTACCGTCACATCCAACTCCAGTTCCAAGTATCCCCGCACATCTTAGCCCGGGAAATGCGGGGTGTACCACGAAGTCAGGAAGGCACTGGGCGTAGGCTGCGCCCACAACCCAAGTGATACGCGGAAATCCGAAATCCGAAGCACGAAATCCGAAACAAATTCAAAGCAAGAAAAAAGGAAAATTCCAATGGCGCGTCCGTTGGAGTGGTTGAAGGGCGGCGGCTCAAAGGGCGATGCCAGCCACAGCCCGTGGTGAAAAGCGGCTGTTGGCGTTAATCTTGTCGCCATGAGCGAGATCAAGATCGGGCTGATCGGAGGAAGCGGATTGGCGCAGGTTCTGGCGGAATCGACGCAGGGAACGCGCCATGAGATCGACACACCCTTTGGCGCTCCCAGCGATGCGATTGTCGAGGCGGATTGGGCGGGGCTACCGATGTTCGTTCTTGCGCGCCATGGGCCGGGGCATCGGCTTGGGCCGGCGCAGGTGCCGTTTCGGGCGAATATTTTCGCGCTCAAAAAGCTGGGCGTGACGCACATCATCGCATCGGGCGCGGTGGGATCGCTGCGCGAGGAATTTCGGCCGCGCGATCTGGTGATTCCCGATCAGATCATCGACAAGACCGTTCACCGGCCTGCCAGCTTTTTTGAGAACGCGGCGGTGCATGTTGAATTTGCCGAACCCTTTTGCCCGGTGCTGCGTCGAATATTGATTGAGGAAGGACAGGCGCAGGGGCAGCCGAGCGAGCGGAGCAGCACGGTGCATGATCGCGGCTGTTACGTTTGCATGGAAGGCCCGGCGTTCTCCACGCGTGCCGAGAGTTTAATGCACCGGCTGTGGGGCGGCGACCTGATTGGAATGACTGCCATGCCCGAAGCCAGGCTGGCGCGCGAGGCGGAGATTCCCTACGCGCTGGTGGCCCTGGTGACGGACTATGATTGCTGGCGGAAGAAGCCTGCGGCTAAGTCGGCTACACCCACCGCGGATGTCGGGGCCAGCGCGGAGGCCAGGGCCACTGCTGGCGTCGTTGCGGATGAAGACGTGTTGCTCAAGGAGATCATTGCCAATCTCGCCGCCGCGTCGGACAATGGGATTGCCCTGATCCGCCGGGCCATCGAGCGCATCGCGGCCCGGCCCGGCGAGGTCGCCGACTGCCCGGCCCGCCACGCCCTGCGCCTGGCGATCTGGACCGACAAAACACGAATCCCGCGCGATCAGGTGGAACTCCTGGCCCCTCTTTGGATGAAATACTTCGGGGAATGAAGCTCGATCAACGCCAATGCCCTTGGGCTTGTGACCCTTTGGCTTCCGCGGGTGCAGCGCCCGATTGTGGCGGTCCCCCTGGTGGGGCGGACATTCTTGTCTGCCTCGCGTCCGACTTCGGTGAGCTTGTCGAACCGCGAGCGCGGGGTGTACTCATCCCCGGCCGAGCAGACGCGAAGAAATAAGGAAGGGACAAGAATGTCCCTACGGATAATGGGCAGGGCAGACAGGAATGTCTGCCCCACCAAGTCGCCACAAACACGAGTTACACCCGGCTTACGCCCTTCCGAGGCTTTTTATGGCATGCGCTTTTAAGTACACGATTTTGCGAACGGTTGGGATTCTGTCGGCGGCCGCGGGCCTTTCCCTGGCGGGTTGGGCGCCCACCGCGCTGGCGCAGGTTCCGCAAACGCCGCCGGCCGTGGAAGTCGATAGCTTCCGGGGCAAAGACCCGGTGGAAGGCGTTTACGTCCGCGACTCCACCACCGCCGTCGATAAACTCGCCAACGCGCAGCGCATGGAGAGACTCAAGGAATGGGGCAAGGCGGCGGATTATTATCAGGAAGTCATCGCCAAGTATCCCGATCGCGTCGTCCCATCGCAGGTGGATAAGGACAACCGAATCTATCAGTACACCAGCATAACGTATCGCGTGCAGGAGAAGCTGGCACATTGGCCCCAGGAGGGGCTGGATGTGTACCGCGCCCGCTACGATACGGCCGCCCAGGCGCTGCTCGACAAGGCCGGCCCGGATGATGCCGCCACGCTCAACAAAGTTTACTCGCAATATTTCATAACGACCGCCGGCAAGCAGGCGGGTATTCGGCTGATCGATTTGTACATGGAAAGCGGCGAGTTTCCCGCCGCCGCCTGGCTGGGCGATCGTTTGCTGCGGCTGCATCCGGGCCTGCTGGCCGAGCGCGCCGCGGTTCTGTATCGCACCGCGCTGGCTTACTACTATGCCGGCGACGCCGCCAAGGCCCGCGAGCGGCTCGATGAACTCAAATCCCGGTTCCCCAACGATCGCGGCACCGTGCGCGGGAAAGACGTGATTCTGGCCCAGTCGCTCGCGCAGGAAACACAGGCGCCGCTTTCTTCCAATACATCGTTGGCCTCCGCGGATTCGTACCGCATGATCGGGGGCAACGAGAGCCACAATCTGGTCTCCGACGCCCAGGGCCGGCCCGGCGCCCGCCTGTATGGCGTCATCCTCCCCAAGCCCTCGTGGCCCAATATCCCGGCCAATCAACGCATCGCCCTAAAGCAACAATACAACGATGCCGTCGCGGCGGGACTGACGCTGGGCGTGATTCCCGTCTGCGATCGCGGCGAGTTGTATTTCCAGGATGGGCGGCGCATTTACGCGGTGGTTCTCGAGAGCGGCGTGCCGCTTCCCGGTTGGACGCAGACCTGGCCAGACGGCGTCTACACCATGCCCGCCGCCGGCCCCGTAGCGCAGCGCAAGGGACAACTCACCTGCACCCTCACAGATCACGAAGTCTTGGCCGTCATGGGCAAGGGCGCCGATGTGCAATCGATGATGATGGGCGTACCCGCCTCGCCGCAAAACAACGTGCTGGTTTGCCTCGACCGCGATAGCGGCCGCCAGAAATGGACCGTCAACCCCGGCCAACTGCCCGATGAGGCCAAGGAGGAGCGCGGGGTGCATTTCACCGGCTCGCCGCTCGTCGTCGGCGACAGCGTACTGGTGATCGGGCGCTCGATGAAGCAGGCGCAATTCGAGGATTGCTACGTGCTGGCGTTCGACCTGGCCAGCGGCAAGTTCCGCTGGGCCACCTACGTCGCCAGCGCCAGTGCGGCGCCGATGATGTTCGGCATGGGCGGGATGCCGATCCCGCAATCCGATGACACGTCGCATCTGGCGTATGCCAATGGCCGCGTCTTCGTGCAGACCAATCTGGGCGCGTTTGCCGCCCTCGACGCCTACGGCGGCGCGGTGGTCTGGCTGGATATTTATCCCACCGACCGCCAGTCCCTCGACCGCCAGCCGATGAATCCGTTCATGCGGCAAAGCCAGATGCAGGCGCCCCCCGCCATGCCCTGGAGCTTTAATCCGGTCATCGTGGACGGCGGGTACGCCTTCACACTCCCCACCGACAGCCATGATCTTCTCGTCTACGACACCGCGACCGGCGTCGAGATCAAGCGCATCGACATGCAGGACGTCGAGCAGAAAGCCAACCGCAATGACAGCCACAAGGTCACCAATATCGATACTTTGCTGGGTGTAATCGGCGATCGACTCGTCCTCACCGGCGAGCGCGGCGTGGTCTGCCTCAACTGGCGAAACTACTCCCGCGAGAAATTCGATCCCGACCATGACAACATCACGGCCTGGATCAACGACTACCCCAAGCCGATCCGCGGCCGCGGGTTTCTGATGAAGAATTCGGTTTACATCCCCTGCGCCGACCGCCTGTATTGCATCGACCTGCGCAACGGCAAGACCGTCAGCGCCTATCCCAACCACCCCGATATCGGCGACGGCGGCGTCTGGGAGGAGCCCGAAGGGCCCGGCAACGTCATCGCCACCAGCGACCACGTGATCATCGCCGGCGCCAGCATGCTCAATGTGTATACCGATCTGGCGGTGGCCAAGGCCAAGCTCGACCGCGAGCTTGCCGCCGCCCCAACCGATGCCCAGCCGCGATTGCGGTATGCCGAGGTGCTGTTCGTGGCGGGCGAGCCCAGCGGCGCGATGAAGAAGCTGGACGAGGCGGCAACGCTGCTTGGCGGAATCGCGGCGCTGCAGCCGGGCCTGGACCGCGATCGGCTGTTCAACGATGCGCTCACGTTTGCCGGCAAGCTGGCCAAAAACGCATCTCCTGAGAGCCGCCAACAGATCGACCTGCTGTTCGACCGCGCCGCCGCCGCCGCCCTCAGCCCGATGCAGCAGGTGCATTATCGCCTGAGCCGGGCCAAATATGATGAGTCCAACACGGATAACGCCGGCGCGGTGAAGCTGTATCAGCAGATTTTGGCCGATCCGTTGCTTCGCCCGGTGCCATTGGCCGACGAGGCGGCGGCCGCCCCGGCGCAGGCCCAGGCGATCGCGCAGAAGCAGATCGCCATCATCATCGGCACCAATCCGTCGGCGTATGAGCCGTTCCAGCAGGCCGCCGCTGCCGCGCTGGCGACGGCGCAAGCTGCCACCCAGGATACCGCCGACAAGCTGCTGGAAGTGGCGCGGGCCTATCCCAACTCGGCCATCGCCGGCAAGGCGATGCTCGCCGCCGCCGACCGCTACGAAACCCAGAAGCAGCCGCGCCAGGCGATCCGGGTGTTGCGCGACATGTGGTTCAAGTACCCCGATGCGCCCGACAAGGGGCATGTGGCCGAGGCGCTGGCCCGCAACTATCTGATGCTGGCGGCCCAGCCTCGCGCCGGCGCCGGGGATGGCGGCGCGACGGACAACATCGACGCCGCCAACGCCCGCCTCGCCTTGGCCGTCTCGCTGGGCGGCGCGCCCGTGCTGGAGCGCGATCTGACGTTGCCCGACGGCAAAGTCATCGCCAAGGGCACGGCCATCGCGCAGGCCTTGGAGATCACCCGCAAATTCCGCGGCGAAGCGCTGGCCCGCGCGCTGCCGGACTTCCACATTCCGCTGCCCGCCAAGTACATGCCCGGCAAGCCGAGGGCCAAGCCGTTCGCGGCTGGCGAGCAGGTGATTGCCAATGTGCGGACGCTGGTTGTGCCGCTGCGCGACTTCGCCCGCAACGATCGGATCATCGCTTACTCGACCGGCGGCTCTTTGGATATTTATGCCGCCGGCCAAACCAAGCCGCTGGCCAGCAGCCACGCACTCGCCGAGGAGCCCAAGGGGTGCGCCTGGATCGAGGACAATCTGCTGGTGTGGGATGGCTCGCAATTGGCGAGCCTCAAGCCCGACGGTCAGACGGCATGGACGATCGACCTGGCAAAACTGCCGACGGTTGAAGTCATGCATTTTGGCGATATCGCCCAGGCCCTGCCCGACAACACCAACCCGGCGATGATGAATCGGGCCTTCGCAAGGCGCGGCATGATGTTGCGCAATGGACAGCGGGTGATCTTCCGCCGGGGCGGGCGGGTTGTCATCAACGCGGCAATGGTTCCCGGCGCCCAGCCCCGCCCCGCGCCCGGAGCTGCCGAGCAAATCGTCGAGGTGCGCCCGGTCGGCGATCGGGTGCTGCTCACGACCACGACGGGCCGTCTCCTTTCGCTGGAACTGGCTGGCGGCGCAATCGCCTGGCAAACCCGGCTGGCGGACCGTCCGGTCGATCGGCTGGCGGCCAATGAGGATTTCGCGGTTGTGAAAGTCAGCGACGACACGTCCGTGCGCATCGCCGCCTTCGACACCGCGACCGGGCAGATGCGCTGCACCCATGACTGGCTCGTGCAGACCGGGTTGGTGCCGGTGAATCTCGCGCTTGCCGCCGATGGCACACTCGTTTACACCATGCCCAATTCCCTGTGCCTCAAGGATCTGTACAAGCCCTGGGGCGACCCTTCGGATAAGGAAGTGCAAGCCAACCCCGGCCAGCAACCCCCCTTCGGCGGCGCGACGCAGCCCGATCAACTGCTCATTTCCGAAGGCCGTATTCTTGCCCTGGCCGACAACGGCACCACCAAATATGTGCGGGTGCATTCTCTTGAAACCGGCCAGCCGCTCCTTCTCCACTACAAATCCCCCAGCGGCGGCCAGGAGATCGAGCAACGGCTCGAAGCCGGGAAAAGCTGGAACGTTAAGCTCCGCGCCGTCGGCCCGCGTCTCTTCGTTCTAAGCCCCGGCCATCTGTATTCATTCAACCTCGATCACCCCGCGGACAGTTGGGCCACCGAGCCGAACATGCTGCCATTGCTGGACGTGCGGGAGATGTTCTTCAGCAACCAATACCTGGCCGTCGTGGAAGCCATCACCCCCGAGGGGATGGTGGACGCGTCGATGCTGCCCAATGCGCCGCCGGGCGGGCCGCCCCCGGTGCCCGGCGTACGACCGCCCGTGTTTGTCGTTCCGCCATTGGTGCCCGTCCCGGCAACGCAGCCCGCGCGAGGCGTTGGACCAGTTCCCGGCGTCGGCGGCGCCGCCCCCGCCGCCCAGGGCCACGCCGACGGCGTTGCCGCCGAATACCGCGTCTACTTGTTCCGCCTGCTCCTCTCCCCCACAACCCACGCGCAGAGCGGCAAGCTCGATTACAATGATAAAATCACCAACCCCGCCGGCATCACCCCCGGCTGGCTCGGAGCAGATGGAGGACTGTACTATCAAAGTGTTGATAACAAGCTGCACTTCCTGCGGGGAGCGGAAGCAGTGGGGAATGCGGATAAACATTGAACCACTGAAATGTGATTGCGCGGTGATCGCTTGCGGCGAATCGTAGAAGCGACGTCCCCGTCGCGTTCGGTTCATCGCGCAGGCCCGGGAAAAAAGCGGCGAGCACGCCGCTTCTACTGTCGCGCAGTCCTGCTATATCTCAATTCTCATTCACGAAGCCGTGATGGTTCGAACCTTTGGGTATTCAAGAATTCTGCGGTCGGCGGTCACCAATTCGCAGTTGAGAGATCGCGCCAGCGCGACGATGAGGCGATCGGCCGGATCCCGGTGAAACTCACCGGGAAGATTTGCCGACTCGAGGCAGATCGCGGAAGTAAGCGGTTCAACACGGAGATGAGCGGCAGTCTCTGCGACCGCGAGCCATTGGTCGGCGGAGGGGCGAAGCACAAGGCGCTTCAGGGAAACTGCCGTGGCGATTTCCAGCAATGAGATTGCGCAAACGCGTATGTCGCTGTCGGCGTCGATCCTGTCTTTCACGGATTGCTTGAGCCTTTGATTATCATCCACCCACCAAATCCATACGTGGGTATCAAGAACGATCACTTGAGCATCTCCCAGCTATCGACGGGGATCATGGGCTCAATGGGATCGTCGAATCGTTCAACGCCCCCTCGGAGAGTTTGGCGGATCGAATCGATGGTAGCGGTTTTTGCGAGCTGCTCATCGGCGTCGGCAACCACTATTTGAACGTGCTGACCATCCGCAAAAGGCAGATTGGAAAGGACAATCTTCCCATCCCTGACAATGGCGTCATTGATCTGATGCATGAGCGCATTGTACGGAGCAATTGAGCCATTTACAAAGCGTTCTCTCCAAATCATTCAACATGCAACGGCGGTACAATTCCCCGGCATGAAGGCATTCCGCGAGCCCAGGCTTTCCTCCGGCATTGTTCGCGTTGTCATCGCCGGAATTCTCGTTTACTGGTGTACCTGTCTATTCCCATTCGAAAAGCAATTCATCTGGACAGGACGCGAAACGGGATTCAGCCTGCGTTTTTCACTCACGGGCATTGAGTTTGGCGTCGGCGCCGGTTGGATGGATAAACCGTGGCTCGCGGAGCGTATTTCAGAAGATGGCACGGAGATCGGGCACAACTTGCTCGGATTTCTCGCTGCGCATCGAACCAATGTGTTCTACGGCAATTCCACCATCACCACGCGGTGGCTCCTGATTGGCATCCCCTGGTGGTGGCTCGCGGCATTCGCCTGTGTGCCGCGGGTCAGGCAGTGCGAGCGCAACCGCCTCGCCGCCCGATGGCGCAGCTACCGGCGGCGTCGCGGGGTGTGCCAAGGTTGCGGATATGACATGCGTGGTACGCCGATGCAATGCCCGGAATGCGGGCTTCGCGTGAGGCCGCGGCGGCGGAGTCTGCAAAGCGAGGGTTCGTAAAGGAGCATCCATCATGGAATCCAAACAAACCACAGTCGTTCGCGGTAATGGGCGAATCGAGTTGCTTGTACGAATACTGTGGGAGTTGTAGAAGCGACGTCCTCGTCGCTTTTGGATGTGCCGCCATGCCACAGTAGAAAAGCGGCGAGGACGCCGCTTCTACGTTGTGCGATCAAGTGTCCTTCTCGGCTTGCTCTGTCCACCCGCGTTTCTGAACTCGGCCCGTATAGGAAAGCCTCCGGCGGGGAGGGTTAAGCATATCGCCTTGATCTTCCCCTCCCGACACAGGCCACTTGATGAGTTCCCGCCACGCCGCGTGGCCCAATATCCCTTATGCCGGTTGCACCCAAAGCGACAAACTCAAAACTTCTCCGCCGCGAAGCGTCAACCGCGCTTCCTCTTTTTGCGAAATATTTGGACTTGCCTGCCCCTGGCGGCCACGAGTCGGCTTCGCCGCGAATGAGGTTGGATTTTCAAGGCATGGGCTCAGGCGTCCGCTGGCGGCTTGATGATGAGTTTTATCAGGCTGGCGAAACGAGACTACCAGCTCGGCTACTTATATGACGAATATTTAGCCAACAACATCCCCCAACAAACGACCGGGAGAATGTGCGCAATGAACGAAAGGGCAATCAAGCGCGACCTCCGCCGGCGAGTGCAGCGGGACAAACTCGAGACAAAAATACAGGTAACGCCCAGAAGCCAAAACGGAGATGAAAAAAACGGTTCTTCCGGCTTTTGCGTAGGTAGTGCTTGAAAAAAAATGGACATGGCCGTCTCCTCTGGAGTTACCAATCTTCAGAAAGGAGACAAACTCATGTCCACAAGCCTGTTGTATCACGGATGGGGTATTCGCGGCTACC
>DASRLH010000034.1:0-22638 GCA_035648595.1 Tepidisphaeraceae bacterium
GCATCCGACATCGTGCAAACGCTCCAGCAAAGGCAGCAGACGCTTGAAGTGCTTAAGTCCCCGGACGTCCTTGTCCTGTAGTTCCTGTTCCATCGTCCCGGATCGTGCCACGAACCCGCCGCCAGCGCAATACGGCTTTTGTTAGGATCGCCGCCCCGCCATCAATCGCCGTGCCGAACGGCATTACAAAAGTGTCACATATAGCAAGCCACGGGCGAGCCGCCCGTGCCACAAATTCAGGCCACACCCACCTCTTGGCGTCCTTGGCGCACTTGGCGCTCTGGGCGCTCGCTTTCACGTCCAGCAGCCGCACAGCGTTATCGGACGCGGGTGATTCTCACCCCGCCGATGACATTGTGCCGATGCCAAAAGCAGACGCATGTTGCGTCCACGCAACATCCCCTTTGCCTTATAGATATGCTGCAGGCCAATACTCCCGAAAAATCGCGGCTGCTGGTTCTTGATGAGGATCGGATCATCCTTCAATCGCTCTCGCAGTTTCTGCGGCGCGAGGGATATGACGTGAAGGCGACCGACCGCGTTGAAGAGGCGATGGCGATTTTGGACGGCGGGCAGGTGGAGTTGCTGCTGGCGGACATCAACATGCCGGGTATCCGGCCGCCGGAGTTTCTCCGCGAGGTGCGCCGCCGATTCCCGCATGTCGTTGTGATTGTCATCACCAGTTATGGCTCGATCGGCGGGGCGGTTGATGCCACGCGGGCGGGGGCGTTTGATTATCTCACCAAGCCGATCGTCGATGAGGAAATCCGCGTCGTCGTCGAGAAGGCGGCACGCCAGCAATCATTGCTTTTCGAGAACCAAACCCTTCGCCGGCAGCTCGATCTGCGCTTCGGCCTGGAAAACGTGGTCGGGCACGATCACAAGATGCTGAAAATCTTCGATCTGGTGGATGCGGTGACCGATGGCCGCACCACCGTGCTGATGACCGGAGAAAGCGGCACCGGCAAATCGCTGCTGGCTCGCGCCATCCATCATCGCTCGCCGCGGCGCGACAAGCCTTTTATCGAAGTCAGTTGCGGCGCGCTGCCCGAAACGCTGCTGGAGGCCGAGCTCTTCGGACACACGCGCGGCGCCTTCACCGGCGCGGTGGCCGACAAACCGGGCCGGTTCATGGCTGCCGACGGCGGCACCATTTTTCTCGACGAGATCAACTCGGCTTCGCCGGCGTTCCAGGTCAAGCTTTTGCGCGTGTTGCAGGAGCGGTCGTTCGAGCCGTTGGGAAGCAGCGAGACGCGCACGGTGGACGTGCGGGTGATCCTGGCCAGCAACGTGGATCTGGCGGCGATGGTGGCCGAGCAGAAATTCCGGCAGGATTTGTACTATCGCATCAACGTGGTGAATATCCGCCTGCCGAGCCTGCGCGAGCGATTGGGCGACATTCCGCTGCTGGCCGGCCATTTCCTGCGGCGTTTCATGAAGGAAACGGGCCGGGAGGCTGTCGTCTTCGGCGAGGCCGCGATGGCGGCGATGCAACGCTACGACTGGCCGGGCAACGTGCGCGAACTGGAGAATGCCATCGAGCGCGCGGTGGTGCTCTGCCGGCGTCCGCAGATTGACGTGGAGGATTTGCCTGAGTCAATCCAATTCCACAGCGCCAGTCCGGCCGTGGCTCGTCGAATCGAGGAGGACGAGGCGTTCGCCCGCGCGATGCCCCTGCAAACGGCGCTGGAGGGCCCGGAGCGCAAAATCATCGAGCTGGCCCTCAAGCGCAACGCCTGGAACCGCCAGGCGACAGCGTCCGAGCTGGACATCAACCGAACCACGCTTTACAAGAAAATGCGGAAGTATCAGTTGGATGTGGGGGAATCGAATTGACCGCATTTTCCCTTGTGCATCGCGCGAATTCGGTCAATGTATCACGGGCGTCTCGCCTTAAGTTCACCCTCATCTTTTTATGTGGCCATTTGGCTATTCTGAACCCCGTTGAGGTCGCTCGCAACGCGTGAAATAAACCCCATTTTTGACGCCATAACAGGCTTCGAAAAGATGAGGGTATACTTGAGCCGTGCCGATGGTACCGTAGTAGACCAACTGTGACATTCTCAATCTTAAAGCATCTCGCACGGGCGGGACGCCCGTGATACGACAAGCCCTCCTCACTTCACTCCCAATTCACGAAGCGCGGCTATGATCGTGGGACGCTGCAAACCCAACACCCACTTCTCTCTCAGATAAAAGCCGGGCAGAACCCGCGAGCACAAGCGCTCGCCGTCCAACGCAATCGGCTGATATTTCCCGTCCTCACCCAGTGCGTACCCCTGTAGACGGCCATGGCCATGATCGATTACCACATATTCGCGCACGCCGGCCCGTTCGTATTCCAGATACTTATCACGCCAGTCGCGCTCCACGCTCTCCGGCGACACCAATTCAATGATCAGATCGGGCGCCCCCTCAATGTAATTCGCGCGAATGATCTCCTCGCGCGATTTGGAGACGAAAAGCACGTCCGGCATCCGCCTTGTGCGCTGTCGCGACAGGCGAACCATGAATTCCGGGCCCTTGGCGCGCCCCAGATCATGATGATCGGCGAACCCTTGGACCAACCCGCGCAGCCAAGCCTGCAAGTCATCGTGTACGCTGCTCACCGGCGGCATGATGATCACGTCCCCGTCCACCCACTCGGCAAGCGTGGTGTCGTCGGCCCACTCGACGAACTCCCGCTCCGTCATCCTCCGGCCCGGATGCGGCTTGCCATCGCCGGCCAAAACCCTGGTCCTTTTTGCTTTAAGTGTGGGAGCATTCATGGGAACCGCTAATAGTGTAACAACTTCCAGTCCAGGCGCGCCGTCCACGACCATTGATTCTTCCCGCCGACATGTCGCACGACGTGCGGCAGGGGGCCGGCGCCGTTGAGAACGTCATTGCCAATGTACTGGTCGCCAAATGTGCGCGAATCCCACAGATCGAGCCGCTCGTGTTGGCTTGTCAGCAGCAGCCAACGCGGCGTGAAATCGGCGATTCGCGTATCGGCTTTGGGCGTCGCGCAAATCACATGCTGGCCATCGGCGGCGCACAGCTTGAAGTATGGGTCGATAGTCTTGTCACGGCCTCCGATGGTCAGGTCGATCCGCCGCAACAGATGTCCCGCGCAGCCGAAGCCCGCCGCGTGGTTTGCAAGCCATTGGTCGTACTGCGCCTGCGGCACCGGCTCGCCCCAATCCGCGTCGGCGGTTTGCAGCGTCGTCCCAAGATACTTTATCGATTGATCGTCCGCGCCCTGGTGAATCAATTGCCCAACTTCGTACCCCATCCGCCGCGAGTGGACCGCGTAATGCGGCGCCAGCGCGCCTTTCACCTGCGAAACGTACTCCACATTGTCATCCGCGACATTCAGTTTTCGAGTGAGCTCCAGATTGTCGGCGAACCCCAGATCGCGCATCCAGCCGTCTTCCTTCAGCCGCGGAAAACCCGTGACTTCAAGCCAGCCCGACGCCAGATGGATCGCATCGTTTTCCGTGATCCCTTTTTGCACGTCCGCCCAGAAATCCGGCACCCGATCCACGTTCGGGCAAACCGTGATGATCCGCCGAATATTGTTCCGAGCGGCGGCGGTGCAGTAAACCGGCAACTGCACGTCGCCTGCAAGAGTCTTACCGACCAGATACAAATTAGGTGTTGAAAGGCAGACGACGATGTCCACCTTGTGTTTGCACATCCCAGCGGCACACAACGCCACGTCTCCGCCATAGCTATGGCCCACCAGGCAGATGCGATCGTACCGGCCCGCCTTGTCATCGATCACCGCGGCCAGGTTTCGCGCGGCCTGCATGCGTTGAGTTTGCTCGTTGGGAGCCGACCAGAGGAATGGATAGACATCGCTGCCCGCGCCGGCGCCGCGCTGCAATTCGGAGCCGAAGGTGACATTGCCCGGCGAGATAACCGGCCAGAAATTTTCGTTGCCATGCGTGCCGGGGATGATGATGATCAGCGTGCGCGAAGCGCGCGTGGGTGCCGGCGCGGGAATCGCCGCGCCGGAGGCGGCCGATGCAACTGCCGGGGCCGCGCCGGCGAGGGAAGCAAATAGCGCCACTCGCGCGAATACCGTCAATATCGCCGCCAAAAACGGCTGCGCGGAGATGCGCCAGCGGGCGTCTTTTAGAGGCCGCCCGAGGGTCCGCGCGGCGGTCACGCCTGCGCCGATTCGCAATTCGACTGTCGATTCGCAAGTGACATGTGTGATTCGATCCTGCAAAAACATCATTCACCTTCACACCACGCGCGGGCGTGCCCGAATTTCCGGGCAGGCGTAACGGTTGACATCCACAGTGTTTGGTGGGGCAGACATTCGTGTCCGCCCGAATCCGCGAGTGCGGGGCATTCCTGCTCCGCCGAGCGGATTCGAATCGGTTCGGGAGGACAAGAATGTCCTCCACTCACCGATTCGCCGGCAGACACGAATGTCTGCCCCCCTTCCGCCAATGCCCTCCCGGAAATTGGGCACACCCCCACGCGCGACCGCGAATTCATGATTGGAATCACCGGTGCGGGCGGTTTATCATCGCGGGATTGTAGGTAACTTCCCGGCAATCCGTATTGGAGATCGGCAAAAGCGATGGATTTACAGAAACATCTTGAAACGCTGGGCATTGCCCTCCCAGCCGTTCCCGGCCCGTTCGGCGCGTATGTGCCGGCCCGGCGGGCGGGGAATCTCATTTTTGTGGCCGGGCAGTTGCCGATGAAGGACGGCAAGCTCATCGCGGCGGGGCAGGTGCCTTCGCGCTGTTCGGTGGATCAGGCGAAACTGGCCGCCCGGCAATGCGTGGTGAACGCCCTGGCCGCCGTGAAGGCCATCGAAGGGCGGATCGATCATCTGGCCGGCGTCGTGCGGGTCGGGGCTTTCGTGAGCTCCGATACCTCGTTTACGCAGCAGCCGCAGGTGGCAAATGGCGCCAGCGAATTCCTGATCGAATTGTTCGGCGAAGCCGGCAAGCATGTGCGGGCAGCGGTCGGAGTCAATACGCTTCCGCTGGATGCCGCCGTGGAGATCGAGTTTCTGTTCGAAGTCGCAGTGGAATCCCAATGATCCGTCCCGCCACCATCCACGACGTTCCCCGAATCCAACAGATCATCAACAGCCATGCCGAGCTGGGGAAGATGCTGTTCAAGAGCTACGCGCAGCTCTACGAAGACCTGCGTGACTTTGGCGTGTATGAGGCCCAGGGCCGCGTAGTTGGATGCGCGGCGTTGACCATCATCTGGGCCGATCTATCGGAAGTGCGATCCCTCGCGGTGGACGAAGCCTCGCGCGGGCGGGGGATTGGCCGGGCGCTTGTCGAATGGTCGATTACCGAGGCCCGCCGCCTGGGCATCGCCCGGCTCATGTCGCTCACCTACGAACAGGTCTTCTTCGAGAAGCTCGGATTTCGGGTGGTGCCCAAGGAGACGCTCCCGCTCAAGGTCTGGAGCGACTGTGTGCGATGCCCCAAGCGTGACGGCTGCGATGAGATTGCGATGCTGCGGGAATTGCCGGACGTGCAGGCTCCGGCCTTTCCCGCCGCCCCGCCCACGCCACGAGGGGTCAGCATCCCGGTTTTGGAATAGCATGCGGCGGATCTGGCCGCGCAGCTTCACCACTTTCGCAAGCAATCTTTGCAAAAAAGCACAATCGGCAAAATTGACCGTTCCCAGCCGTTTGTCCCGACCGATATGATCGAGCGCGATCGCCCAGACGGGACAGAGGAGCGGAAGTGCGGGCCCAAACCAGAAGCGACAGTCCTTGCAAGGCGCACATCCTTGTCGTTGAGGACGATAAATCCAGCCGGCTCGCGCTCATGGCGCTGCTTCGCATGACCGGTTTTGACCCATTCCCGGCGGCAAGTGTTTCTGAAGGCATCGCGTGCCTGACGGAGCACATGCCGCATTGTTTGATCCTCGATCTGATGCTCCCCGACGGCAACGGCAGCACCATCCTCTCCTACATCCGCGAGCGCAGCCTGCCCATCCGGGTGGCCGTTACCACCGGCGCCATCGAGTGGGAAAAAATGCTGCAAGGCTCGGCAGGCCCGCCCGATGTGGTCTTCCCCAAGCCAGTCGATTTCCAACGATTGATCGATTGGCTTACCAGCCATTGCCACGCGCAGGCGTAGTACCCATCGTTATTCATCCGCCGGCTCCGAATAACAAGCCGGAAGGGCAGAAGAAGAGAAATCAACCGCAGATGCACGCAGAGGAACGCAGATCAGAATTAAGAATACAGAGCCGTGTTTTTTGTTCTTTCGATGTGTTCTACCCAGCTTCCGGATGGATGGTAGAATCCCAACCGGCAGCATGGCCCTCTTATCCGCGTTCATCTGCGTTCATCTGCGGTTCCCCTGATCTTTGGCTTTTTGCCGGGCTCATCCGACCGCAAAAAAAATCTGCAAATTTCAAAAAAAACTTTGCAGTGCCGTAGCCATGTCAAAATGGGTTGCTATACTCTCGCCGCTGAGTGAAGCTGGGAAGGCATGGGATTCAAGGTAATGCAGGTTCAGCCGACGCCCAATCCGAACGCGGCAAAGTTCATCCTGGACCGGTCGATCACCGACGACCGCCAAAGCTTCGCCGATCCTGCGGCCGCGATTGGCAATCCGGTGGCGGCCCGGCTATTCGCCATTACCGGCGTCACCAGCCTACTGCTGCTGGGCGATTTTGTCACCGTCGGCAAGAGTCCGTCCGCCAAATGGAGCGACATCACGAACAAAGTGAAGAAAGTGCTTGCCGGAGCCGACCAAAGCTCCTGAAAATCCGAAAAAATATGCCCGGTTTCACAAACCCGGCATCAGACGCGCTCGTAATACCAGCGTGAACGATTCTTCCCTCCTTACCCCGTAGGTTCCACCCACGCCTACGGGGTTTTTTTATGCGCTCTATTTCGAGCGGCAAAGTTATCGCTCCAGCGCTTCGAGATGCCGGCTATCCGCCAAACAATTCCCGTACCTTCCCCCCGATATCCTCGCTGCGCATCAGGCTTTCCCCCACCAGCACTGCCCGCACGCCCGCATCCGCCAGCTTCTTGATGTCGGCGCGCGTATTGATGCCACTCTCGCTGACCAGAATGCTGGGATCTTCCACCAGATCCGCCATGCGCAGCGTCGTGCCCAGGTCGGTTTTGAATGTACGCAGGTCGCGGTTGTTGATGCCCAGCAAGCTGTAGCTGCGATGGGGGAAGCCGATGACATGATCGCGCACGCGCATGAAGTTGGCCAGATCGTGCACCTCGATCAGGCAGGTGAGATGCAATTCGGTGGCGAGGATTTGCAGGTCGATCAGTTGGCTGGTTTCCAGGCACTCGGCGATCAGCAGCATCGCATCCGCCCCGGCGGCCCGCGTCTCGTACACCTGGTACGGATCGATAATGAAATCCTTCCGCAACACCGGCAACTGCACCGCGTCCCGCGCCGCATGAATGTACTGTAGCTTTCCCTGAAAATATTTTTCGTCCGTCAACACGCTCAGCGCATCAGCACCGGCGGCGGCGTATTCGCCGGCAATCTTCACCGGATCAAAATCCGCCCGGATCACCCCGGCGCTGGGCGACGCCTTCTTGATCTCCGCGATCAGATTCACCGGCTTTTTGGTCTTGTGCGTCACCGCGTGAAAAAAGTTGCGCGGACGGCCCAGCGTGGAAATAATCTCCCGCAGCGACTCAATCGGGGCGATCTCCCGGCGCAGCGCGATCTCCTGCCGTTTGGTCGCGATGATTTGATCGAGGAACGAAGGCATGGGGAGCGAGTGAGGGCTGGTGGTGAGTGCTGAATGAAAAATCAGAAAGAAGATGTGAAGCGATTTCTCCACTAAATCCAAAGGCGCGGCCGCGAATTATAGCGGCCGGCCCGCAGGGCCGCGTTCGATTTTCGCGTAGAAGAGTCGCCCCGATATACTTCCGCTTTCTCGATCACTTCACCTTCACCGTTCCTCCCCGGCTACAATACCCCCCGGCCTCGACGGGGCACGGCAACACCGACTTTACGGCGGGCGCGCGGCATGTCAATCTTAGCCCAGGACACTCCCACTCTTATCTTCTACGCGATCCTGCTAACGATGGCCGCCGGGGTGGCCTGGATAGCCGGTGTATTCCGGTGGCGGGCGGCGGATGGGCCGGATCGGGTGTTGCCAGGGCAGTCCATGTGGGGATTGGTGGCCGCCGGGGGAAGCGGGTTTTTGGTATGGATTTTCGCTCAGGCCGCCTATGCGGTGTTGCGTTCACCCGTTGGCTTGAGCGCACAGACTCAGCCGACCGCCGAGTTTCCGTTTCGGCCGCGCGACATCGCGATCCTGTCCACGGCGCCATTTCTCATCGCTTTCGTGTTCACGTTGCTTGCCGATCGCGGCATCGGCGGGCGGGGCATCTTTGGGCAACTGGGGCTGCGGCCCAAGCGACTTCCGATGGGAATCGGCGCGGGACTGATCGGCTGTCTGATCGTGCTCCCCCTGGTGTTTACTGCTGGCGCGATTCTCGAGCCGATTTACGATCATCTCCGTTACGTTCACCCCTCCGAGCATGAACTGCTCCGCGCCATGGGCGAGGCCCCGCCGCGAATCCGCGTTCTGCTGGCGTTCGGGGCGATCTTCTGCGCGCCGATATGGGAGGAGCTGCTGTTCCGCGGCCATCTTCAAACGATCATCCGCCAATCGCTGCTCCGCCTTTCATTCCCGAGCCCGCCGATGCCGCGTGGATTTCCAATATCGGTTGCCGCTGCAGAACCTGCCGCGCCTCCTGATGCTCCGGCGGCTCATGGCACTCCAGCACTTGTTGCCGGCGTGGCAATCGACCCGGGAGTTGCGTCCCCGGAAACCGAGCCGGTACGGGATATTGTGCAGGGTATCCCCAATCGACTTGCGGACCCGATCCCATTCGCCGACCGCGGCCCGGAAACTGGCGTTTGGCAGACGTGGGTTGCCATCGTGTTGACCTCGGCGATCTTCGCCCTCGTGCATCCGCTGTGGATGTCGCCGCTGATCTTCGTACTGGCCCTGGGCCTGGGCTACGCCTACGAGCGCACCGGCAGCCTCTGGACATCGATTACCATACACGCCGTTTTCAATGGGCTGGAGACGGTGCTGTTTCTCTATGTCCTGCACGGGCCGCACGCCTAATTCCAAACTACCCTCCCGTCGCCGCCGGTGGTTCGGCGCTTTCGGCGGCGGGGGCTGCTGTTGCGGGGTCGGCCTTTTCGGGGTCCACGAGATTACCTTCGGGCCTGACTCGGTCGCGGATGACGACGGTGCCGGCAGCCACGTCGCCGATGCGCTGATGCAGGGGGGAGTAGGCGATCAACAGCAGGGGCAGCCCCAGGATGCCTACGTCCACGACTCTCAGGAAATTGCGGATGAGGATTGAGGAGGAGTCGGGATGGGTGCCGTCGAGTTTCACGACGCGCAGGCCCAGCAGCCATTTGCCGATGCTGCGGCCGGTGAGGGATTCGCCCACGGCGGTGTGGATGACGTAGATCAACAACGCCGCGAAGAACCAGAGTAGGACCTGCATTTCCATATTGCGCGGCAGCGCGACCATTGCGCCGTCGGCATGTGCCGAGGCAAACTGGTACAAACGAAAGAACATATAGGCCGGGGCGAGGAACGGGATCGCGTCGATCAAGCCGGCGGCAAGCCGGCGGCCCAGGTCCGCCAACTCCAGTTCCCCAAGGTGCGGGGCGGTCTCTTTAATATCGCGGCGGCGGCGGGCGGAGGAGAGGATGAAAAATGCCAACACCAGCGTCAGCAGCACGCGGTACAGATTCGAAAATGGCCCGGTTGTATCGGCGCGCGGCAGCACGACGGCGGCAGGCGCATCCTTGACGGCGCCGGATTGCGGGTCGCAATCCTGCTCGGTGAGGCGGCCATCCACGATCGAAACATCGCGGATGTAGTTGGCGGCATGAGCCGCGGCGCGGTCGGCTGTGGGCGTGGTGAGAGGCGCCAGGGCAACATCGCGCGGCGCGCCCGAAGCAGCCAGAAAATAGAGGTGGTCGCGATGGTCCTGGGCCAGCCATAACACGGGCACGTTGGTATGAGCGAGCAATTTGAACGCGCCGGGGGACGGAGGCGCGGGGACCTGCGCCGCCGGTTTCCATGCCGCGCCTTGCACACTCCAAACGTTGATCACCGATTTGCCGGATGTTTCGCGGAGCGCGGCGATCCATGGGGTGTTTTCAACGACCGTGAGCGACAGGGGGCCATTTGGATCGATGTCCGCCGGCAGGGGAGGGACTGGAGCGCGCTGCCAGGCGCCGTCTTTCATGATGTAGAGCACCAGTGCGGAAGCGCTGGCGGTTGGTTCGCCGGCGGGTTGGGTGCTGACAGATCCGGCCGGAGTCGTCCGCGCGCCGGCCGCGCCGGCGGCGGCAGCCGGCTGAGTCGCGGCGGCAGGTTCAGTGGCGGCGGGGCGGGTGGCGCCGGGGGGCAGCAGGGCAATGGCCCAGAGCGATTGGGAATCGTTGGCGATGCCGATCATTTTGGCTTCGCCGGGCAATGGCGGGCCGCTGGAGCCGATGCCGTCTTCGGAAAGCAGTTGCCATTCTCCGCCCTCCAGCAGCACCGCCAGTTGCGTGCCGGTGTTGGCCAGGCCTTTAATACGGGTCGGCAGGTCGCTGATGTGCTGCCACTCGCGGGCCGCGGCGCGGGAGTAAATTCGCGTGCGCTGCGTCGGCTGGGCGGCGTTGGGATCGAGGCCGGTGTAAGCCACCCAGAAGTAGGCGTCGGAGCCGTGGGCCAGAACGTTCTGTGGAACGGGCGCGGGGCGAAGAGACGGCGCGGCGGAAGGGGCGGTGGTGGGAACTGCCGGTGCGTACGAGGTCAGGCAGAAGAGCAGCAGCGAAATCATGGCGCACAGCGCGGAGCGAAGGTGGCTCCGTACGTGGGGGATGGAACTGAACGTCAAGGCCTTACCAATGCGATAATTTCGTGATGACATGAAATATGGAATGGAGAGAGACGCAGCGTCGTGCGCTTGCCGCGTGGGTGCGGCAGGGCCGGCGCGTGCCGGGTAGAACGCGCCCACGGGCGGGCCGCCCGTGCCACAAGTTGTTTTATTATTCACCGGCTTGTCCCCCGATCTGGATGACGTGATCGACGCCTGCCGCGCCGGGCGGGGGCATGCGGAATGTTTTGGGGTTGGGAACCTTGCGGCCTGCTTCGGTGATCAAATAAAGCCGGGCGTCGTCGAGCGTGAAGACCATGCGCGAGCCGCTGTCGGGGAAGCTTAGAACATAATTGCCCGGCATCCAGGGCCATTGCGTTTTGGGCTGATCGGGAACCAAGACCTGCCGATAGCGGCTCAATTCGCCTCGCATCACCACGCGGCCATTCATGTCGTAAACGCGCACGAGCCAGGGGCGGAGCGTCTCGCGCTTGTACCAGATTTCGCGCACGCCGACCCAGCGGTCGGGGAGTTTGCCGACCCAGGTGAAGACGTAGGAGTCTGCCTTGTTGTCGAACCGCATGATCGGGGCCGGCAGCACGTTAAAATTGGTGTCGATCGTGCTGACGCCAAGCACGTCAAGCACCATGTCGGGGCGGATGGGGATGCCCATGTGATCGGGATTGATATTGGCGAAGTCCGACCATTTCCCCCACCACATGGTGTCGCCGGCCTCGGCGCCGAGCTTGAGCCAATAGGTGTTGGCGTTGCTGCCGATGTCGAAAACGGTGCCGACCACGGCATCACCGGTCAGTCGCATGCTGTTGGACGGCATGTACAGCAGCTTGCCCGCGCCCGAGACATGGTGGGAATGATGCTTTTCGTCCACCACGTCCGCCTCGTAATTGTGGGTGGCCCACAGCGAGGGGATCTTGCGATTGTTGGCGTTAATCCGCTCGACCACGCGCGACATCGGCCAAGTCGCCACGTTCACCGGCTCGGAAGGTTTGGGACAATTACAACACCCCGCCAACAGCATTGTCGCGAGCGAAAGCAAATGGATCGTTACGTGCTTCATGCGATCTCTACAACTCCTCGTTCAATATCTGTCCGAGTTGCCGGCTGACTTCCGTCATCTGTTGCTCGTCGAGTTTGGGATCGCGCAGCTCCAGGAGATCCTGCTTGCCGCGCATGCGAACGATCCAGACTTCGCCGGCCGCGTCGCGGCGGGTGGATTCATACACCACCAGCCGCTTGCGCATGAGAATCAGCCCCAGCACAAAGCGGAAGCTGATTTTGCCCGGCTCGGTCGCGCCGGCCAATCGCTCGAACAGCATGCACAAAACTTCGTCATCAACAAAAACCTGCTTCTTCTCTTTCGCCTCGGCCATCACGGTCTTCCAGAACGCGAGCAGATTGGTCCTGTCAAAACCTTCCCAGCACTCGGCGGTCACATCGACGCGCTCGATGCCGACCGGCGTCTCGCGGACAGCGGCGAAGTATTTCTCGCCGGCGGCGATGGGCCGGCCGGAAACGGCGCATTTCCCGCCGGTGCGCGGCACCTCAATCGTGCCGGTTCTGGCGGGTTTGTGGGTAAGGGCCTCCGCGCTCGTGGTCATATCGCACCTCCTTGCGGGAGGGACTATACCCGCGGGGAAGGGGAAAGCCGAATGGTTGTCAGTTGGTCGAATCTCCCTAGAATCCGGGGCATGGCCGACGGCGGGACGTGGACGGTCCGAAAAATTCTCGAATGGACGACCAGTTACTTTAAGCGCAAGGAAGTTTTTCAGCCGCGCCTTTCCGCCGAGCAGCTTCTCGCCCACATCCTCAATTTCCCGCGTATTCGGCTTTATACCGAATACGAGCGGGCGATGGGCGATCAGGAATTGGCGGCTTACAAAGCCTTGGTACAGCGGGCGGCGGAGGATGAGCCGATCGCGTATCTCACCGGCCGGGCCCCTTTCTTCAGCATCGAGATCGACATCACGCGGGACGTGCTGATCCCGCGGCCGGATACCGAAACGCTTGTGGAAAACGTGCTTCAACTTTTTCGGCATCAGCCGGGAATGGAGACGCCGCGCGTGCTGGATTTATGCACCGGCAGCGGGTGCATCGCGGCGGCGATCGCCTGCCACCGCAAAAATACGACAGTGCTGGCCACGGAGATCAGCGCGCCCGCCGCCGCCGTCGCGCGGGCAAATATGGATCGGCTCAAGCTGGCCGACCGCGTGACGGTTTTGGAGGGCGATTTGTTCGAGCCATTGTCGCGGACGGTGGATGCCCGGCCCTTCGATGTCATCGTTTCCAACCCGCCATACATTCCGACCGCGCAGATCGCGTCGCTGGATCGAAGCGTGAAGGACTACGAGCCGACGGAGGCGCTGGATGGCGGCGCCGATGGGCTGGATTTTCATCGGCGCATTCTGGCCGAAGCGCCGGCGCGCCTCATGCCGGGCGGGCGCGTGTTCCTGGAAATCGCCTTCGACCAGGGCGAGGCGGCGGCGCTGCTTGCCGGCGGGCAGCCGGAGTTGGAGGAGGTGCTGTTGCTCAAGGATGCGGGAGGGCGGGAGAGGGTTTTGATGGCAAGGCGGAAGTAAATGCTTCGACAGCGGATGCGCAGGTGAATATAATGCGTATCGAAGCAAGAAAAGGTGTATCAATGGCTAAACAAAGCTTGGCGGCAGCTCCAGGGGCAATCACTCGTCTACCGGCGCGAGATGAACTTTTTACGGCTCTGCATCGCATCGCGGTCGTCACGAAGGCTCCGCTGGACGTTAAACGATACGTCGATACATACGCCGCCCTCGGAGATGCGGTACTCGAAGCATGTCGCGCCGCGAGGGTTCAATTTCCGTTACCGACGGAGTTGGCGCTGCAGGTGTACCGCGATTCTGATAGCAACGACACGCAGCTTGTGCTCTTCGTGCGCGCCGATGAATACACTCGCGAGTTTCTGGATCGTGTGGAGGCACTGGCAACCACGCAAAACCTGACGCCCGATTTGCACCAGGGGCGGGTCGATATCCTCACGGACTTCCGCTTGCCTGGGGGGGACTAATGCCCTTTGAGTGGGCTCAGTTCCTTGCCGTGGCAAGACTGCTGTCTCGTCCGCCCTCGGCGGGCGAATTCACACGAGAAGCCGGCTTGAGGAGCGCGGTGGGTCGCGCCTATTACGCCGCCTTTGGACATGCTCGCACTTTCGCTGAATCAGAAGGGTTTATTTCGCTGGAAACTTCCGAAGATCACGGGCTTCTGCGATTACATTTCGAACGGACGCGGCGCGATGACATCGCCAGACTTCTCGGTGATCTGCGTAAATGGCGGAATGAAGCGGATTATCGGGGATCTGTCCCCAACCTCGAGATGCTGGCCCGCGAGTCAATTGCCAGGGCAGATCGCATCGTGCGACGACTTACAGAGGTATGAAGGGGAATAATGAATCACAGCCTCATGAATATTGACTCAAAAAATCGTCCCCCCACGCCCCCCACCCGCCGGACCTTATTGCGCCTTGCCGCGGCCGGCGGAACGCTGGCGTTGCTGCCGGGGTGCGATCGGCATAAATCCGAGGGTGCGGGCTCTGGCGCGCCGGCGTCATCGGGCTCCGCCGCCCCCTCCGCTGCTTCGGCACGGGCCGGCCCGCCGACTATTACGCGGGCGCTGGTGAAATTTCCGGAGAAGACCGAGCTGTACATGCTGACCGATCGCCCGCCGCAGCTTGAGACGCCGATGAAATATTTCGCCAACGAAATCACGCCCAACGAGGCGTTTTTTGTGCGCTGGCATCTGGCGGGCCTGCAAACCACGATTGACCTGGATACATTTCGGCTCAAGCTCACCGGCCATGTCGAGCAGCCATTGAGCCTTTCGATGGCTGAGCTGGTCAAGGATTTTGAGCCGGTGTCGGTGGTCGCGGTGAACCAGTGTTCGGGAAATTCGCGCAGCTATTTTGAGCCGCAAGTCGCCGGCGGGGAGTGGGGCAATGGCGCGGTGGGTAATGCCAAGTGGACGGGCGTGCGGCTCAAGGATCTTTTCGCAAAGGCTGGGGTGAAAGCCGGGGCGGTGGACGTGAGCCTGCAGGGGCTAGATCGGCCCGTGCTTCCCACCACGCCGGAGTTTGTCAAATCGTTGTCGTATGAGCACGCCAATGATGGCGAAGTGATCGTCGCCTACGCGATGAACGATGCGCCGATGCCGATCCTCAATGGCCATCCCCTGCGCCTGATCGTGCCCGGCTGGTTCGCCACGTATTGGGTGAAATCGCTGACGGATATCAAGGTATTGCCAGAAAAATTCAAGGGCTTCTGGATGGACACGGCATACCGCGTTCCCGACAACCCACGCTCCAACGAAGCGCCCAACAATCTGGCGAAGAAAACAGTTCCGATCAGCAAGATGTGCGTGCGCTCACTGTTCGCCAGGCCCCAGGCGGGCGAGCAGGTGAAGGCGGGGCAGGCGTATGAAGTGCGGGGCATGGCGTTCGACGAAGGGCACGGCATCAAGAAGGTTGACGTGTCATCCGACGGCGGCAAGACCTGGGCGGCTGCCGCGCTCGGGCGTGATTTGGGCAAGTACTCCTTCCACAAATGGACGTACCGCTGGAACCCCTCCGGCGCCGGGCCGGCGCGGCTCATGGCCCGCGCCACCAACAACGCCGGCGACACCCAACCCGCCAAGCCCAAATGGAACCGCAGCGGCTACGCCCGCAACGTGATCGAAGCGATTGACGTGACGGTGGTTTGATGAATCCCCGTCCCAATTTCGCATCGCTTGAGGAGGAGATACGACCATGAAACGAACCCTAACGTTCGCCGCCGGCGCGCTGCTCGCGGCCGTCATGTTCGGCGACGGCCCGTCGGCGGCCCAGCCGCAAACAGCGCCGGCCGTCGCGGCTTCCAGGGCCATTGCGACGACGGGTGTTCGGTCAATCGATTTGCCTCAGATCGACACGCCGATGCCGGCCGGGCCGAACCAATTTGCCTTCACCGCCAACTGCACCCTCTGCCATACGCCAAGGTACGTGCTGATGCAGCCGGCTTTTTCCCGCAAAACCTGGGAGGCCGAGGTGCTGAAGATGAAAAAGGCCTACGGTGCGCCGCTGACGGATACGCAGGTTGAGCCGATTGTCAGCTATCTGGTTTCTGTTCATGGGAATGGGAAATAGGGGCATTCCCGGAAATGGTCGCCACCCCCAGTGCCGCGAAGAGCGCCTTGGCCTTCAGGAGGGTTTCCTCATACTCATCAGCGGGCACCGAGTCGGCGACGATGCCGCCGCCCACGGGGATGTGAATCGTTGCATCTTCCACAATCATCGTGCGGATGGCGACATTAAACTCCATGTGCCCATCGACCGAAAGATAGCCGATCGCGCCGCAGTAAGGCCCTCGGCAGCCGGGCTCCAGTTCGTCGATGATCTGCATGGCGCGGATCTTGGGGGCGCCGGTGATCGATCCCCCCGGGAAGGTGGCGCGGAGGAGATCGACGAAGGAGACGTCGTCCCGCAATATTCCTTCAATGGTGGCCGCGCCGTGATAGACGGTGGGATGCGCCTCAATGATGCGCGGCTCAGTGACCTTCACGCTGCCGATCCGGCAGACGCGGCCCAGGTCATTGCGCTCCAGGTCCACGATCATGTGCAGCTCCGCCTGGTCCTTGGCGCTGTCGCGCAGGGCCATGTCCATACCCGGCCCGCGCGGGCGGGTGCCCTTGATCGGGCGGGTGATCACCCGGCGGGCTTTTGAATCGCGCTCCGGCGTAACCCGCAGGAACAGCTCGGGCGAATTGCAAATCAACGCCCGATTCGGGAATTGAAGGAACGCGCCAAACCACGCCGGGCTTTGTTGCCGGAGACGGCGGTAAATCTCGCGCGGATCCTGGGCCAGGCCGGTGGTGAAACGCTGCGAGAGATTCACCTGAAAAACATCGCCGGCTCGGATGTATTCAATGGCGCGGGCGACGGCGGCCTCGTAGTCTTCGCGCGTGAAGTTGGATCGAAGCGGCAGGGGGTCCGCGACTGCCGGGCCGGCAAAGAGCAGGGGATGAGCTCCGGGATTCTCGCAGCGGATCGACAGGAATTGATCTGGATGTGAGGAGCCCCGGACGGCGACCTCGTTACAAAAAACGAATTCGAACAGCGGACGTGAGTCGGACGCTTTGCGCGATGGCAAATGCTCGAACAGCCGGCCCAATTCGTAACTCAAGTAGCCGACCCATCCGCCCTTGAAGGGCGGCCCATCCACCGGCGCCTGCGAACAGAGGCTGGTCATCCACACTAATGCGTCCAGCGGATTGGCCCATTCCTGGAGCGGGCAATCGGGATCATCAAGGGGCGCGGGATGGCCGGTCGAACTGGGTGCAAATTCGCGTGCAGGCTTATTCGGTGGTTGTCGCGCTTTCCCCTCTCCCGGCACGCCGGGGGGAGCGAGCGGAATTGGCGGCTGCCCGCGAGCGGGTAGGGTGGGGGTCCACGCGGTTGAGCCTATCGGCGCCGACCCCCACCCCGGCCCTCCCCCGGAGTACCGGGAGAGGGAGAACAGCCTTGCCGGCTCAACAGAAACCCGGCGAAGTCGGGGCGGCATCTTCATCGGCCCAGACGCGGGGCCCGGCAATGCCGTCGGCTGATGAAACAGACGTGCGGGTCCCGTCGGTCCCTCACAGCGAAGGTATAACCGCGCTGCGCCAAACCGATAAGACCAACGGCTCCAGGGGCCGGCGGGGCCGCCGCTGTCCAGGCAATTGCCGCTGACGGAATTCCAGTCGGCGGGCGGAGGACAGGCATGGATCGAAATCATGGGGCGATTGTACGCGCGGCGAGCGCGGGCTTGCATAACAGCAGAACCCTGGGCGCGACAAGCGCCCAAGGTTCTCGGTTTGGCCTGAAAAGAAGATCAACGGCGTACCGTCGATCCGTGCGGAATACCGCACGACATGTGCGGGCCGCCCATGCCACTTAAAACGGCCCGCATTCGCGGGCTCCGACTCACTTACCGGATAAACAACATTTCCCGATACGTCGGCAGTGGCCACAGGTCGTCGCTGACGATGGTTTCGAGCTTGTCGCCGCTCTTGCGGAGCTCGGCCATCGCGGTCACGACGTGATCGCGCATGTGCTTGGCGTGGTTGTAGGCGTCGCCGTCGGAATGATGGCTCAGCGACTTTTCCAGCGCGGTGATCGAGCGCGTGAAGTCGTTGATGGTGCTGACCAGTGTGCCGAACATTTCAAGGCCGGCCGGGGATGAGGCGCCCGCAGCCTTGGCGGCGGCAATCGATTCGCCGACTTCCCGTTGATATCGCAATGCCGCCGGGAGGATCATCGTCTTGGCGATATTCAGAGCCGTCTGCCCTTCGATATCGATCGTCTTGGTATAGTTCTCGGCGAGGATCACATGGCGGCTCTGAAGCTCGCGCTCGGTGTACACCTTGTACTTGGTGAGCAGGTCGATTGTTTCCTTCTTGATGACCGCCGGGAGGGAATCGACGGTGTTCTTGAAGTTGGGAAGCCCGCGTTTCTCGGCCTCCTTGTGCCATTCGTCGGCGTAGTTGTTGCCGTTGAAGACGACCTTCTTGTGTTCCTTGATGATGCCGGGAAGAAGATCCTGTATGGCCTTGGTGAGATCCTTGCCGCCCGCGACGGCTTTCTCCAGGTTCGTCGCGATGTAATCCAACGACTCGGCCACGATGGTGTTGAGAATGGTATTCGCGCCGGCAATGTTGGCCGACGATCCGACCGCGCGAAATTCAAATTTATTGCCGGTGAAGGCGAACGGGCTGGTGCGGTTGCGGTCGCCGGCTTCCTTGGGCAGCTTGGGCAATACGCTCACGCCGGTCTCGAACAAGCCGCCTTGCTTGCTGCTCTTGGCGCCGCCTTTTTCGATCTGCTCGATGATGTCGTTGAGCTGATCGCCCAGGAAGATCGAGATGATGGCCGGCGGGGCTTCGTTGGCGCCCAGGCGATGATCGTTTGCCGCCGATGCAATCGAAAGGCGCAGGATGTCGCTGTACTTGTGCACCGCGCGAATGACGGCGGCGGTGAAGACCAAAAACTGCGCGTTCTCGTGCGGCGTGTCGCCGGGATTGAGCAGATTCTCGCCGCCGTCGGTGGACATCGACCAGTTGTTATGCTTGCCCGAACCGTTGATGCCGGCGAAGGGCTTTTCATGCAGCAGGCAGGCCAGCCCGTACTTGTCGGCCACGCCACGCAGGGTCTGCATGATCAGGTTCTGGTGATCGGTGGCGAGGTTTGAGTTCTCGAAGATGGGGGCGATTTCGTATTGGCTGGGGGCCACTTCGTTGTGCCGCGTTTTCACCGGCACGCCCAGCTTCGACAACTCCATCTCGACCTCCGACATGCACGCGAGCACGCGCTCGGGGATGATGCCGAAGTATTGGTCTTCCAGTTCCTGCCCCTTGGGCGGCTTAGCGCCAAAAAGCGTGCGGCCGGTGTTGATCAGATCGGGGCGCGCGAAGTAGAAGCTCTTGTCGATCAGGAAGTATTCCTGCTCGGAGCCGACGGTGGTGAAGACCTTGTGAATGTCGTTTTTGCCGAACAACTTGAGCACCCGGATGGCTTGCGTGCTGAGGGCTTCCATGGAGCGCAGGAGGGGGGTTTTCTTGTCGAGGGCCTCGCCGGTCCAACTGAGAAACGCGGTGGGGATGACAAGGGTTGAGCCATTGGGATGTTCGAGGAGGTACGCCGGGCTGGTCGGGTCCCAGGCGGTGTAGCCGCGGGCCTCGAAGGTGGCGCGGAGTCCGCCGGAGGGGAAGCTGGAGGCGTCGGGTTCGCCCTTGATGAGTTCACGGCCGCTGAATTCGGTCAGGGCGCCGCCATCGTCCGTGGGCGACAGGAAGCTGTCGTGCTTCTCGGCGGTGGCGCCGGTCATCGGTTGAAAAATGTGCGTGAAGTGCGTCGCGCCTTTTTCCATCGCCCAGTCCTTCATCGCGGTGGCGACGGCGTCGGCGACCGTCGCGTCCAGCGGCGCGCCCTGCTTGATCGTCTTCTGCAACGCCTTGAAGATCGGCTTGGGAAGCCGGGCGCGCTGCTGCGCCTCGTTGAACACGTTGACGCCGAACAGGTCGGCCACGTGCGTCTTCATGAAATCAATGCGATGCAGATTATGCTTGGCAGTGGCAATCGAGTTAAGCGCCACCTGGCGAACGGTAGACATGAACGACTCCTTGAATGTTGAGAAAGTCTTTCCCGAAGAAAACCCATCGCCATCCATCGCAGGGCGATTCTGAAGCGCGGGTCGGCATGTTCATCCAAGCCGACGGGGAAGTCAAGACTATGATGGATGTCCTCCCGAACCGATTCGAATCCGCTCGGCGGGGCAGGAATGCCCCGCACTCGCGGATTCGGGCAGACAGGAATGTCTGCCCCACCAAACCCTGTCCATCGACGTTTACGCTTCCCCGAAAAATTGTGGACACCCCCAAGCCTCGGCCCGCGCAAGGCATACGCAATGCAAATGGCGTGCAAATGGCAATCTGATGCCTGCCCGTGAGATTGCCCAAAAAATCGTGCGCGCGAAAGAAGCACCGACGGCGCATGATCGCCGCTGGTGCTTATTTGTTAAGCGATTGACTTGTGGGGAAACGGCCTTCGTTAGTCGGTCAGTTTCGTGGGCAGGTTGTGCATTTTCCCGTCGCAATAGACCTCGACGGTTTCCAGGGGGTTCTTGCCGCCGTTGGTTCGGAAGTGGTTGCCGTTGGCGTCGTAAAGCATCTTGAAGTTGATAGTCTTTACGCGCGCCTTTCCCTTTTCGATGATGGGAAGCCAGCAGACGTAATCGTGATTGACCCAGACCTCCACGTCCTTCCAGTCCTGGTCGGAGGCGTTGAGGATTTGGATGCGTCCAGACATCAGATTGTAGTCGGCAAGGCCCTGCGCCTCGGGCCCGCGCGGCGCGTTGGATTTGTAGGGATGCCGGCGGGCGGCGTCGGCCGCGAACTGCGCGCTCTTGCGATTCAGGCTCTTGTCGGAGTTTGGAAACAGCGACGGGCGCTGGGCACATCCAGCGAGAACACCAAGGCCCAGCAGCCCGGCAATCAAAATTGCATGCTTCATATCGATCCTCTTAAACGTGCGGCATCCACGCGAACCCTCGTTCGCTGTAACGATAGGGGTGTTATCGGACGAGAAGGGAGGGTTGCGTGAGCCGTGAGGTACTTTGCTCTGCGGGCATTTCCCCAAATGAGGCTGAAAATCCGAAATCCGAAGCACGAAATCCGAAACAAATCCAAAAGCAAAAAACGAAAAATTCAAAAAACCGCGTCCACCATCTCTTTGTTTCGGATTTTCTTCATTTGAATTTTGAAATTGTTTCGGATTTCGTGCTTCGGAGTTCGGATTTTCCTTCCCTCCCCGGCTCCGTGGTGAATCCTGTTTTAGCAGTCCGTCGGCGCCCCATTGGAGAAATCCTCGGGCCGTCGAAAATCGCGGGTTCCCCGGCGAACCTTGAGCACCTCGAAGTCGATCTCGCTGTTGATCTCCGCGCCGATCAGCAACACCAGGGCGTCGATATAGAAAAACAGGAGCAATATGGCGACCCCGCCAACAGTGCCGTAGGTTCGGCTGTAGCCCTTGGCGCCGATTCGATCGACATAAAGCCGAAACAGTAGTCCAAGCACCACCCACACCACCACCACGAACACCGCGCCGGGCGTAATCGGCGAGAAATGCTGGCGCACCGCCGGCCCCTTGTGATAAATCACCATCAGGATCATCAGCATCAGCACCAGCGATGCCGACCAACGGCTCAGGTCAAACAGAATCATCTGCCAGGACCATCGGGTCGTGTTGCCGGGGCCCAGGATCCAATCACGGAACAACGTCATGACCGGCAGCAGCCCGATCACCGTCAACAGCATGATCGCGATAATCACCGTCAGCAGAATCGCCAGCGGACGTTGCAGGTAGAGCGGCCGGCCCTTCTCCAGCTCATAGCAGCGGTCCAGCGCGGACATGGTCATGGCGGTACCCCCGCTTGCCGCCCACAGGGCAACGACCAACCCCAGATACATCAACGGCCCCCGGCGCTGATGCGCGAGACTGTCCACCGCCTTGGGCACGTTGTCCCATACGGTTTTGGAAGCTGCCGTCGGCATCACATGCCCAACCATCTCCGGCAGCCGCACCTGCGCCCGCTCCTTGGTCGCTTGCGGCAGATAGGGGATCAACGCCAGCAGGAACAGCAGAAACGGGAAAATCGCAAACAGCCAGGAATAGGCCAGCGCGGACGCCCAGACAAACAAATTGTCTTTGGCGACTTCCTCCCAGACCCGCCGGGAAAACGCAAAAACGCCGACCGACTTCAACACGCGGGAAACTTCACGGAGCCGAGCCATTGGACCGAATGGTAGGGGAGCCGGAAAAAACGGCAATGGAGCCGATACAAAAAGCGCGCTCCGTCAGTGGTTTACGATGCGTTGGATTTGCCGTGGAAGATAGACCGCTAACGTATCACGGGCGTCTCGCCCGTGCGAATGGCGGAGGAGTAGAGGAAATACGATATTGCGAATCCAAAAGCAAATTTCATGTTGCTATGTCGTTTGACCATAACCGGCCGCCGGCGTGGTCACTTCAGTGACCATGCCAAACCGCTCCAGCTACGTGAAAAACGCTGTAGCCCGGATTATTTACCACGAAGGCACGAAGGCACTCAGCGTGGCCTCGCTGCGCTTCGGCCACAACCAAATGTAGGAATACAAAGGCGCTGGCCTTTTCGATAAAGTGAGTTTGGATAAAAAACCACTCACCGAAAGGACAGCGCCATGGATTC
>DASRLH010000035.1:0-2141 GCA_035648595.1 Tepidisphaeraceae bacterium
GGCGAAACCCGACCGGTGGTGGTGATCTATGGCACGCATCTCATGCTGATCGCGCTGGTGAACATGTTGCTGTGGATGGACGTGCATCGCAGCACCGCCGCCCATGCGCAAATCGTGCGGTCGGCGTTAGCGTTGTCATTATTCGTGGTGGCGCTGGTTCTGGGCGCCGTAAAGCCCGTCATCGCGCCCTACCTCTGGTTCGCGGTCTTCGCAACTTCCTTTATCGGCCCGGATCTCGCACGGCGTTTGTATGGGTCATGACCGGCGCGCACTTCTGGCCGGGGGCGCCGCCGCGCTCATCGCAGGCGGTCTTGGCTTTCGCGCTTGGGATCGCGGCATTTGGTCGGGCGGCGAAGGCGTTGCTTATGCGCCCTGGAAGGACTGGCAGGGACATGCCGGCGATGGCGGCAACCGGCCCGTGCGCGCCGCGATCCTGGCGGCCAATCCGCACGACACCCAGCCCTGGCTGTTTCAGGTTCAGGAAAGCGGGATAACACTATTTGCCAACCGGGCCCGAAACTTGGGCAGCTTTGATCCGTTCCGACGCGAAATGCATCTGGGGCTGGGGGCTGCCATCGAAAATTTGGTGCTGGCCGCACGCGCCCTGGGATTTTCGGCGGACATCAATCCACTGGATGGCAGGCTGACGCTTTCACCGGACAATTCTCCGGTAGACGTCGCCCGGATAACACTCAAATCAAGCCCTCCAGTGCGCGGTCCGCTGTTTGACGTGATCCCATACCGGCACACCAACCGTGGAGCATATCGCCCGGATCAACTCGTGGGCGCTGGTACCCTGCAGCGCCTAGCCGCCCTAGCAGGCTGCTGAAAAAGGCTGTGTTTTGACGGTTTTATCCATGACTGAAGAACCCTTTCCATATCGTCACGTCGATCTGGCGGTGTTGTGGCCGTTTGGATCACTGTGGTCTTCGCGCTGTTCCATGTTCGGATCGTCTTGGAGCGTCTTTCGCAGACATTTATCCTGTGGTCGGACACATTCGACTGATGCGCACCAGGTTGTAGGCCAAACCGGTCTGGCACATGAGTTGTTTGTTGCGCCGGATGCCTCGCAGCCGCGTCTTGCGCAGGCCGCCCACCGTCTTGCCCCAGCCAAAGAACTGCTCGATGCGTTTGCGCACAATCTGACTGGCCCGGTAGCCGGCCGACTCGAGCGTGCCTTCGCCCAGGCCAGTAGAGAAGTGACCGGCATTGATAGCCACATGCGGGGCGATGCGCTGGGCCAGCAACGCATCGACGAAGCGGCTCGTGTGATAGCCCTTGTCGCCGCCGACACTTTTGGGTCTCAGTCGCTTGCGCCGCTGTCGTGCTACGAGCGTCAGCGCCGCCTCGGACTCCGTCACGCCGACCGACTGCGTGAGGCACACGTCGCTGATCAGACCGTGCCGATTGTCCATCAGCGCATGTCCGGCAAAGCACAGCTTAGCTTCCTTGCCCAAAGACTTGCGCAACAGCTTCGCCTCCGGATCCGTGGTGCTCGCGTGCGTGTCGTTGCGCCGCCGCTCGCCCTTGAAGTCCCGGTCCCCGCCAGCATCGGGCCCCGAGCCGCCGCCGTCCTTGGGCCGGAAAGACTTCATTGAGGCCCACGCCTCGATCAGCGTCCCATCGACACTGAAGTGCTCGTCCGAGAGCAGCTCCAGGGAGCGCGCCTCGCGCACCACCGCATCAAAGAACTTCAGGGCCACATCCTCACCGGCCAGCCGCTCCCGGTTCTTGCTGAACGTAGAGGCATCGAAGGACGGCTCCTCAAGGCCCATGTCCAAAAACCAGCGGAACAGGATGTTGTAATCGAGCGTCTCGCAAAACAGCCGGTCACTGCGCACCGAGTACAGAGCAATCAGCAGCTGGGCTTTCAGCAAGCGCTCGGGCGGTATCGAGGGACGACCAATTGTGCTGTAAATCCCGTCCAGCACCGGGCGAATTTGTTTGAGGGCTTCATCGGTGTACGCCTTGATCGAGCGCAGCGGATGCTTGGCCGGCACGCGCTTCTCCGGCGAGAAGTAGCTGAACATATGGGCTTGAGGATTTACATGACCGCGCATCAATTTATCTCTCGTTCAACACACTCATCATTAGGCAGCACTGAAATGTACAAGTTCAAGCCTTTTTCAGCAGCCTGCTAG
>DASRLH010000036.1:0-4440 GCA_035648595.1 Tepidisphaeraceae bacterium
GGAACCAGCCCTGCCGCTTCAAACGCAGTGCTTGGAAACGACGCCACTGCCGCCAATCCTTCAGCGTGCCTTCCGTGGCTTCCATGCCTATCTTATGCCTATTTCAAAGATTAAACTTCATTGCGCAACGATCAGTAAGCACAATGCACGGGCCAAAATAAAGTTCCTCGCTGAATTGGCCGATAGCAGTCATGGCGATCGCCGTCGTCCGATGGTGATGCCATGTCCCAAATCAGCCCGCTTTCCAACGCCATCGCCCAAAGCCTGACCGCGCAGCGGCTCATGTCCGTGGAGAAAGAGCAGCAGATGCGCCGCGCCCAGGTACTGGAGAAGAACGTGGCGGCCCGCGATGATGAACTGGGACACCAGGTCGAAAGCAGCGGCCAAGTCGATCCCGTGCATGATGAAGACCATCACCCCGCCGGCCAGCAGCCGGGCCGGGATTCCAGTCAGCAAGAATCCGATGCGAACAAAAAGCCGCACATTGACGTGACGGCGTGAGTGGGAATGCGCGATTTTCCCCGAAACGCGGGGCATTGGCGGGGCAGACATTCGTGTCATTCGTGTCTGCCGGCTACGATCAATCGCCGCTGGCGCGCGTGAAATGGTAGAGGAAGATCCCCGCCGCCACCGCTACATTCAGTGAATCGGTCCCCAACTTCATCGGGATCGTGATTCTTCGATCGCACAGCGCGATCTCCGGCTCGTCCAACCCCCGCGGCTCGCTGCCCAGCAGAATCCCAAGCCGGTCCCCTCGCCTGGCCTGCGACAGCCGCTGGGCATTCGCTTCCAAAACCGTCGCACAAAGTTCCACGTTCCATTCAGCCCGCAATCTATCCAGATCGCGCAGCAGATTCGGCGAGCGGTAAATCGGCAGGCTAAAAATGGCGCCCATGGATACGCGGATCGACTGCCGCCAGAACGGGTCGTGGCAACGCTCGCCCAAAATCATCGCATCGACGCCAAACCCGGCGGAGATGCGGATCAGCGCGCCGATGTTCTCGACGTTCGTAATTTCCGGGCAAATCACCAGGGTAAGTCGGCCCCCATTTTTCGGCAGAACTTCATCAAGCGGCGTCCAGGCCTTGCGCCTTCCGCAAGCGATCACGCCGGAATGAAACTTCATGCCAAGGATGCCGTTCATCACTTCGCTCGAAGTGACATACAGCGGCACGCCGGCCGGCACGAGCGGCGCGAATTCGTCGGCATGCTTGTGAGCCACGAAGACCGATTCAACCGGAAAATCACTGGCCAGCAGTCGATGCACGAGATGGCCGCCCTCAGCGATAAACAGCTTGCCGGCACGATCCAAATCCCGGTCCTTGAGATTGCGATAGGGCGCGATGAGGGGATCGTCGAGCTGGGAAATCTCGTGAATCATTTTGAAGGAAAATCCGAAATCCGAAATCCGAAATCCGAAACAAATTCAAAACTCAAACAAAGAAAACTCAAAACAAAAACTTCCAGATGCGCCCTTTGAATTTTCCGCATTTCCTGCTTTGGATTTGTTTCCCTTCGGGTCTGAGCCTCAGGGTCGAAGACGGATTTCGTGCTTCGGATTTCGGATTTTGACGCGTATTTGGGAGATCAACGTGCGCACCGGCGCAGACCATTCCCCGCTCTTATAAGATCGCTCGTTTCCCAATATCCCGCCGGTAGTGCATGCCCTCGAAATGGATCTTTTCCATGGCCTGATACGCCCGTTTTTGCGCGTCCGCAATCGTGTCACCCAGCGCCGTGACGGCCAATACGCGGCCGCCGTCGGTAACGAGTTGCTTTCCTTCGAGGCGCGTGCCGGCCTGAAAGACCTTCACATCGCGCATGGCGTCGGCGTCGGCGACGCCGGTGATCGGCAGGCCAGTGCGGTATTTCCCCGGATATCCGCCGCTCGCCGCCACAACCGCCAGCGCGGGGCGCGGATCCCATTTCAACTCCATTTGATCGAGCTTTCCATCGGCCACCGCGAGCATGACTTCCAGCAGATCGCTCTTAAATCGCATCATCAACGGCTGTGTTTCCGGATCCCCAAATCGGCAGTTAAACTCCAGCACCTTTGGGCCATGACTGGTCAGCATCAGTCCCGCGTAAAGAATCCCCTTGTATTCAATTCCCTCGCGCACCAGTCCATCGACAATCGGCACCAGCACATCCCGCTCGATGATGCTCAGGATCGAGTCGGTAACGATCGGCGCCGGCGAATAGGCCCCCATGCCGCCGGTCATCGGCCCGGTATCCCCGTCCTCAACGGCCTTGTGGTCCTGGGCGGATTCCATGACATAAATATTCTTGCGATCCACGAACGCCAAAATCGAGCACTCCGGGCCCCGCAACATTTCCTCGACAACGATGCGCCCGCCCGCCTCGCCATGCACGCGGGCGCGCATGATCTGCTCGATGGCGGCCAGCGCGTCCTCGGTTCGATAACACACGCTCACGCCCTTGCCCTTGGCGAGGCCAGCGGCCTTGATCACCACCGGCCCGTCCTTCACCTTCACATATTCCTCGGCGGCCCCCGGATCGGTAAACGACCGCGCCTCGGCGGTCGGGATCGCCTGCTGGCGCATCAATTCCTTGGCAAACCACTTATCCCCCTCAATGCGCGCCGCCTCCTTGGTAGGCCCAAATACCTTCACCTTCATCGCGGTGATCCGGTCGGCCAACCCCATTGCCAGCGGGTCCTCTGGGCCGATCACCACGAATTCGATGTTGTTCTGCCGGACGAATTTCTCGATGCCCGCGAAGTCGCCGCTCGCCAGCGGCACATTCTCGGCGAACTGCCCGGTCCCCGGATTCCCCGGCGCCGCATACAACGCCGTCACCCGCGGCGACGCCGCCAGCTTCCACGCCAACGCGTGCTCACGTCCGCCGTTTCCGATCAATAAAACTTTCATGTGATCCGTCCGATTACCACCAGCAGGAACCCCGGCGACTTGATCCTCGTTGCTCGCACGCCGGCAGCCGATTTACACGATGTAGATAAGATGCACCTTGAAAGAATGCAACTTGCGTCGCGCAGATGCTCAATTCATAGTCACAATTGCAGGCAACCTTCAACGGGCCGATTCCTTAGGCCGCGAGCAAATCCATTCCACCAACACGTTCGCCACCAAAATCAACGCCGCCCCGGCGATGGCGCGTTTTCCCAGCAGGTGATGGACGGCAACCGCGGCGTAGGCTGCCGCGATGAGGGGTTCGAGCAGGTAGATCAGCGCGGCTCGCGTGGGATCGAGCCGGGGCTGGAAATGAGTCAGCAAGCCAAACGCGCCGAGCGTCGGGAAGACGGCAAGAAGTAGCAAGTTGGGCCACACCTCGCGCTGGCGCAGAATGTGGAACATCGCGGCGGGCCGGAGGCTGGCGACGCCGCGCGGCAGAAACGCGCAGGCGGCGAAGCACATGATCGCCACGATCACGAATTGCCCCGCCGTCACCCGCCAGGGCGATTCGACGGCAACCGCGGCGTTGACTGACAAGATGTAAAGCGAGAACCCAAGCGCGCACAGCAATCCGAGAATTTCCCCCAGGCCAAAGCCCGCCGGTGTCGCGC
This sequence comes from Tepidisphaeraceae bacterium, assembly GCA_035648595.1. GTDB lineage: Bacteria > Planctomycetota > Phycisphaerae > Tepidisphaerales > Tepidisphaeraceae > RYN-428. Next base: position 3,545 of record DASRLH010000036.1, read on the forward strand.
CGGTCATCAGCCACACGCCAAGCGTCGCCAGAATCACGCCGAGCCAGAGGACGCCCCTCGGCGGTTTGCCGGTGATCAGCGTCACCAGGAGCGGGACGAACAGAATCGTCAGGCTTGTGAGAAACGCGCTCACCGCCTCGGGCGTGCGGTCCAGGCCCAGGTGCTGAACGATCAGCGCTCCGCCGACCAGAATGCCGACGCCCGAGCAGCGTCCCACGCCGCGCCACGTCCACCCGCGCCGGGCGGCGGGAAAAAGCGCCAGCCACACAATCGCGCCCAGTGTAAATCGCCACGCCAATAGAAAGATCGGCCCAAACGCGGCATTCTCCGACATCCCCGCCGCCCGATAGACCGCCGACCCGCCCATCTTCGCCCAGGTGAACCCGCATCCCCAGAAAACCGTGGCCAACGCCAGCGCCAGCGCGGCGGTGCGCTCAACGTTCGCCTGGCGCGCGGACTTATCCGGCGGCGAAAGAACGGGCATGGGCCATTCCAGATCAGGCATTCACGCCGAGGCTACAAAAGATCGCGTCGAACCGCCATCCGCGTGACATTGGAAACACGGCGGACGCGGAAAACGGGGGGACGGATTCCCCAAGAGTTGGAAATCGGTGGACGAGATGATCTGATTCGATCGCGGGCACCCCATGCAACATCGCGGAGCGACATTGGGAAGTGCTGGACGCGCAAATGTATCGCGGGCAATTGGTTATGTATTATGTTTTTGAGTTTTGGAACCTGCAAACCCGCGTTCAATTGTTAATGCCGTTCGGCACGGCGATTGATGGCGGGGCGGCGATCCTAACAAAAGCCGTATTGCGCTGGCGGCGGGTTCGTGGCACGATCCGGGACGATGGAACAGGAACTACAGGACAAGGACGTCCGGGGACTTAAGC
>DASRLH010000037.1:0-11992 GCA_035648595.1 Tepidisphaeraceae bacterium
GAACGCCTTCGTACCTTGTTCGCTCTGGCTTCCATGCCAATACTCCTTTGAATCAATCGAACGATAATGCCACCAATATGTTATACTCGCTGGCGGACGCAAAAAAATGTGACGAAAGATGAGGCGAGACGCCCGTGATACAACGAGCTGATTCGTAAATGAATTCGCCATCGAATCGTCGCTCATGGCGTTCCGCCCTCTCTTCTAACTAGAGCAGACTTTTAGTGTCACTGATTGTACGCGACGGTCGCACTTGAAGGAACTTGATGTGTAGGGCAACGGAGAATCCCGATCAATGAACCCATCCCGGCCCTTCATTCTCCGGCCCGTGGCGACGGTGCTGCTGATGGTGGCGATCCTGCTGACCGGCGGGGTTGCGTATCGGCAGTTGTCGATTTCCGCGCTGCCGGAGGTGGATTATCCGACCATCCAGGTGATGACCTTCTATCCGGGCGCAAGCCCGGATGTGATGGCGTCGTCGGTCACCGCGCCGCTGGAACGCCAGTTTGGGCAGGTGCCGGGCCTTACGCAGATGACCTCGACCAGCTCCAGCGGCGCCTCGGTCATCACGCTGCAATTCGCGCTGGAACTGAACATCGACGTGGCCGAGCAGGAAGTGCAGGCTTCCATCAATGCCTCGGGAACCTACCTTCCCCGCGATCTGCCCAACCCGCCGATCTACTCCAAGACCAATCCCGCCGATGCGCCGATTCTTATTTTGGCGCTGACGTCCAATGAATTGCCCCTCTCGAAGGTGCAGGATTTGGCCGACACCCGGCTGGCGCAGAAGATGTCGCAGCTTCAGGGCGTCGGACTGGTGAGCATCAGCGGCGGGCAAAAGCCGGCCGTGCGCGTCGATGTGAACCCCACTGCGGTGGCCGCCAAGGGATTGAGCCTGGAAGACGTGCGGACGCAGATCGCCGCCGCCAACGTCAACCAGGCCAAGGGCAGCTTCGATGGTCCCCGCCAGGCCTACACCATCGGCGCCAACGACCAGCTTCTTTCCAGCGCGGATTACAAGCCGCTCATCATCGCATACCGCAATGGCGCGCCGGTCACGCTTTCGGATGTGGCCAGCGTGAAGGACGGCGTCGAGGACGTGCATCTGGCGGCATGGATGAACGAGGTTCCGGCGGTCATCGTCAACATCCAGCGCCAGCCGGGCGCGAACATCATCAGCGTCGTCGATCGCGTGAAAGCGATTTTGCCGCAGCTTCAAAAGTCGCTGCCGGCCAGCGTGAAAGTCGCCGTCCTCACCGATCGCACCATCACCATCCGCGCTTCCGTCGATGACGTGAAGTGGGAATTGGTGCTGACCATCGGCCTGGTGGTCATGGTGATTTTCCTGTTCCTTCGCAACCTCTCGGCCACGCTGATCCCCAGCGTTGCCGTGCCGCTCTCGCTGGTCGGCACGTTCGGCGTCATGTACCTGCTGGGCTACAGCCTCAATAACCTCACGCTGATGGCCCTGACCATTTCCACCGGCTTCGTGGTGGACGATGCCATCGTGATGATCGAAAACATCACGCGCTTCATTGAGGAAGGGATGCCGCCGATGCAGGCGGCCCTGCGCGGCGCCGAGCAGATCGGCTTCACCATCGTCTCGCTGAGCATCTCGCTGATCGCGGTGCTGATTCCGCTGCTGTTCATGGGGGACATCGTGGGCCGGCTTTTCCGCGAGTTCGCGGTGACGCTGGCCGTGACGATCGTGGTGTCGGCGATTGTGTCGCTGACGCTCACGCCGATGATGTCGGCGCGCATTCTCCGCCATAAGCCGCCGGCACAGCAGAGCGGGCTTTATCGGGCCTCCGAGGAGGTCTTCAATTCCATCATCGCGTTTTATGGCCGCACACTTACCTGGGTGCTGCGCCATCAGCCGACCGTGCTGCTGATCGCGGTCGGCACATTGGTGGCGACGATCTATCTGTACATCGCCGTTCCCAAGGGCTTTTTCCCGGTGCAGGACACCGGCGTGATCATGGGCGTTTCAGAAGCGGCACAATCCGTCTCGTTTGCCGACATGTCGCAACGCCAGCAGGCGCTGGCGCGCGTGATCCTGCAAGACCGGGCGGTGGAAAGCCTGTCATCCTTTATCGGCGTGGATGGAACCAACACCACCATGAACAATGGCCGCGTGCAGATCAACCTGCGCCCGTTGGCGCAGCGGCAGATTTCCGCATCGGATGTCATCCGCCGGCTGCAACCCAAGATCGCCGCCATCCCCGGCATCACGCTGTTCATGCAGCCGGTGCAGGATTTGTCGGTCGAAAGCCGAGTCAGCCGAACGCAATACCAATACAGCCTCGAAGACCCCGACCCACGGGAACTGGCGTATTGGGTTCCCCAATTCATGGAAAAGCTGCAAGCCATCCCCGAACTGCGGGACGTGGCCAGCGATCAGCAACTTGGCGGCCTACAGGTGATGGTGCACATCGACCGTGACACCGCTTCGCGCCTGGGCATTACTCTCCAGCAGATCGACGACACGCTCTACGATGCCTTCGGCCAGCGGCAGATCTCGACGATGTTCACGCAGTTGAACCAATACCGCGTGGTGCTGGACGTGTCGGGGAGCTTCTCGAAAAAACCAAAGAGCCTGGATGAAATCTACATCACCACGCCCACCCACGGCGCGGTGCCGCTGAGTGAGATTTGCCAGTTCGAGCAAACCACCACGCCGTTGGCGGTCAATCACCAGGGGCAGTTTCCCGCCGTCACGATCTCCTTCAATCTAGCCCCCGGCGCGTCGCTGGGCCAAGCGGTGAAGCAGATCAATGCGGCCCAGGCCAGCATCGCGATGCCCGCCAGCATCGCCGCCAGTTTCCAGGGCACCGCGCAGGCTTTCCAGGCTTCGCTCACCAATGAGCCGTTGCTGATCCTCGCGGCGCTGGTCACGGTCTATATCGTGCTGGGCGTGTTGTATGAAAGCTACATTCATCCCATTACGATTCTTTCCACGCTACCCTCCGCGGGCGTTGGCGCGTTACTGGCGCTGTTCATCTGCCATGAGGATTTGAGCGTGATCGCGCTGATCGGCATCATCCTGCTGATCGGCATCGTGAAGAAGAACGGCATCATGATGATCGACTTCGCGCTCGAGGCCGAGCGCAAGGAAGGCAAAACGCCCCAGCAGGCGATTTTCGACGCCTCGCTGCTGCGCTTCCGCCCGATTTTGATGACGACAATGGCCGCCCTGCTGGCCGGCGTGCCGCTGGCGCTGGGCACCGGCGTGGGATCGGAATTGCGCCGCCCACTGGGCATCACGATGATCGGCGGATTGATCTTCAGCCAGGCGCTCACGCTTTACACCACGCCGGTCATTTACCTGTTCTTCGACCGCCTGGCCAAGCGCCTGGGCCGGCGCCCCAGCGGCGGGCCGGCGCTCGATCCGCTCATCGAGGAGGGACTGTCCGCGTGAGCATTTCCGCGCCGTTCATCCACCGGCCGGTCGGTACCACGCTGCTCACGCTGGCGATCGCGCTGGCGGGTGTGCTGGGCTATTACTTCCTGCCCGTCTCCCCCCTGCCACAGGTGGAATTCCCGACGATTTCCGTTGGCGCGGGATTGCCCGGTGCGAGTCCCGAGACGATGGCCTCCGCTGTCGCCACGCCGTTGGAACGGCAGTTCGGGCGCATCGCCGGCGTCACGGAGATGACTTCGACCAGCTACCTGGGCACGACCTCGATCACGATGCAATTCTCCCTGGATCGCAGCATAGACGCCGCCGCCCGCGACGTGCAGGCGGCCATTAACGCCGCTCGCGGGCAGCTTCCGGCCAACCTTCCCAACAATCCCACCTATCGCAAGGTGAATCCCGCCGACGCGCCGATCATGATCCTGGCCGTCACCAGCGACACCTACACCAAAGCGCAGATGTACGACTCGGCATCGTCGATCCTGCAACAAAAGATTTCGCAGACCACCGGCGTCGGGCAGGTCTTCGTGGGCGGCGGCGCGCTGCCGGCCGTGCGCGTGGATGTCAATCCCCCCGCCATTAACGCGATCGGCCTGGGGCTGGAAGACATCCGCACCACCCTGGGCAACGCCAACGCCAATACGCCCAAGGGGCAATTTTCCGATGGACATACGACAAATTCCATTTCCGCGACCGACCAGTTGCTCAAGGCCGATCAGTACAAGCCGTTGATCGTCGCATATCACAACGGCGCGCCGGTGCGATTATCCGATGTTTCCACCGTCACGGATTCCGTCGAAGACACGCGCACCGGCGGCGTGATGGACCGCAAGCCCAACGGCAAGCCAGACCCCAAGCCCTCGGTCGTGCTGATCATTTTCCGCCAGCCGGGCGCCAACATCATTGACACCGTGGACGTGCTGCGCCGCATGATGCCGCAGTTGCAGGCGGATATCCCCGCGGGCATGACCCTCAGCGTAGTCATGGATCGCACCGCGACCATCCGATCAAGCGTGCGCGACGTGGAGATCGCGCTGCTGATCTCGACGAGCCTGGTCATACTCGTGGTGTTCGTGTTTCTGCGCAGCCCGCGGGCGACGCTGATTCCATCGGTTGCCGTGCCCATTTCGCTTCTGGGCACTTTCGCGGCGATGTACCTGTTCGGCTATAGCGTCGACAACCTGTCGCTGATGGCCCTCACCATCGCCACCGGTTTCGTGGTGGATGATGCGATCGTGGTGATCGAAAATATCACGCGCTATCTTGAGGAGGGCATGGCCCCGATGCAGGCGGCCCTGCGCGGGGCGCGGGAGATCGGGTTTACCGTCATTTCCATCAGCGTTTCGCTGATCGCGGTGTTTTTGCCGATCCTGCTGATGAGCGGGATCATGGGCCGGCTGTTCCGCGAGTTCGCGGTGGTGCTGTCGGTGGCCATCGCGGTGTCGCTGGTGGTTTCGCTGACCACCACGCCGATGATGTGCGCCAAGCTCCTTAAGAGCCAGCACCAGCAGCGGCATGGCCGCATCTATCGCGCCACCGAAAGCGGCTTCAACGCCATCCTCGCCTTTTACAAATGGACGCTGGGGTGGGTGCTGCGCCACCAGTTCACCATGATCATCGTCACATTGGCGACCATCGGCTTCACCATATTCCTGTACATGATCATCCCCAAGGGCCTGTTTCCCCAGCAGGACACGGGCCGGCTGGTTGGATCCATCGTGGCCGACCAAGACACCTCCTCGCAGTTGATGCGCAAGCTGCTCGTGCAGTTTGCCGCGGGCGTCAGCAGCGACCCGGCGGTGGATAACGTGATCGCCTTCACCGGCGGACAGGGCGGCGCCACCAACTCGGGCCGCATGTTCATCGCATTGCTGCCCCTGGCCGATCGGAAGATCAGTGCGGACCAGGTCATTGGACGGATTCGCAAGCGCCTTTCCAAGGTTGCCGGCGCGACGCTTTTCCTGCAATCGGTGCAGGATCTTCGCGTCGGCGGGCGCGCCAGCGCGGCCCAATACCAGTTCACCCTGCAGGGCGAGGTCCTCAGCGAACTCAATGCCTGGGGACCCAAAGTAATGGACCGCATGCGCAAGCTGCCGGGCCTGGTCGATGTCAATTCCGATCAGCAAAACCGCGGCTTGCAAGCCTCGCTCGATTACGATCGCGCCACCGCCGCGCGGCTGGGGATTAATCCGCAGGAAGTTGATAACACCCTGTATGATGCCTTCGGTCAGCGCCCGGTCTCCACGATGTACACATCGCTCAACCAATACCATGTGATCATGGAAGCCGCTCCCAGCTTCTGGCAAAATCCCGATGGCCTCAAATACATCTATCTCACCGGCCGCAACGGCGCGCAAATCCCCTTGAGCCAAATCGCGCGGTATGCCCCCTCCACCAGCCCGCTGGCCGTCACGCACTCGGGGCTTTTCCCATCCGTGACGATCTCGTTCAATCTTTCGCCCGGCGCGTCCCTGGACGTCGCGGAGAGCGCAATCGAAACGGCAGTCCGCGAAATGGGATTGCCGGCCAGCATTCACGGCGCATTCGCCGGCAGTGCGCAGGCCTACCAGGCCTCCAAGGCCAATCAGCTTTTATTGATCATCGCCGCGCTCATCGCGGTCTATATCGTTCTGGGCGTTCTCTACGAAAGCTATATTCATCCCCTCACCATCCTCTCCACCCTTCCCTCGGCGGGCCTGGGCGCGTTGCTCGCGCTGATTCTTTGCCATACTCAACTCACCATGATCTCCCTGATCGGAATTATTCTTCTGATCGGCATCGTGAAAAAGAACGGCATCATCATCGTGGATTTCGCGCTCGATGCCGAGCGCAATCGCGGCAAAGGCCCGGAGGAGGCGATCCACGAGGCTTGCCTGCTACGCTTCCGCCCCATCCTCATGACCACGCTCGCCGCCATCTTCGGCGCCCTTCCCCTGGCCCTTGGCGTCGGCACCGGCGCCGAGCTCCGCCAGCCCCTGGGCATCGCCATCGTCGGCGGCCTGATCGTGAGCCAAATCCTCACCCTCTATACCACGCCCGTCGTCTATCTCTACCTCGACCGCTTCCGCCTTTGGACCGAAGGCTACCACCCCACCGACACGCCACAGCCGGTGCTGGAATTGCCCTGAGCTTCATGCGACACGCACGGGCCTCCGCTCGCGGCGTTGGGCATCTGTCGATATAACTCCCCGCGATGTCTGAATCGCTCGATTACGATGTGCTCATCATCGGCGGCGGCCCCGCCGGCGCCACCGCCGCGCTGCTGCTGGCGCGGGCGGGCGCGCGCGTGGTGGTGCTGGAGAAGGCAGTCTTTCCGCGATTTCGCATCGGCGAATCTTTGCTTCCTCGCGCATTTCCTTTGATTCAGGAGCTGGGGCTGGAACAAGCCGTTCGCAACGTGCCCAGTGTCCCCAAGCTGGGTGTTGAGTTTGCCATGGGAGATGGCGAGCCGGTGGCATTTGGATTCTCGCAAGGCCTTATCCCCGGCTCCCCCACTCTCAGCGTCGAACGGGCGGCTTTCGATCAAGTTCTCCTCGATCATGCACGGGCCGCGGGCGCAACAGTCCGCGACGGCGTCGGACTCAAAAATATCCTGAAATTGGCCGACGGCGATGTGAGGATCGTGGCCGATGATGGCCAAGAACTTCATGGCCGCTGGCTGCTCGATTGCAGCGGGCAGAACACCGTCGTCGGCCGGCATCTGGCCACGCGCAAGACCTCCAGCGATCGGCTGTTTCAAAGGATCGCCTACTTCTCGCATTTCCAGTTTGTCCGCCGGCAGCCTGGCGAGCTTGCCGGGTATCCGTTCGTGGTCATGTGCGAGGAGGCCTGGTTCTGGATCATCCCCATCGACGAAGCCCGCACCAGCATCGGCATGGTGATGGACGCACAACTCGCCAAACAAGCCGGCATGCCCGCAAATCAAATGCTGGCCTGGGGCATCGCCCGCTGCCCGGCAGTCCGCGAGCGAATGGAGAACGCCGTTGGCCCGGACACAAACCAGATCATCTCCAACTTCAGCTATTCCTGCCGGCCCTACGCAGGGCCGGGTTATTTTCTGGTCGGCGACTCCGCCACCTTCCTCGATCCCATTTTTTCGTCCGGCGTCACGCTGGCGATGCTCGCCGCGCAACAAGCCGCACTTCATGTGCAAGCCCTGCTGGCGAATCGCCGATCCCCTGCTGCCGCGCGCCGACAATACATCCGCTTCGTCGAAAGAGGTTCCGGCATCTTCTTCAAACTCGCCCGCCAATATTATGGCCACTCCTTCCGCGAGCTTTTTCTCAACGGCGCTGGCCCTCTACAGGTTCACAGCGCGGTGCTCTCGGTACTGGCCGGCCAGGTCTTTCCGCGTATCCCCTGGTCGCTGCGCTGGCGCCTGTGGCTATTTGGAATGCTCGGCCAGTTGAACAAGGTCACGCCGCTGGTTCCAAGGCGGAAGCGATTTTCATTGTTCGCGCAGAGCGTACCTTCCGCATCGCAAAAAGAGGATCACCACGGAGACACAGAGGCACGGAGGGGAGGAAAATCCGAAATCCGAAGCTCGAAATCCGAAACAATCTCAAAACTCAAAGGAAGAAATCTCAAAACAAGAACGGCCGGACGCACCCTTTGAATTTTCGTTTTTCCTGTTTTTGAATTTGTTTCGGATTTCGAGCTTCGGATTTCGGATTTTCCGCGACGACCTTTCCTTGTCCCTTCATTGGCAACGAATATGACGCCCCCTCCCCAACAACCTCTTCGCGCCGCGGTGATCGGCACCGGGAAAATCTCCGAGGAGCATTTGCGGTTTCTGGCCGCCGACCCGCGCATTGTTCTGGCCGGCGTGTGCGATCTTTCCCTCTCGCTGGCCAAATACGCCGTCGAGCGTTCCGGCGCCGCCAAGGCCTATACCGATTCGGCACAAATGCTGGCGGACGCCCGGCCCGATGTGGTGCACGTTCTTACGCCGCCTAATACGCATGCGAAACTGGTGTCCGATGCGCTCAATGCCGGGGCGCATGTGATTGTCGAGAAGCCGGTCGCGCCCACGCACCGAGAGTTTCAGGAGCTCTGGGCACTCGCCGAAACGCGCGGCCGGCGGATCATCGAGGACCACAACTACCGCTTCAATGAGCCGGTGCTGGCCATCGAGCGCCTGGTGCGCGAAGGCCGGCTCGGCGAGGTGCGCGAGGTGGACGTGCGCATGGCCCTGGCCATCCGCAAGCCCGGCGGGCGCTACATGGACGAAAATCTGCCCCACCCCAGCCATCGCATGCCCGCCGGCGTCATTCACGAATTCATTACGCACTTGTGTTATCTGGCGTTGCGCTTCCTCCCCAGTTTCGAGCGCGTGGCCGCCGCCTGGAGCAAGCACGGAACCGACGGGCTTTTTAAGCATGATGACCTGGACGCTCTGGTGATCGGGGGCCCGGTTCACGCCCGCATCCGTTTCACCAGCCACGCCGGCCCCGATTGCTTCGCCCTCACCGTGCGCGGCACTCAGGGCTGGGTGGAAACCGACCTGTTCCAGCCGCACCTGCGCATCGTCCGCCCTCGCAAAGGCGGCCAGCAGCTTTCCCCCCTAATCAACCAATTCGCCAACGGCGTCGGGCTAATGAAGGCCAGCGCCACCGGCTTGCGCAACAAGATCATGCAAAAGACGCCGTACGAGGGATTGCGCACGTTCCTGGATCAAACCTACCAGGCCTTGCGCACCGGCGCCCAGCCGCCGGTGACATATGATGACATGGATAAAGCGGGCCGATTGATTGAGGCGCTGTTGGACGAGGCGCATCGCTTTTAATTTGCCGCTCCAATCTCAGGCGGTTATGTTCTTTTGCTACGTCGAATGTTGGTCGGTCCCTCAATTCGCACCTCATGGCAAAATTCCCCTAACATATGAATGTGAATGGGCGTCGAGTCCCATCACCTCGCATACTCCACGCTCCTCACCTCCCGCATCACCGTCACTTTGATCTCTCCCGGATACGTCATCTCATTCTCGATCTTCTTGGCGATATCGCGCGCGATTTTCGCGCTGATTTTGTCATCCACCATTTTCGCATCGACGATCACGCGCACCTCGCGGCCTGCCTGGATGGCGTAGGCTTGGCGCACGCCATCGAAGGTGGTGGCGAGTTCTTCGAGTTCGCGCAGGCGTTTGATGTAGCGTTCCAGACTCTCGCGGCGGGCGCCGGGGCGGCTGGCGCTGATGGCGTCGGCGGCCATGATCAGGGGCGTATACGGCGTCGTCGCGGGGACGTCGCCGTGGTGGGCGAGGCAGGCGTTTAGGACGGCTTCGCCTTCGTTGAGTTTTCTGAGGAATTCCATGCCGATGAGGGGGTGGCCGCCTTCCTGCTCGTGGTCCATGGCTTTGCCAAGATCGTGCAGCAAGCCGGCGCGGCGGGCGGTGGCGCCATCCAGGCCCAATTCATCCGCCATCACTTGCGCGAGGTACGCGACCTCCAGCGAATGGCGCAGCACGTTTTGGCCATAGCTGGTGCGATAGGCGAGACGGCCGAGCATCGGCAAAATGGGGCGGGGAAGGTTGGGTAGGTTGGCTTCCTGCACGGCTTCCTTGCCGAGCCGAAGCAATTCCTCGTCCATTTCCTTGGAGACGGCGGCGACGACTTCCTCGATGCGTGCCGGGTGAATCCGGCCATCGGCGACCAGCCGCTCCAGGGAGATGCGGGCGATCTCCCGGCGAACCGGGTCGAAGCAACTGACGACGACGACGCCGGGCGTGTCGTCGATGATGACATCGACGCCGGTGGTTTTCTCGAAGGAGCGGATGTTGCGCCCCTCGCGGCCGATCACGCGGCCTTTCATGTCGTCGCTGGGGATCGTGACGGTGCTGACGGTATGGTCGCTGGTCTGCTGGGCGGCGTAGCGCTGGATGGCTTGCAGGATGATCTGGCGGCTCTTTTCCTTGGCCTCTTCGTGGGTTTGATCGGTGATCTTCTGGATGATCGCGCCGGCCTCGCCGCGGCATTCATCCTCGACCCGCCGCAGGAGCACCTCGCGGGCCTGGTCGGTGGTCATGTTGGAAATCTGCATGAGCTTGTCCTTCTGCTGTTGCAGGAGGTCGGTCAGTTGCTGCTCCTTTTGAGCCGCCAGCTTGTCGCGCTTTTCGAGGCGGGTTTCCAGTTCTTCAAGGTGTTTTTCCTTGACCGAAAGCGTGTCGAGCTTGCGGTCGAGCATGTCCTCTCGCTTTGAAAGGCGCTGCTCGTGCGACTTGAGTTCGTTGCGGGCGGCGGAGTTTTCGCGGTCGAACTGCTCCTTGAACTTGATCTGCTGCTGGCGGGCGGCCAGTTCGATTTCCTTGGCCTTGTTCTGGGCTTCAAGCGTGGCGTTTTCACGGGTCTGCTCGGCATCCTTGCGGGAACGGGTGAGAATATTTTCGCTGGTGCTCCTGATGTAAAGAAATGCCCCGGCTAAGCCAAGGGCGAGTCCGATCGCAATTCCAATGAAGATCCATCCGGCGGTCATAAATTGCTCCCTTTGCCCCGGCATATTTTGGCGCGGCCGCCAATCGCGGGAACAATCGTGAGCGTTCACTTCGCACGCGAATCGATTGACCCAGAGGGCCACGCGATCCCCGGCGATTACAAATGCGGATAAAAGGGAGGCTGATCTGACGTGAGCGCAGCCGATGCCGATTAAGGCACGGGCGGCGTTCGTCGCGACAGTGGCGCAAGCAGTCCCGTACGAAACGGGACTAAGCCGGCGAGGGGCCGGAGTTTAAGCCAGTCGGTCGCGACAGGAAAGTGGGCCCAGCGCCCGGCTCCGTCCGCGGAACGTTAGGCCCCGAATTGGAACCCAGGACCGCGGGCGGCGCACGTTGAGGCGACAGGATTGTCAAATCGACGATCTGCCGCCCGATAACCCGGCCGGGAATGCGCGCGATAAGCAAATCAGCGCGCACCGGCACCGCTGCATCGGCCCGGACGATGGTCCGAACCGCCAGCAGTGTTCCCCACGATCGCCAACAAACCGCCAGCGCGACAAACGCCGACAGAAGTAATGGGGCAATCGCGTGCACGAGTGGAACTCCCAGGAAAGCCACGTTTCGTTTCCAACCCCGGCGGGGCGAACAACTTGCGCCGTCTCCGGAGGTTACGTCAAATAGACCACAAGGCAACCCGCCATCCGCGCCCGACGGGTCGCTCCAGGGTCGGCCGCTTGTGGCAGATGCTTTCACACCCGCCGCTCGCGCCGACCTCACGGTATCTTATTGTACGTTACCTGCGGCGGTTTACAAGCCGACGGGAGATCCGCGCAGAGTTACAGAGGCGCAAAGGCGCGGAGTGGAGAAGTCGATGAGGATACGGGATCAGTTCGTCTGTGTGAGAGATGTCAGGAATCGACAACAATAAAAGATGTTTTGTCTGAAATGTTGGATTTTCCTTTGTGACTCCGCGTCTTTGCGGCCTTTGCGCAAATCCGCGCCTTCGGAGGGTGCACGACCGTTGTTGCACGACGCTGGCGGTGCAATAATAGGGGTGACGGTAAGGACGCCGTCTGTAGGAGTGGCACCAGCGATCACGGAGGATCAACCATGGCTCGAATCACGTCAGATGAACTGAAGGCTCGGCG
>DASRLH010000038.1:0-23947 GCA_035648595.1 Tepidisphaeraceae bacterium
CAGGCGGCTGAAATTCTTGTGGTTATCCAGGCCCACTTGCGTTACCTTCGACTCAATTCTCATGGCTGTCTCCTTGTTAAAGGTTTCCTACGGGACATCGTAGTGTCCGGCAGGGGGACAGCCTTTCATGAGATTACGAAACCGACGACGGAGCAATTCTCTCGCGAGCCTGGGTGATCACCTCGCGTCATTTCCAATCGAACTGAAACACCACGCTCGCCGGATCCTCGTAAACCTTAACAAAGCGACGGGAATCTCGCCCCGCGAATTTTAATTCGGGTGGATCGGCGTCCAGGTCATGTTTGGCGACGACCAGCCAGCCCGCACCGGCGGCGCGCAGGTTGGCCATCCACGTTGCGCGGTCTGAATCGCCATCCATGACGGCGGTCATGGTTTCCACGATCGCATCGCCGGGCACGCGATCTCCCATCCGCGGGAAATGCACGAAGTCATGCAATCCGGCACGGGTGGGGGCGTAGACGAGGCGATGCCGATAATCGAAGCCGTAGTATGGATAGACGAAATAGGTATTGGCGTAGGCGATGGTCGCGCCGGCGGGGATGTGTTTGTCTACAAACGCCCACGTCGGCCCTTGGCGCGGGTAGGCGGTTGGGCTGGCCCAGATCGCCATTCGCTGGTCGCGATAGTCCTGGACGTAGGCGTGCCAGTTGATGTACGCGAGCACCACCGCGCCCGCCATAACCGCCGCGTCCGCGAGCGCGCGATATCGGGCCGGAGGCCGCAGGCGTTTCGTGGAGAGCATCAGGAGCGTGCCCAGACCCGCCAATAAAGCCGCGGTTAAAGTCAGGGTGGCAACCACCGAAATGAGCGTGAAACTCAGGTGAATTTTGCCATGTTGATAGGAAATCGTATTGAAACTCGTGGCAACGCAGATCGCGGCCAATGCCCCCGCGAAAGCCAGTTGGGCCCGCTGATTGCGGAGGCCGCGTTCCAGCGCCATCCCGATCGCGGCGAACCAGAGCACGATCAGCGGAAAGATGTAGCGCACCTCGTGATGCGGCGAGGTAATCAGAAAAATCAGCAGCGTCGCGGCCGAGCCGATCACGCAAACACGCGGCAGCGGATCGCGCAAAAGCGCGCGGCCTCCGGCAACGCAAGCCCAAAGCCATCCCGTCGCCAGCGCGACGATCAACGCGAGCGGAATGCTGTTGTATGTTTCGGCGAGCATTTTCCAGACACCCGCCGCGCTGCGGAGCTGGCGATCGCGCTCGGTGCCGAACAGCCCCTGCCAGTGCAGGCCGGCCAGCCGCACGTCCACCGGGTAGAGCGGATTGCCCGTGAGCAAAAGATTTCGCAAATACCACGGCCCAGCCATCACAATGATGATCCCGAAAGCGATCAAGAAGTGCCTCGGCTTCCAGCGCGCGCGAAAAGGCGCATCCATCAAAAACAAAAATACCGGGCAGGCCAGTAGCGCGGTGTATTTGCTGGCCAGCACGAATCCCAGCGCCACGCCCGCGCGCCAAGGACCGAGCCGGTCGCTCAGCGACTGCCGGGTGAATGCCAGCACCGCCGACGCGACGAATGCCGTCACATACAGATCATCCTTGGGAATCATGGCCTCGCTGAACAGCGGGCGCGAAAGCGCGGCGGCCACCGCGATCAGGCCGGCCAGCGATCTCCCGCATCCCATCACCCGGCACATCCGCGCCGCCACGAAAAACACCAGCATCAACGGCGGAATCTGCACATACCGCACGAACACGTCATTGGCCGCCGGCGCCATCCACCAGGCCATGAATATCGAGCCGGTGGCCGGCGAATAGCTGGCGGCCGGGTTCCAGTACCAGGTCGGATAAATCCCCAGCCTTCCGGTTTGAATCCACTGCACCGCCGTCGGCAAATGATACACCAGGGAGTCGGTGGCGGTGGGGGGGATCAGCCGCAGAAGGTAGCCGTAGCCGCCAAGATAGCCGATCACGAAAAGCGTGCAGGCGAGGAGGAAAAGATGAGAGGTATCGGGGTGTTTTGTATTTAGTGAGACAATGCGCCTCAAAGTCGAGCTCGCGCCGTCACTCTTCGTAGGGTCCGCTTCAGCGGACGCGGAATAGCCCGGCGGTCCGACAGCGTCCGCCGAAGCGGACCCTACGCAGCGGCCTGACGCGCCGCGGCGCCAGCGATCGGGAAAAATCGCATCGTCACGGGTTCGCTCCGCGCCAAACCATAGTATCGCGGCAGCAACCAGCGCGACCGCCGACATGGTTGAGACACAGAACACGCCGCACACGCCCGGCAAAGCGACGGCGGCATATTGCACGAGGAAGTCGAGCAGCAACGCGTCACACGCGGCCTGCAA
This sequence comes from Tepidisphaeraceae bacterium, assembly GCA_035648595.1. Taxonomy (GTDB): domain Bacteria; phylum Planctomycetota; class Phycisphaerae; order Tepidisphaerales; family Tepidisphaeraceae; genus RYN-428. The sequence goes on from DASRLH010000038.1 coordinate 2,318, forward strand.
CATTCCCCCTTCACCGCGCCTTCGCGCGAAGCGCCACGCGGAGGCAAGCACCGCAACATTAAGCAGCAGCACCAGCGCCAGGCGAAGTTCATCGGGAAATGCGTTCAATCGTTTCGCCGCCCGCCGGCGGGCGCTCCCATGATCGGCGTTCGCGCGCCGGGCGCGCGTCTTGTGCTCTGCATCGCGCCGGCCTGCCGTGGCATGCGCGAACGAGCAGAGGATACGTCCGGGCCGCAGCGCCGCAACCCGGTATCCACGCCGGGGCAGAGCGTACCCGCGCCGCCCCGGATCGGAGGCTAAAATAGCCGTGCGCGAACAAGCGCCGTTGACTCCGGCAGCCGTGATCCGCGTCCGACTTTGCAATTCAGGGAATCCGCGACATTCGGTTCAGGTTTTTTTATTGTGACACGGGCGTCTCGCCCGTGCCGACGGCTATAAAGTAGAGGCAATCCAAACGTCCCGAGTTCCATGCAACACGCACGGGCGGGACGCATGTGTCACGGTTGAGGTTGCATTTCCCGGCCTGACACCCTGCTGCCTATGCCACAGACGAATAGCGCGTAGTCGCGCAAGCTATTTTTAGGTCCCCATTTTCTTCGGGTCCGCGACGGCGACGACGATCGCCGACAGGCTTGCCGGGCGGGCGGGGCGCAGGGCGCGGGCGAGGATTTGCAGCGTGGCGCCGGTGGTCATCACGTCGTCGATTACAACGATGTGCCGTCGGCGGATTTGGTCCGGGTCCTTGAGGACGAACGCATCCTTCAAATTCCGCATCCGCTGGCGGCGGGAATGCAGGTGGGTTTGGGTCTGGGTATATCGATGTCGCGCCACAGCGTCGGCCAGAGGGAGATTGCATCGCCGACCCAGCCGCTGGGCGACGACGTGCGCCTGGTTGTAGCCGCGCACAAATTGCCGAAGGCGGTGCAACGGCACTGGCAGCAGGCAGTCGGCCTCGCTGAGCAACCCCTTCGCGCGTTCGCTGCCGAGCAATCGATCCGCGAGCATTTCGCCCACCGGCCAATGGCCGTGGTATTTGAAACGATGCACCAGCAGCCGCAATGGGGGATCGAAACTTGCCAGACGGACCACGCGATCGTAGTGGGAGATGCCCAGCCCCAGGCAATGCGGACAGGGCGCATCGGGATATGCCAGCGAGCGGCCGCATAAGTCGCAGGCCGGAGTCGACTCGAGCGTCTGAAGTTGCGCCGAACACCCGCCGCATAATTCCCCCGCCTCCCCGCAAAACGCCTGACAGGCCGCGCAAGTCGGCGGATAGCAGAGATCCACCACATCCCGCAACAGCCGCCAGGGTCGCACGAAATGCAGTCTATTCATCGTGACCATCGTTGTCGCACACTCAAGCGAGCCCCGGCAAGGCCGCACATTGTTCAATTGTTCAATTGTATCGCTTCCGCCTAATGCAACGCGGTGTGATGCGTGGAAGGAATGGGTCAACGTATCACGGGCGTCTCGCCCGTGCCGATGGCGCGGCAGTAGAACAAACGCAACTCTTTCCATCTATAAGCAACAGGCACGGGCGGGACGCCCGTGTCACGAAAGCAAGGTCATTGCAGATGGCTGAAGCGCCACGTTTAATCGGGCTGCGTTGATTTTCTTCCCACTCCGAATTGGTCCCCGACCGCTGAAACTTGTCCGTCCTTAAAATCCACCTCGACAAATTTCGATCCGCACACGGGCTTATCCATTTCATCCTTCAATATCGCCGCGACCTTCTTGGTTTTGGCGTCGAAGACTTCGACGGAGGACGTGTAGGCGTAATGGCCGTCGCGGCTGAAACCGATCCAGCCGTGGCCGGCTTTGCTTACCTCAAGGCGGGCTTTTTGCGTTGGGGGATTGGCGGTGTTGTCGAAAACGTAAATCGCGCTGTCGCCCTGGATGGCGATCCAGATTTCCTTTTCGTCGGGCGTCAGGCCGATGCCGTGCGTGCGGTGATTCTGGCGGGGGCCATCGGGATATACGGTTTCCAGAATCTTGCCAGCATGCGGATCCATGACTTCAAACCCGACTTCCTGCCCGAGGCAGACATATGCGCGGGAATGGTCGGCATTGATCGTGAAGGGAAAAAAGTTTCGACTGTTGGACTTGATCTCGCGCAAGACGGCGTTGGTCTTGGTGTCCACCACGCTGAGCCAACTATTGGACGCCAGATAGGCGCGCGAGCCGTCGAGGCTGACGAGGGTGTTATGACCGGCGGCGGGGGTGGCGATTCGAGATAGTTCCCTGCCATCCTTCGCGTCCACAACCAGCCATGTTTTTTGAGTCGTCCACCAGCCGCAGGGAACGTAGAGAGTTTTGCCATCGGGTGTGATGGCCAGACGGTCGCAGCCGGTGTCATACTGTTTCTGCCAGGCGACCTTGGCCGAGGGTTTGCCGCCGGCGTTAGTCATCAGATCGAGGCAGACGATTCGCCGGCTGGTGGTGGTGACGTAAATGCGCCGGGTCTTGGCGTTGGCGCAGACGCCGCGCACGCCTTCGCGGAATGAGGGCACGTCGATGCGGTTCACCAGCTTGTGACCCTGATCGATGTCGAACACCATCAGCCCGACGCCCGATCCGCCGCCCTGTGCGCCGTCGGGCGTGGTCAGGTAAAGATAGTGGTGTTCGTTACCGGCAAAGCAAGAGGCGGCGGTAGCGAGAGTCAGCAACAGCGCGATGTACCAGTGCTTCATGTGCGTTTCCTTTAGGGGAGGGGGTCTTGAGGACCATACCACAGCAACAGGATCGGCGTTCGCGCGGGGATCGGTAGATTGACGATCCACCCAAAGTGTCAATCGAAAGTAAAAGCGACAGCCTCGCTACTTGCCTTGGTAGAAAAAAGAAGAAAAGTGCGCGGACGCCGCTTTTACATTTAAGGCCAAGCGGTGAGCGTGAGAGGGGGGCGCCGTTGAACCCAACTTCGCTGCCGGGTAGTGTCGGCGGCATGTCCTTGGACCTGCACGCGATTGAATTCAACCCGGATGCGCGGCAGGTCTGTTTCCCTGTTCCTGGAGCGAAGATGTTTCGTCCCATTTGCCGAGATTGTGTGGTGGGCGTGCTGATCGTTTGGGGGCTGGTCTTGTCGGCGCCTGTCGCACACGCCGCGGATTATGTGTGGGTCGAGGGAGAGCAGCCGGCCTCGGCGAATGTGAAATGGAACAACGCCGGCAGCAGCCATGCCGACTGGCTTTCCAACGGCCATTGGCTCACGATCGCAATCAACGCCGAGAACATCGAGAAAGCAACACCGGCCGATGGGGTGATACTCGAATACAAATTGCCCGTGAAGACGGCTGGGAAATACGAACTATGGGCCCGGCTGGGATTTGAATTCGCGCCATCCAACTTCCAGTGGAAGCTGGATGGCGGGGAATTAAAAGCCGTCAGTCATGACGAGCTGACGCGCGATGCGATGGAATTGGATTTTTTCGCCGAGGCGGCGTGGCTTAAGTTGGGCGATCCTCAACTGACCATAGGCGAACATATCTTCACGATCCGCATTCCGCGAGAAAAAAGGAAAGACGGGAAGTTCGAGCAAATTCTGTTCGGCCTGGACGCGATCTGCCTGTCGAAGGGACCGTTCACGCCCCATTCGCGCTATAAGCCCGACGAAGCCTGGCGGACCGCCAGGGACGAGCAGGCGGCGAAGCAAACATATGCCTTGCCGGCCCCGAAGGCCGCGGGAGTGCGGTCGAGCGTTGTCCTGACGGGCTTGTGGGAGATATGCGGGGATGAGGAGGAGCTGCCCGGGCCGGTCGCCGAGCCGATCAAGGCAACGCCGCAACATGCCTTTTGGGGCGCGATCCAGGTGCCCGGCGACCGCAACGAGTTGCGCCCCGATCTGCTCTTCGCACATCGGTTCTGGTATCGCACCAAAGTGATCGTTCCCAAAGAAGCGGCGAGGCGGTCGTTCTTCCTCACTTTCCCGCAAAATAATCTCAACACCACGGTCTATGTAAATGGCATTTATTGCGGATTCAACAAAAACCCATTCGCGCGTTTCGACATTGACATCAGCAAGGGAATCAAGGCCGGCGAAGCGAACGTGATTCAGATCGGCGTGCGCGACGCCTGGTATGGCCGCAGCTATAACCCGGCTGATCCGATGAAGCTCCGGCGGACGTTCAACTTGCCGACCAGGTTTTTCAACGATGGGTTTCAGGACCTGGCGTATCCGGTCTGGAGCCATGCGGAAAGCGGCATCCTCCAGCCGGTCACGCTGACCGCGGCGGGGGGTGCATATGCCGCCGATGTGTTCGTGAAAACTTCCGTCGCCCACAAACAACTGGCCCTTGAGATTACGCTGGCCAATCCGGCCCACAGGTCCGCGCCCAGCGATTTCGAGTGCCAGGTGCTCGATCCGGATTCCGGGCAGATTGCCAAATCCATTGGCCGCCAGCCCATCCAGCTTGATGGCAAGGATCAACAGGTGGCCGAGGTCGCGGCGGATTGGGCCGACCCCAAACTTTGGTGGCCCGATTCTCCCCACATGTACATTCTGCGAACCACGCTGCGTCAGAATGGGCAGATCGTGGATGTTTCGGATACGCCTTTCGGGTTCCGCGAATGGAGCATCGACGGCATCCATTTCAAACTCAACGGCGTTCCCTTCCACGGCTGGTGCGACCAACACTTCAACACCTCGCCCGATAGCTGGCTTGCGTTTCAGCGCAAGACGCACCAGCAGATGATGCGATTCTGGGGAACGACGTGGTTGGGATTGTCACCCGATGATGCGCTAAATTTCTTCGACAAGAATGGAGTCGTCGTCCGTCGCTCCGGCATGCTCGACGGCGAAGCCATCGGCTACCACGCCGACGAACCCGACCCGGCATTGCGCAAACTGTACAACAACTCGCCGATCAAAATGGACCTCATGCAAAACTGGCGCGACCAGGTCGTCGCCCAGGTGAAAGGCGAACGCAATCACCCGTCCGTCATGATCTGGTCGATCGAGAATGAATGGCTCTTCATCAATTGCATCAATCTTTACGGCGGCCTGATGGATGACTTTGAGCGTGAGGAAACGCTTACTTCAAAGGCGGTGCAGGCCGTCGACCCCACCCGCCCGACCATGAGCGACGGGGGAGCAGCCTGTCTGGCGCAGACGCTGCCGGTCTGCGGAAATCATTACATCACCGGCAAAATGCCTGAATATCCCACGCTCGCCTATAGCCCGAATGTCACCGGCGGCGGGCGCGGGCGATGGGTCTGGGATCAAAAGCGGCCCCGCTTCGCCGGCGAGGATTGGTTCATCGCCGGCAATCATCCCGAGCTTGCCGCCATCGGCGGGGAAGCGGCGCTCACCGGCAAGAGCGGCCTGCTCCCGGCAGCCGGGCTGATGACGCGCATCCTGCAGGAAGGCTACCGCTGGGATGATTACGGCGCCTGGGATTTTTGGATGAACTCCACCGACGCCGACGGCAGCCAATACATTGCCTTCGCGCCACGGGCGGCGCTGTGCCGGGAATGGAATTTCACGTTCGGCTCGGGAGAACAGGCTAAGCGCACTATCGCAATCTATAACGACACGCATGAGGCGGACCCGATCACGTTCGCATGGTCTTTGACGATTGGCGGTAAAAATCTGGCGGGCGCGAGCAAGAGCTACTCGGTTGCGCCCGGCACACAAGAAAGGATGGTCATTTCATTTGCCCTGCCGATCGTCCAGCAGCGCACCGAAGGCGAATTGTTGCTGACGCTTGCGACGAAGGGAAAAGAAGTATTCCGGGACAGCAAGGCGGTTTCGGTTTTGCCGGCTCTTGCGGGAGAAGTCAAGGCCACGGGGATTACGAGACTGAAGCAGGGGGAACTGGCTGTCTTCGATCCGACCGGCGTTGCCGGCGACTTTCTAAAGCGCCAGGGCGTCGCGTTCACTTCGATGCTCGACCTGAAGTCGCTGCCGCCAAATGGCAAGGTATTGCTCATTGGCAAAGATGCACTGGATCATACCAACCGCGCTTCGAGCGCGCTGGCGGCGTGGGCGTCGAGCGGGCGGGCGGTGATCGTGCTCGAGCAAAAAGAACCGTTGGAATATCAGGCGATCCCAGCGGAGATGGAGCCGGCAAGCAACCTGGGCCGTGTTGCGTTCATTGAAGACGCCAGCCATCCCGCGCTGGCCGGCTTGCAGTCGAAGGACTTTTTCACCTGGGGCGACGATGAAATCGTCTATCGAGACGCCTATGCCAAGCCGACGCGCGGGGCAAAGTCGCTCATCGAGTGTGATGAATTGCTGAAGAACTCGGCACTGGTGGAGGTGCCTGTCGAGAAGGGACTGCTGCTGCTTTGTCAGCTCACCCTGGAAGAGAAACTGGCGAAGAATGCGGCCGCGCAACAACTCCTGTTCAACCTGATTCACTACGGCGCCACGTATAAGCAAACCTTTCGCCCGACGACGCTGACCGCGTCGCCGGATTCGCAACTCGTGAAGGTCGCGCAGGCGATTGGGCTCACTTATCAATCTGTTGCCGAGCCGCTAACAGCCATCGCCAAGCCCGGCGAGAAGGTGGCGGTCATCGAAGCGACGCCCGCCAATCTTGCCGCGCTCTCGGAGCATCCGGACACCGTTTCCGACTTCACCCAGGCCGGCGGATGGATCGTCCTGCACGGCCTCACGCCCGAAGACCTGGAGAGCTACAACAAGATCGTCGGTTTCGCCCACATGATCCGAAAGTTCAAACGCGAGCGCGTGACATTCCCGGCGGTGCGCAGCCCGCTGACCGCCGGCATTCCCGCCGGCGATGTCGCGATGTATTCGTCCAAACGCATCTTCCCCTGGCAGGACGGTGAGTATGTCGTCGATGATGAATTCAGTTACTGCGTTGACTACGACGAGGTAGCCCCCTTCGCCAAAAGTAGTTTCTTCGCCTTCGACAACATCACCAACGGCTTCATCAACGCCGACGGCTGGCCGTTGATTATCAACTGGCCGATCCCAACCGACGGCTCGCTGCCCAGCGTGCCGATGGTTTTCCCACGGGAGCAGGCGATCACTGAGTTCACCTGGATCGGAAACACCAATTACCTGCCGCAAACGAAGGTCAATCTAATTTTCAGTAATGACAAGGCGAAGATGCTGTCGTTCGACACGCAGCCCAACGGCGAGCCGCAGACGTTCGTCATCAACCCGCCGCGCGCGGCGGAGGAGCTGACGCTTCAGATTGCCGGCTGGCAGGAAAAGCCGAACACGGGCCATCTCATCGGCATCGACAACATCTATCTCAAGGCCCAGCGGCCGCCGGCGTTTTACAAAAACGTGCGGCAGATGCTCAACGTCGGCGGGATGATGGAGTACCCGCGCGACAAGGGCGGCATCGTGTTATGCAACCTGTTGTTCAAGGATCAGGAGGAAGTCGCGGTCAACGCGATCAAGAAGCGCTCGATCTTTGCCACGCTCCTGCGAAACCTGAAAGCTCCCTTCACCGGCGGCGGCAGCGTAATCGTCGGCGCCAACGTCGCCTTTGCGCCGGTGGACATCAGCAAGCAGGCCAACCAATACCGCACCGATCGCGGCTGGTTTGGCGACCGCAAGCAAACCTTCGCGGAGATGCCCGTGGGCCGCCAGTCGTTTGCGGGAGTGCCGTACGATGTATTTGAATTTGCGACCTCGCCGGTGCCGACGGTTATCATGCTGGGCGGCCCGGGAATCCCAAATCACTTGCCTCAGGAAGTGGTTGGCATTCCCGTGCATCGCAAGGCGGATGCCCTGTTTTTCCTCCAGGCCGCCCGAATCGATCGGCGGCGCAATGAGGAGGAAAGGAAGCAGGGCAAACCGTTCGAGATGGCCCGCTATTTCATTCATTATGCCGACGGAAAAACGGCGCACATTCCAATCCGCTCCGAGACCGATGTTGAGAATTACGCGCAGGAAAATCCGCGGCCGTTGCCCGGCGCGCAGATCGCCTGGGAACGCAAATACGAGGGGACGCCCATGCACGCGGTTGCGTACAGCCAGCAATGGAACAACCCGCGGCCGGACGTACAGATCGCGACGATCGATTTGGTTTACGGCAAAGACAAGGGAGTGGCCGTGCCCGCGCTGCTGGCCATCACGGCGGCGACGCGGAAATGAATAGCCGAGAATAGTTATGCTTCATTTGCGTCTATTCGTAAACATCGGCCAACTGTTCCGCCGCAGGAAGAGTCAACCGCGGAGACGCAGAGACGCGGAGAAGCATTCGGAAGCTTTGAATCGGCTCGCATTAAATAAAAAGCTTTGATCTGTCAAAGTTAAGAGGGCATGTGCTTTCCAGTATGCGTCTCTGCGTCTCTGCGTCTCTGCGTCTCTGCGGTTAAGTATTTCTTTGTTTGCCGCCCGGATTCCGCTCAAGCCGACGCCCGCCCCGCTTGCAGCAACGTCAGCGGCTCGGCCTTGGCGACACTAATCGCGGGCCAGAGGCTCGCCGACAAGGAGATGAACAAAACGGCGCCGATCCCAATGTTGATCAGCGGCCAGGGGATTACCAATGGCGGATCGTAGCCGGTCATGACGGTCGTGAGCGCGTTGGCGTCGTGGGTCATTTCAAAGCCGGCGGCCAGGCCCAGGATGCAGCCGATCAGGCCCAGGAGTAGCGCCTCGGCGAGCACGAGGCGCAGGAGCTGGCTTCGGGTGACGCCGATGCTGCGGAGAATGCCGAATTGCCAGCGCCGGCTGCGCACGCCGGCCATGATGGTATTGGTCACGCCCAGCGAGGCCACCGCCATCGCGGCGAAGGCGACGACACTGAGCAGGTGCAGCAGGCGGTAAAAGGCCGTCTCGATTTTGTCCTTGAGATCGCGTACGTCGCCGACCTGAAACCCTTGCGTGTGAAGCCGCTCCTCAATGCGCTTGATGAGTTCCAGCCGTTGCGTTCCGGGCACCAGTTCGGCGGCATAGAGATAGGGCCGGGCGTTGAAGTATTTTTTCCCGTCGGCGTTCGAGCCAAACACGCTGGAAATGGTGCGCTGCTCGAATTGGCTGCCCATGTCATACATGCCGACCATCACGTCGATGCCCGGCGACCAGACCACGGCGGCAATATGAAACGTCTGGCTGCCCAGTACGATCGGATCGCCGACGTTCGCCCCGGTCACCTGATGATATTCCTGGGTGACAATCACCCACCCGCCATGCTCAAGATGCGCCTGGGCGTCCCTGGGATTGCCCTGGCGGAACTCCAGTTCCATCATTTGGAATGCCTTGGTCGGATCAACTCCGATGAAGAGCGTGGCATTAGGCAGAAGCATGGTGGCGCCAATCGCAAACGGGCTGCCGCCCATGGTTGGCGAAGCAAGCGTCACCGGCATCAATTCCTCAAAGCCGGGAGTCTTTGCAAGCTGCTGCTCAGCCTGGGGCGTAAGCCCGGATGTTCGGATGAACACGTCGGGAAACTTATCGGGGAGCCGCCATCCCCCCAGCAGCGAATACCCCGTTGCCTGCATCACCACCAGCACCGCCAACCCCACCATCAGCGCGGCGCATGTGCCGGCGGCGCGCCACAGCCCGGTGCTGAGTTGCTGGCGGAGCAGCGTGAAGCGAAGGCCAAAAACCGCGGCTACGATCGGCCCCAGCACGCGCTCCATCGTCCAGACGAACAACGGGGCCAGCAGAAAGAATCCGACAAACAATCCGGGCAATCCGAGCGCGAAATGCAGATAAAATTTGGGGGCGCGCGACGCCTTTGCCGGCTCGGCGGCGCCCAGGAAATGAACCAGTCGCACAAATTTATCAGAGAATAGGAAAGGGTCGATCGCGATCAGGATCAGTCCAATAAAAGCCCAACCCACCGGCGCCCGATCGCCGGGCCGCACCGCCGGCGGCGACATGGCTTCCAGCGGGCTGACGCGCGTGGCGGACCAGGCGGGCAGCAGGCTCGCGGCAAGTGACGTGATCAGCGTTCCCCCCGCGCCAAACGCAACCCCGCCCCAACTCACCACCGCGCCCGCCGTGAAGAGCTTGTAAAACCAGAGCGATAGGATTTTGAGCCACAGAAACCCAAGCGGTATTCCGATCAGAAGCCCGGCGACGGCGAGAATCATCCCCTCGAAAACCACCAGCGCCCCGATCTGCCATTTGAACGCGCCCACCGCCCGCAGCATCGCCAGCGAGCGCTGGCGCTCGGAAACCCCCATGCTCAGCGCCGTAAAAATGATGAACGTCGCGGATAACATCGACACCGCGCCGCCCAGGTAGCTGAGCAGGCGGATGCCTTGCAGATTGTTGTCCATCTGCTGGTGGATGTCGGCGGCGAGGCGGAGGGTCAATTCCGACTTCTCGGCGGCAAACTTCTGCTTCCATCGCCGCTCAAACACGCGCGGTTGAGACTGGCCCTTCAGGTCAATCAGCGCCTCGCTGACGTGCCCCGGGCCATTGGGAAGCAAATCCTGCAGGGTGTGCAAGGGGAGGTAAGCCGTCCGCATATTCACGGCCAACACGGCAGGCTTGTGCGCGATTCCCACGACCTTGAGCGTCAGCGTTTTTTTCCCGTAAGGCAGCGTGAAGGAATCGCCAAGCCCGATCTTCAGGAGCTTGGCGACCTGCTGATCAATCACGGCGACGTTGCCTGTGGAAGCACTAAACCATTGGCCGGCTTCCAGCGGCATGCGATCCACACGCCGATCCCCGGGCCGGTCGATCCCAATCACGCGCACGGATTTGGTGATCATCCGCGGCGTAGTGGCAGGGGCTTTGTCGGGCGACGCCGGTTGCGTTTGACTGTCCGTGCTGGAATTCTTGGCGCCTGGGGCCGGCTCTTCAGGCAAATCGGTGGCGTCCGCATCGCTGTCGGTGGCGGCATACCTTATTTTGGATTCGACCTCCAATCGACCATCCGCCTGCCGCACATCCGGGTCTGCCCGAAGTTCCTCGATTACCTTCCACGGGACGCCTGTGAATGGATCGGTTTTGTTGACGATCCGCGCATCGGTCGCCCCCATGTATTGATTGAGGAATTTGAACGCGGCCTCAAACAGCGAGGCATACCCGCTGGTGACGGCCACGACCAGGCTCACCGACAGCGCCACCGCCGCCAGGGTCAGCGCGACACGCGTTTTGCGTGCCGCGAAATTGGAGAAGGCGAGCTTGCGGATGAACATGCGGAGTGCGGGGGAGAAAGGATTAACTCTTAGTCTAGTAATGGCGCCGTGTCACAAACCCTTCGGCGCGCGAATCGAAAGGGACCTTCGTGCGCCGGTGTATGAAAACGCTCGCCGTATCACGGGCGTCCCGCCCGTGCGTGTTGCCTCGGAACCGGCGAAAATCGTGATTTGCAAGTGCATAGTCATCGGCTTAGGTTCATTGCAGTATGTTTTTGTCGCTCTGGGCAAAATACGACATTTCCAATTTCATGCCCTCTGCACGGGCGGGACGCCCGTGATACGTCACGCCCTCTTTCAGAGCCCGCAACCACAGTTGTTGAGCCGCAAAACATTCTACCTCAGGCATTCCTGATACCGCGCGGCCAGACCCTGGCTGCCGTCGAGGGCATCGGTGGGGAAGCGGTCGATCAGATGCCCGTCCTTCAGCACGGCCACTTCCTGCGCATACGCGGCGACGGTGGGTTCGTGGGTGACCATGACGATGGTCTTGCCGTGGATGCCGCACAGGTCGCGGAGCAGTTCGCAGACGGATCGGCTATTGACCGAATCGAGGTTGCCGGTCGGTTCGTCGGCGAGAATCACCGCCGGGTCGGAAACCAGGGCGCGCCCGATAGCAACCCGCTGCTGCTCGCCGCCGCTCATGGCGTCGGGGCGATGCTCCCGGCGGCTGGTGATGCCCAGGCTTTGCAGCAACTCGTTCACCTTCGCCTGCCCGGCGCCGTTCTTTCCTTCCAGCATCAATGGGAGCGCTAGATTTTCCTCGGCGGTTAAAGTGGGGATCAGGTTGAAGGACTGGAACACCAGCCCGATGTGCCGCCGGCGAAACAGCGTGAGATCGCGGTCATTGAGGGCGCCGATGTCGGTGCCGTTGACGACAACGCGCCCGCCGTCCGGCTTGGCAAGGCCGGCCATCAAGTGAAGCAACGTGCTCTTGCCCGATCCGCTGGCGCCCATGACCGCAAGAAATTGCCCCTTGGCGACCTGCAGGCTCACCTTATCCAGCGCGCTGACCGGACGGTCCCCCTGCCGGAACTGCTTCGATGCGTTTTCAACCACCAGCGGCGCCATTCAACTCCTCAAGCCAAGAGCGAAAACTATAGCCGGGCGCGCGGAAGGTCACAATGGACGATCCGCGATGATCAGGTTTGGGATTGGATTTGATGCGCGTTTTTGGGGGAAGAAATGCGCCAAGAACGCCAAGGACGCCAAGAAGATGAAATCAATTGATCATGTCTATGGGTTTCTAAATAGCGGAGCGCGACCACGCGCGATTCATCTGCGTCGTAAGCCGAAGGGTATCAGGCCGGGAAATGCAATCTCAATCGTGACACGGGCGTCCCGCCCGTGCGTGTTGCATGGAACTCAGAATGCATCGATTTTCCCTGCTCTGCAGCCGTAGGCACGGGCGGGACGCCCGTGTCACGTTAAAGGATCTGAATCCACAAATGGCGTTGGTTCGTTATCTTTCTTGTCCTTCTTGGGATCTTGGCGCCCTTGGCTTCTTGGCGCTCTTGGCGCAACCTCTTAATGCCACCGCCGAATTGCGTCGCCCGGCGCCGGGCCTTACACTCGCGGCCTCATGGATCGTTCGCATCTTCTTACCGAGCTGCGCCTCCCGGAGTCGATGAACCTGGATGCAATGAGCATCGCACAGGCCGTCGCGCTGATGAACGCGCAGGACGCCCTTGCGGCGGCGGCGGTGGCGACGCAGCAACATGCCATCGCGCGGGCGATCGAATTGGTGGTGTCGGCCCTCGGCGGTGGGGGCCGGCTGATTTACTTTGGCGCGGGGACCAGCGGCCGGCTGGGCGTGCTGGACGCCGCCGAGTGCCCGCCCACCTTTCGCACCGATCCGCGGATGGTGCAGGGCGTCATCGCCGGGGGGCAGGCGGCCATGTTTGCGGCGCAGGAAGGAGCCGAAGACCGCGCGGAGGATGGAGCGGCGGCGGCGGATTCCAACGCGCTGGGTCCAAGTGACGTGGCGATGGGCATTGCCGCCGGCGGCACCACGCCGTTTGTTCACGGCGCCCTGCGCCGCGCCGCCGAGCGCGGCGCCAAAACCATATTCATGTCCTGCGTGCAACCGGTTGCCAATGAGCCCGCGGTGGACGTGATCATCCGGCCCTTAACCGGCCCGGAAGTCATCACCGGCTCCACGCGCCTCAAAGCCGGGACGGCAACCAAACTCATTCTCAACACCATCAGCACCCTGGCGATGGTGCAACTGGGCAAGGTTTATGAAAACCTGATGGTGGACCTGAAGGCGACCAATGCCAAGCTGCGCGATCGCGCCGGGCGCATCGTCGCCACGCTCACCGGCCTGCCGCCCGATCAATGCGCTCAGCTTCTGGATCGCGCCGACGGCCATGTGAAAACGGCAGTCGTTATGCACGCCCGGAATATTGACGCCGATGCCGCCCGGCGATTACTCCAGAGCCACGCGGGCCGGTTGCGGGAGGCGATGCGGGATGCTGTCGTTCGTCCTAAATAGCCGTGCGCGAACAAGCGCCGTTGACTCCGGCAGCCATGATCTGCGTCCGACATCGCAATTCAGCGAACCCGCGCCGTTCGTGGGTTCAGCTCTTTTAATGTGACACGGGCGTCCCGCCCGTGCCGACGGCCATAAAGTAGAGGCAACCGATACCTTCACCACACCATGACCCCGCCCGGCGACACTCTTTCTCGTTCCCAAATTCTTCCAACGGTGCACGAGGCCCTGGCTTCCCAGCCAATTGTCGATCTCCATACGCACCTGTACTCACCGGGCTTTGGCACGCCGGTGCCCAATCGAACGGGGCACACCGATCCGGCGGGGCTCATGCTTTGGGGGGTGGATGAGCTGGTGACGTATCACTACCTGGTGGCCGAGGTGTATCGGGTCGTTCCGGCGAAGGTATTGCCATATGAGCAATTCTGGGCCATGACCCGACAGCAGCAGGCGGACCATATCTGGAAGCACCTGTTCGTCGAGCGCACGCCGATCAGCGAAGCCTGTCGCGGGGTGCTGACCACCCTGCAGCGACTTGGTCTTGATCCCAATGAAAAATCGCTTGAGCCCTACCGGCGTTTTTTTCGGCAGCAGGATCCCAGCGGGTACATCGACCGGGTGATGGAAATTGCCAACGTGAAATCCATCACCATGACCAACCCGGTGTTCGATGAAAACGAGCGGCAGCGCTGGCTGGCAAACCCCGCCGCCCTGGACGACCCGCGATTCAGGGCGGTATTGCGAATCGATCCGATCCTGCGGGAATTTCCCGCCGCCGGCAAACAGTTGAGCCAATGGGGATATCGCGTATCGAGTGAGATCGACGACGCGACGGTTGAAGAATCGCGGCGATTCTTGCGCGAGTGGATCGACCGCCAGCGGGCGATCTACCTGGCCGTCAGCCTGGGGCCCGAGTTCCGATATCCTGCCGACCCGAGTGATGCCGTTGCGACGGCCGGGCAAACGATGCTCGAACGGGTGGTGTTACCGGTTTGCGCCGAGCGGGGTTTGCCGTTCGCGATGATGATCGGCTCGCGCCGGCAGGTGAATCCGGGCCTGCGCGACGCCGGTGATATGCTCGGCAAAGCCGACATCGGGTCGGTTGCGAATCTGTGCCGGCAATTCCCCGATAACAAGTTCCTGATGACCATGCTTTCGCGCGAAAACCAGCATGAATTGTGCGTGGCGGCGAGAAAATTTGGCAACCTGATGATCTTCGGCTGCTGGTGGTTCCTGAACAACCCGTCGCTGATTGAGGAGATCGAACGGATGCGTTTTGAGTTGCTGGGGACGAGCTTCATTCCGCAACATTCCGATGCCCGCATTCTCGATCAACTTATCTATAAATGGGATCACAGCCGCCGGATCATCGGGAAGGTGTTGGCGGATAAATACGCCGATCTTGCGGACACTGGTTTCAAGGTGACGGGCGAGCATATTCAACGCGACGCCCGCCTGCTGCTCGAACAAACCTTCGCGGAGTTCCTGGCGCGCTGAAAATGGCAAACGCCGCCGCTGCAACTCACTCCCCTCCAACCGGCATCGCTTTCGGTCGAAGAAAGGAAGCGGCGGGGACGCCGCTTCTACGGTTCGCCCGAAAGGAGTTTAAGCGCTCGCGGAAGCGGCTCGCGCGCAGGTGTAGAAGCGACGTCCTCGTCGCTTTTGTCAGCGCAGCGCCTGCCGAGAAGAGACGCGGCTGCGACGCAGAAAAGACGGTCTGCGTATTTGGGGAGGGGGAGGGGCGTGGCCCGCGCAACAAAAACCGGATGGCAGACGGCGTGGTCTCATCAGGGGAAGGCTGGCCCGAGCGATGTTGCTCATCGCGACTGCTTGCGGATCGTCATGTCGAAGTTCTTGACCATCGACTTATACATCGACCAGACGACGCCCGTATAAGCCGCCACGGCAATCCAGGTGAAAACGAAGACCATGATGCGCGAGGAGGCGATTTCCGTATCGACGAAGTTTTCGCTGCCGGCGGCGTACTTGAAGGGGTTGATCAAAAGCGTGAGCAGCGTGAACGGGCTGAAGCTGCCGGCGACCAGGCCAAGGACTCCCGTATGCGGGCCGTCGAGTAGTTTGTAGCCGCAGAAACCCATCGCCGCGCAAATGCCCACCACAATTCCCAGGCTGCTCATCACGGCCACCACCGTCTTGCGGCAGCGCAGCGACATGTGCATGCCAAGGATCGACGCGAACGCCACCACGATAATCAGCATGCCCGGCAGAAGCAGCACCGCCTCGGGGAATACGATCCATTGAAAGTTCGGGTCATTCCAATTGCCGAACCGGCGAAACAGATCGTACACCACAAAGAACAACACGCTGACCGCCGGCACCGCCACCAGCGGCAAGACAAAGCTCACCAGCCCGCGCAGCTTTCCCCAGATGTAATAGCGGCTGGTAATGGGAGTGCTCAACAGCAGGTCGAGGGTGCCGTCTTCTTTTTCGCGGGTGACGGTTGAAGCGGCGGCGTTGGTGACGATGAGCAGGATGACGGCGAATTCCACAACCGTCGCCCCGAGCAGCGCCTGGCGGGCATCGGGCGCGCCCAGTTTGCGGTTGATCGCGAAAGCATCGAGCGAGGCCCACGCCGATTCCGTGCCGGCGGAGCCGACTTTTGGCGTGGCGCTGATCGACAGCCGCTTGGAACCGACACGGCTCATCAGGTCGGCGATTCCCTCCAGCTTGGCATGATCCTGCTTGGTGTCGCCGGCGGATTGCTCATCGGTGTAGGTGATCGTGAAGGTGGGGCTGGTGTCCAGCGGCAGGGTTTTCACGCTTCCATCGGCGGACGTGACGCTCAGTTGGTTATACGTCGAGTTGTAGGAGTTGGCGTCGATAAACGTGGGATATTTTGGCGCCTCGTAGGTGGCGAACATCACCACCATCAACAACGCCCCGCCAACGCCGGCGATCATGAAGGCGTAGCGCAGGAGCGTTGCGCGGGCGGCGGAGGCCTTGGTCTTGGCTTCGCGCCAGGCGATTGGATTACTCCAGACCACGCGCGGCTTGCGCGTGCGGTCGCCGGGCGTGATCCGCAATTTCTGCAGGACCAACGTCTTGAGCGACGTGGTCGATTGCGCCAGCAGTCGAAGCAGCAATATCGACGGAGAGATCAGCACGAAGCTGATGAAGAACATGACGGTGGTGTAGAAGCCGGCGGGGTTGCTCAGGTACCAGCCGGTCGGCCAGCCTTGCAGATTTTTGGGCAGATCGCCAAAGGCCGGCGGCACATAAGCCGCGCTGTGGAAGATGGTGGCCAGCGCCAGAAAGGGGTTGAGCCCCGTTAGCCAACTGGTCGTGGAGGCATCCATCGCGTGCGTGACCGGATTCACCACGCCGAATTTGAAATACGAGAACTGGTCGAGCATATAGGTACCGGCCAGATACGCGACGATAAAAAGGTAAAAGCTGAAGATGGTTCGGCGGGTGCCGACTTTGAGCACCGCGATCGCCATCGCCACAGATCCGGTGACAAACGCCGTGGCCGCCGCGATCAGGAAACTTTGCACGATCGCGCTGATCGCGACGCCGCCGAAGATCTGCGTGATCGAGAAAATCGGGATGCCGCTGATGAGAAGGGCGATGACGAAAAACAACCGCGACAGCAGCGACCCGAGGACGATCTGCCCGTTGCTCAGCGGCGTGGCCAGCAGGATGTCGTAGGTCTGGCTGTCCTTCTCCTGGGTGATCGCGCTGGCGGTGAAGATCGGCGCCAGCAGCGCGACCAGCGCAAGCTGGCAGTAGCTGAGAACCTGGAAGAGATTGGCGCTGGTCTTGGCCAGTTCGGAGAGATTGCCGCTGTTGTTGTTGGCCAGCGCGAAGATGACCATCGCGATCAGCAGGCCCAGATACCCGCAGCGGATAAACAGATCGCGCCGCCGCTTGCCGTTCATCTGCACGACGCGCAGAAGAATGGGGTTGGCGGGAATGAGGCGCCAGAAGTAGTTGGCGATTCCGAGCATGTGGTAACGCGAGCTTGTGGAACGAAGGACGATTTCGAGCTATTATTAAGCCATGGAACGCGAACATTTCGATCAAGGACTTCGAGCTTTCCAACGTCGCAGACCTTTCCGATCATTTACGGTCGAACTCGTGAGCGGCGAACAAATTCAAGTCGATCATCCCGAGGCGTTGGTCCTTCGCGGCGGCATAGGGGTATATATTAGCCCAGAAGGCGTTCCCACGATCCTGGACCACGAAGGGGTGACTGGAATTATCGGAGAAGCCCAACAGCTCGCGTGACCGCCTCGTTGTATCACGGGCGTCTGGCCCGTGCGTGGTGCTTTAGAGTGCGAAAATCGTGATTTCTCGACTGCCGCGCCATCAGCACGGGCGGGCCGCGCGTGATACGTCGCGCCGATTCGATCTCCATGACACTCGCCGTTAGGCCAAACCGTCCGTCGATCATTGCACCATTCCTTTCGTCAGCCGCATGAACGCCGTTTCCAGGTTCACTTCTTCTTCCTTGAGCATCGTCAGTTTATATCCCGCGCCGATGAGGCGTTCGGGGATGAAGCTATAGTCGCTGATGCCGTCCTTGAGGGCGATTTCCAGGTGATTGTTGCTGGGGCGGACCTCGGCGACGTTGGGATCCTGGCTGAGCATGGCGGCGGCAAGGTCGGCGTTTTCCGCGACGCTGACATGCAGCACGGTTCCGGTTTTGGATTGGCGGACGATCTCAGACACGGGGCCGCTGTAGAGCAGTTCGCCTTGCTCGATCACGCCGACCTTATTACACAAATCGGCCAGTTCCGGCAGGATATGGGAGCTGATGAGAATCGTCTTTTCCCGGCGTTGCAATTCCTTGAGCAACTCGCGCATCTCGATGCGGGCCCGCGGGTCGAGGTTGCCGGCGGGCTCGTCGAGCAGCAGCACCTTGGGATCGTGAACCAGCACGCGGCCGATGGAGAGCCGCTGCTTCATCCCGCGCGAAAGCCCGTCCACCGGCGCATCTCTTTTGTACGTCAGGTCGGTCAACTCCAGCACGTCATTGACGATTTTGGTGCGGGCCAAGCCATTGATGCCGTAGGCGGCGGCGAAGAACTCCAGATACTCCTGCACCCCCATGTCCTCATACGCGCCGAAATAGTCCGGCACATATCCAATCAGCGGCCGAATCTGCCGCGACTGATAGCCCACGACGTAATCGCACACCCGCGCCTCGCCCCAGGTCGGCTGAAGCAGGGTCGCCAGTATCTTGATGGTGGTGCTTTTGCCGGCGCCGTTGGGGCCGATGAACCCGAAGCAGTCCCCTTCGTGAATCTCCAGATTCAGGTTCGATAGCGCCACCAGCGATCCGTATCGCTTGGTGAGGTTGACCGTTTTGATCATCACCGCCATGTCTTCTCCAATTCGGACCGATCGATGGGTAGCGCGAACTGGTAGAGCACGCGGCCCTTGCCCTCGACACGCGATCCTTCCACGGTGAGGGGGTAGGGGAGCGGCCGGAGATCGTCATCCGACTGCGCCAGCACCACCATCTTCCCCGCGGCCACGGCCGGCGACATGTTCGCGCACCTCCCGCCCCTACGGATAAAGTTCACCCGGCTGAAGGATTCGTTGGTGTTGTGGCCGGGGCCGATCCGGTCAAACAGGCTCAGGATGGGAAACCCGCGCGGAACGGTTTGGGTATAATCGGATTCTCCGCGCAGATCATCGTCCCCGCCGCCCATGCCGTGCAGATCACTGCTCCAGGCCAGCGACCAGTACTCATCCCACCTGCGGTCGATCTGGCCCTTGATGTTGGCATCGTGATTGCGCGGATCGGCGGCGTTCGCGAATGTCATCCCCGGCACCGACAAGGTTTTTGCCTTCGCGTATTCGGCCCCCAGATCTATCGTCTTTTTGTCGTCCAGCGCGGGGATGAACAACACCATGTCCTGGCGCGTTTTGCCGTCGGGCATGGGGTAATTGAAAACGATATACACGTTCTTGAGCAACGTGCCGGTCTGATTGGTCAGCGAGCCGTCGATGACGCCTTTATCAAAAGCCTTGAGATGGCCCGCGCCGCTGATGCCATTGGGCAAATCCCCAACCCAGCGCGTCTGGAGCTTCTGCATCGTGCTGCGGAAGGGGATTCGTACGCTCACCGGCTGCGGATCATCATGCACCGGAATCGAATAGACCTGCGCCGCCGGGAAATCCGTGCTTTGCGCGTAGATGTGATTCAACTGCAACGGCGTGATGTAACTGATCCCGTCGCGGGCGGTATCCCCGAGCGCGATCGTCTGATCCCCATCGCGCGGAATGTACAGGCCCGCGCGGCTGTAAACGTAGGAAGGCTCGCCGGGCGTCGAGCGGGCGAGCGTCAGGTGCATCATCTCGGCGTCGCCGCGCAACACCAGCCGCACCACCAACACCGTGATGAACGTGCCGACAAAGGCCCACGCGCCGAAGATGAACCAATTGAGCTCGCGGCGTTTTTTGCGGGCCAGAAAAAGATACGTGCCCGGCCCCGCCGCCAGCCAATACGCCAGGAAGAACAATATCGCCAGCACGATATACGCCGCCCCCTTGGCGCCGAAATCCGTGCCTTTGAGCATCCAGCGGGCCAGATCGACGGTGCCGCCGGTGTCGGAGAGCATTTTGTGCTGCCGGTCTGCGTAGCTGCCCGTTTTTGAATCCGCGGGCGCGTCGGTGCTGGTTCGCGTGTCGTTGTGCCAGCCCAGCACGCGGTCCCACACGTACGGCCAGTTGCGCGAATATTTACCGATCAGCTTCTGCTCGCCCAAATCCTGCGCCACCCACGTCACGCACCCCAGGCCATACGGCTGGCGGACGATGTACGGCGTGCGGTCCCCCTTCTTCCACTGCTCCCAAAAATCCACGATCGCGCCGTCGCGCGGCGTGGCGCGGGCCATCTTGATCGGGCCGGGAATCAGGTGCCAATCATCGGGCAGCGGTTCGGGGTTTTTCTGCTTCGCCAGCTCCGGCAACGCATCGCGAATGTCCGTATCTTTTGGGTTGGTGGCGAAGTCGGCGAAGCTTGGTTTTTCGGCGATCGAGATCAGCCAGTTGCCGCCGGCGTCCTTGGTTTCCACCGGCAGCATCGGCGCCAGCGCCGCGATTTTCGGCAAATCATTGGGCTGGCAGACTACGAGATTGCCCCCCTGGCGGACGTATTCCTCAAGCGCGGCCAATCGCTTGGCGCCCCCTTCATCGAGTTCGTCGGCGTTGGCGTCCAGCCAGATCACCGCATCCACCGAATCATAAAACAGCACGTTCTCGCCCAGGTCGGTCGGACGAACAGCGATCGTATTCACGTCGGCGGTCAGGCCGATCGACTTTTGGTATTCATTGAAGGAGGGGTAGCTGCTCCCATCGCCGACCCACAGCACCACGCGCTGGCCGATCCGGCTGCCCATGCCGTTGCCCGATGGATCGAGATTGGCCGGCGTGAACGCCATCGACAGCCGCTCGACAACCACCTTCGCGTCATCGGGCTTCCTCCCCTCGGCCGGCGGCAGACACACCCGCACCCGCAGCCCCTTGAGCGGGTCCTCGACCGGTGACGGCACGAAATAAAGCATGTACGATTCGGTCGCCTGCGGGCTGAGCGTCACGTCCTTGGTGTAAACGACATGATCCTTGTCCAGATCCTCCTGCCAGATCTGGAGTTGATAGGTCATCGGCTCGCTGACGGTGGAATGAAGCTTGACGACCAGCGGCGTCCAGCATCCGGGGCGATATTCGTTGCCTCCAGGCCCCACGCCCAGAATCTCCCCGCCCACCTGCCCCATCGCCGCCGATGACAGTATCAGGATGAAGATCCCCGCCATGTACAAACGCATTGTGAAATGAATGTACGCTTCGGCGCCGGAAGCGTCAATTGACTCCGGGAAGCCGCCGTAAGGTTGCGCGTGCGCGATGGAGGCGCCTGAAAGTTGGGCGTGCGCAATTTGTCGAGCAAATACGGCGCGCTCAGGTGGGGCAGACATTCTTGTCTGCCGGCGAATCGGTGAGTGGAGGACATTCTTGTCCTCCCGAACCGATTCGAATCCGCTCGGCGGGGCAGGAATGCCCCGCACTCGCGGATTCGGGCAGACACGAATGTCTGCCCCACC
>DASRLH010000039.1:0-12916 GCA_035648595.1 Tepidisphaeraceae bacterium
GTCACTCCGCTTTGATGCTGCGCGCTATTCGCCCCCTTCCAAGGCGCTGGCGCCTGGGGCCCGTGCAACCACCTCGCGCCTGAACCCCATACTCGTGCCCAGCATATAATAAAGCAACCGGCGAGCCGAACGGCATTACCAGGGTGTAACAGTGGTAAAGGGTTAATTTATTTTTCCGCGTATATGGAAATGAACACTAAAATGCTGTTACACCTGTTACGCTGTTACACTTCCTGGCCTGCTCGCTCTTGTGCTTGGCGGTATTGCGTCCCTAAATCGGCCAAGCCGATGCCCGTGAAAACACGAGTTGGTCGTCCACCGATGCGGACCATCTTTTCATCCACGCCAGCCACGCGGCGCAGGCGCTCATAGAATCCATTGCGGTCGGGGTTGGCGTCGCCAACCAACTTGGCCCAACCTTGGTAGTCTGAATAGATTTCGTTGCGGCAGACTCGGGCGTCCGGCTCGATGATGCACCGCTCGGCCAGGTACTCGGCCAATGGGTCTTGCTCGCTCTGATATTCAGCCGTTGCAATCGTCACTTCTGCCGGCGTCTGCATTCCGTTCTGTCGGTAGTCGCGCAGGCCGGCCAGACACCAATTCAGGACGCCCGGCCATTCCTCCCTCAGCTTCGCCAGTAGCTCGGTATCGCGCTCTTCCGGCGGGATGGTGACCGTGAAGGGAATCAGGCGAACGCGCCGCCAGACGGCTGCTGTCGCTTCCGTGATTTTGGGGCGGTTATTTGTGACCAATATCAGCTTGTGTGTGCGGGGAAACTCAAAGTAATCGCACCGCATGAACCGCGCTTTTATCGTGGCGTCGCCGGTCAGCCGCTTCACCAGTTGCACGCGCAGTTTCGCGCCTTCCTCTGTTTCGCTGGCCGCCACAAGTCGTTTGCCGCAAAGGTCCGCAATCTCGGTGGGGTGTTCAGCCCCGCAGGCTCGCATGGTTAAAAGTGATTCAGGCGCGGTGCCGGCGTAATCGCCCAGCATCCCGATCATGGTGTCGATCCACACGCTTTTTCCGTTCGCGCCGCCTCCCCAAAAGATGAAGAGTTCCTGTATGCTCGCGTCGCCGGTCAGACATAAACCCGCCAAGCGCCGCAGGTAGTCGATCATTTCCGCGCTGCCAGCCATGATGCGATCCATGAATGAATCGAACCTGGGGCATGTGGCGTTGGCGTCGAAAGTGACCGGCGCCAACTTTGACAAAAGATCGTCCCGACTGTGCGGGCGCAGCTTGGCCGCCGGCGAATCAACGACGCCATTCAGCACGTTCAGTAGGTTCGGATCGGCGTCAAGGTCGCTGGCGACGATTGAAATGTCAGGCTCAGTCTGCGCCAGTTTCATCATGGCGGAAATGCCGGCGGATTTTTCGGAGTCGATGGCGTGTTTGAATGAGTGTTTGGGTTCGATGCCAGGCGGCGGATTTGACACGAAATGCCACGTTGCGCGTGCGACTTGTTTGGCGGCCCGCGCCACGACGCCAGTTTCGTCCATGACAAGCCGGCCCTCGCCTTCGCGCCGGATCATCCAATCATTCCGGGAATGGTTGAATCGCGCGCTTCCATTGAGGATTTTCACGAGTTGTTCCGCGTTCGCCTGTTGGCTCAGCCGATCGGGACGCCAGCCAGCCGCGGGCGTGTCAATGATCGCCGGCTCTCCATCGCTGATATGCCCCGCCTTGCGCGATTCGATTGCGATGCGCTGAAGCTCGGCCAGCAGGTCGGCTTCGGCATATCCCAGCGGCGCGGCGTCGCGGGCCAGCATCCCGACTTCCGCCGGATTATCGAAATCGATCCGGTGCCACGGCGTCCCCGTCTTTGAGGCGGTGTCGAAGATGCGGACGTGCGCGATCACTCGCCCGTTCACGTCGCCTTCTCGCGTTTGGATTTCGAGGGTTTCGGCGCTCATGCGGACACCGCCCTTCGCGCCGGAAAGCGCATGACCGGCGGCTCATATTCTCCCCGCAGTGCGGCGCGGGCCTGGGCCTGGTGATGGTGCGCCGCGCGAAGCTCATCCCGCGCCACTCGCTCCCGGCGGTCGAGCTCCAGTATTTTCCGGCACCGCGCCCGAACAGCGCACGGGCTGAAATATCTGCTCACGGCGAATTTCCGCAGTGTGTCCAGCGGCCAGACCTCGCCGTAGCCGGCCTGCCGGAGTGCCTCGGTCATCGGATAGAAGATGAAGGCGCGGTCGATTCCTTCATCCGCGCAGATTTCGAGGGCGCAAAAAATCAGACGAAAATCGTCGGCGAAGTCCGAGTAGCCGATGCCGGCCAGCCGGGCGACGGGTATGAGGCGGATCGGATCGACGAAGATTTCGCGGAAAAGCTCCAGCCGCGCTTCTATGCGGGCCTGGGCATGGGCGAGCGCCGCCGTGTCTGGCACATCCAGCGGCGCGGCGGGAAAGTAGGCGGTGCATGTGGTATACTGATGGCTCATGGTTTTTCGCCGCCGGTTTCGGGCTGATGACCCTGCCGGCGGCGTTCCTATTTCGGGGTCATTCAGTCGATGCGGTGACGGTGTTTTCGCGCACGAACCGCCGAAGGGCCGCGACGCTGTAGAGGACGCGCCCGCCGATCCGTGTGACGGGCACATCCTGCCAGTCGGCCAGGGTGCGCTCGCTCACTGACAGCAGCTTCGCGGCGTCGCGCCGGCTGACCAGAATCGGCGCGATAGGGCGCAGGTCGATGGGGGTCGATTCAGGCATGGGCGACCTCCCGACGGCTACCGATGCGGGCCAGCGCCGACCGAAGCTCAGGGAGCTGATCCCGGTGCCATAGCCGAAGGATGCCCGCCCGCTGGCGCGGCTCGATCCGGTAAGCCTCGATCGCGTAGCGCAGGCGATGGAGCGGCACGTCGCCGCATTCGCCAGCTACCTGCCCTAATGTCAGAAGGTCATCCCGATCCATGATTCACTCTCCTACGGCGTGCGATATTTCGCGTCCTATAGGCAGTCGAGTGGTAACGGCGGGAACGAAAAAACCCCGGATTTCCGGGGTATTTCGTGCGAAAAGTGGTAATTACCACTTCGGGGTGGTAATGGATTGGTTACGGCTCATCACATGATCCGCTGTAGTCCTCATCGTTCATCAATCGCTCGCATTCCGCCTGCTCGGCGGCGTTTCTCTCTTTTGCCAGCCACGTTTTTGTATCCTTGTCCTCAAGTACCTTTGCGATTCCTTTTCGCTTCACCGGCTTGGGCACACCGGCCTGCCTTTCCAGCCCCAACTCATCACGCATGGCGCACCATGCGGACGAACGAGAAACTTGTGCATGGCCGGATTGGTTCCTAATCGCCCCGGCAATCACTCTCAAGCCGAATACTTTAGCGGCCTGTTTGCTCGCCCCCTTTTGATTATTTCGCACGGCGTCGCGAAGTCGGTTGTATTCCTCCTGGTGATTGACTTTGTATTTCTGTACCTCCCTGTTCACGTCGTCCTGGGTCATGCTGATTTTAGTTGCATTGCCATTTGCACGCTTAGGCAAGCCCGTGTTGATCGCCTGGGTTGCCGGTGCTTGCGTACCGATGCTGGCTTGCATCCGCAGCGCCGCGTCGTAAAGCTCGTTGCACAATTCCAGCTTTTGACGCCACGTCATCGGGTATTGAACAGCGTTGAAGGAGGGGCGCGGCCAGATACGCAGACGATCCGCCGCCGCCAGCGCCCGGCGAGCGTCGAGGGCGTGTTTCTCTACCGCCGGTGGATCGTCGATCAGGTTGTACGCCTTGCGGACTTCGCGGAGCTCGCCCCGGATGTCCATGAGTGGTTTGATCCATTCCATAAAGGCGGGGATGGTTATCGGCTCCCAATCGGTGGGGAGGCTGTGGGGATCAATGGCTTGCCCGGCGGGTTGGGGATTGACGATTGATGCCGCTTGCCGCGCGACGTTCTCACGGGAGCGCCGCAGAATGTCATCCAAAATATCATCTTCGGTGGACATGGTTGCACCTCGCAGGGCGGGTCGCCCACCGCCCGGCCCGCAAGGTGCGGCGAACCGGACGGCGGAGACACTTGGCGGGGATCAAGCCGCCTTCCCGTTGACCATTACTTTACCATCGAGGACGCCAGCACGACCAACTGCCGTCGTTCCTTTGGCGTCAGCCGCGGCCAGACCAAAAGCAGCGCCCGTAGGTCGGAATCGTCGGGGAGTGTGCCGGAATACGTGCCGCCTGTTTGAGGAATTGCGGTTTTCTTCGGGGAAATCGCTGATAGTTCGGCCCCCACAGGGGCCACTTCTTGAGTTGGCAAATTACTACAATGCGAAAAAACCACTGGAGATAGTGACTTTTTCGGTTTATAATGGGGGCACCACGGCTCAAGTCCGGCGTTGCCGATGATGCGTTGGAAGTGCGTCCGCAAGTTTTGGATGGATGCGTCGATCATTCGGCATTTTTTCATTACCGCATTTTGCTTGTTTCAAACTGCCAAGCGGTTACACTGCCTGTTATCGGTTCCGGGGAACCCTTCTTTTAAATTTATCTGAGTCAGTGGTGCTGCGCCGGCGGAAGGTACGACTGCCGGCACAACGCCAATACCGGGTGAGGACATGACAGGCAAGCAACGTCACAAGCCGGCGGTCCGCGCCCGCATTCGCCGGGCCGTGGATTCGACTTTGGTGGAAATGCTCGAGCAGCGGGTGCTTCTTTCGGGCGGGCCGGATTTCACCCAATTCAAGGATGGCCTGCATCAGACCCTTTCGCAGGCCAACACGCTTATTGCGGGCACGATGGGCGCCACCGCGCTGCCATTTGTTGGCAAGCAGATCGGCAGCGACCTGACGACGGTGCATGATACCATCACCAAACTGGATACGGCTCTTGCGTCGATCACCGCCAATTCCGTCAGCAGCGACGTGACCAACGCGCTGACCAGCGCACTGGGCGGCACGGTGACGCCCGTGACAGATACCCCGTCGTTGCTGGAATACAGCATCACGCGCAACGGCGCGCTGACGCCGGCTTCGAGTGTGCCGGCGCTGAACTTTAATCTTGGATTGTCATCACTTGGGCTTTCCGGGAACGTGGGACTGACCGTCTCGACCGGCTATGCCTACACGCTCGATTTCGGCGTGAACGCGTCGAACGGGTTTTTCCTCGACACCAGCAAGAGCTCATTTCAGCTTAGTGCATCCGTCGGGTTGACGCCGGCTTCGTCGCTTACCGGAAAACTGGGATTTTTGCAGTTCACTGCCACCGACCACACGCAGGACACGCACACGCCGACGATCGGCCCGTCCCTGCTGACGGCAAACTTCACGGCCAACCTGACCGCTCCCGGGAACCAGTTGACGCCAACCAACCTGGCCTCCGCCAGCGTCGCCATGTCTTTGGCGGGAAACGCACATCTGGCCCTGGATTGCACCTTGGGATTCGCGGGCAACTCCGGCAACAACTTCCCCTCCATTTCATCGCTGCTCACGGTCGATTGGGCCTTCCCGAGCGTGACACTCACCACTGCGGGGGTGAGCACCGCCGACTTTGGAAACGTGCCGGAGATCGCGTTTCACGATGCGTCGATCGATCTGGGGCAGGCCATCAGCAACCTGGTCGGCCCCATCGTCAACGATCTGTACGATGTGCTGGACCCCATCAAGCCGATCGTGGACTTCTTCAATTCGCCGATGCCGATCTTCAACGACATCGGCTTTCTCAAGAAACTTGTGGGAACCAACGCACAGGGCGTGGCGACGGTGGGCAATTTCTTTGGATTCGTGGCACAGTTGGACGGCGAATCCGGGGTAGGCAACGCCATCAATGATTTCGTCGGCGCTGCCGAGCAGGTTTATACACTCCACGATGAGATCAATACCCTCAGCGGCGCCGGCAAAATCGATCTGGGGAGCTTCAGCCTCGGAAGCGCCGGTGGAGATACAAACACCGACGCGCGGGCCGTCCAGAATTTTGACGGCGTCAATCTCGTGGACTCGGGCAACTCGGCCCAGGCGTTGCAAAGCCAGATCACCGGATTACTCGCGGGCAACTCCGCGGCCACGGACTTTGAGAACGCGATCTTCGGCGCGCCGGCCAGTTCCGCGGAGCCGACCAGCTCCGATGGTTCCACGCACACTTTCGACAATAATCCGGCGGACTGGGGATTTAAGTTTCCGGTTTTCACGAATCCCACGAGTTTGTTTGGTTTGCTGATCGGGCAGAACGTCAATTTATTCACCTATATGACGCCGCCTCTTCAATTTGGGGCGGGGTTTGACATTACCATTCCGATCATCGGGCCGCTGGTGGTTGAATTGATGGGGGCGCTGTCGAACAACGACGTCGTGCAGTTCGGAGGGCAATTCGCGGCCGGGTATGACACCGCCGGGCTGGTCGATGGAAGCCCGCTCGACGGATTTTATATTGATGAAGCTCATTCTTTTGCGCGGATCGACTTTGGAATCGCCGCCGACGCGGCACTGGATTTGGTCATCGTCGAAGTGGGCGTCGGAGGAGGCCTCAAGGGAGACATCATCCTCGCCCTGAAGGACCCGACCGCCGCGACCGACGGCGGCAAGCTGCGCGACACGCAGCTCCAAAACGATTTGAACAACGGCCCCCTGGGGATGTTTGATGTAAGCGGCGAGATCGATGCGTTCCTCAACGCCTTTGTGAAAATCGGATTCGGCCCGTTCAGCATTACCGAAAATTTCGACATCGCCAGCATCACGCTGCTGACCTTCGGGACCGGGACGGCCAAGCCTCCAGTCCTGGGCGAAGTGGACGCCAATGGAATGCTCACACTGAATATCGGGCCGAATTCCAGCTTGCAGGGCAATGGGGCAACCGATGGCAACGATACGGACATCATCAGCCATCTATCGACACAGGCGGATGGCAGCGAGACAGTCAATGTTTCCTCGCAGGGATTCACGCAAAAGTTTTCAGGCGTTAAGAAGATTTATGGTGAGGGAGGTACGGGCGACAATCAAATCACCATTCGCCAGAACGTGATCTCCTCGGTCCTGTTGTACGCCGGCTATACACCCACCGACGATCCGGGCGGGCCCAGCACCAGCAAGAACGTGATCAACGACCAGGGATCGGGCCCGGCAACCATTTATGGCAGCGATGGGAACGATCAGATTCACGTCAGCACCGGCGGCAACGCCCCGTCAATGGGCGCTACCGTCTGGGCCGGCGCTGGAACCGAAGTCATCGAAGTGGACGGAAACCTGGCCACCAACGAAAAGAATTACCTGTACGGAGGCAGCGGCAAAGACACCATGATCGGCGGGCCCGGCAACGATTACATCCAGGCCGGCTCGGGCGACGCGGTCATCAACGGGGCCGGGGGAAACAATACGCTCATTGGCGGCACCGGCAATGATCATTTCGTGGTCGGCGTCGGCGACGGCGCAACCAACTCCATCGCGGGAAATGCCAGTCCACCCGCGGGCGTGGTCGATTTGCTTGAGATCGACGGAACCAGCGGCGCGGAAACCATCGCCGTTTCGGGCTCCAACGGGCAGCTTCAGGTCAATGGGCAATACACCACCAACAACGCTCCTGTCACAGATAACGTGACCGCCAGCGGCATCCAGGCGCTTGATCTGGAGGCCGCTCCGTCTCCAAACAACGTGACGGGCGTCACGCCCATCCCCGGCAACATCAATATCACCATCAACGCCCTCAACGGCTCGGGCCTGCAAAGCGTGTACGTCGACATGCTCGATTCCAGCAGCGGCGGACACCTGGCCAATCCGGTCCTGGTGACCGTCAACGGCTACGGAAACGACAACGCATCGTTCGTGGGGACCAACGCAACCGTCAGCACCCTCGCCGGCGGCACGGCGGGCACGCCGCCATCGGAAGTCTACGCGATCACCTCGACCAACACCGCCGGCAATCTGACGATCGTCACCACCGACCAGCAAAATGACAACCTGATTTACAACGCCGGCAATGGAAGCAACTCGATGACGTTGCAAAACAATGTCGTCAACCCCGGCGACATCGTCTTCAACAGCGCGCCGCTCACGCCTGGCGTCGATACCGTCAATGTGCAACAGGCTGTGGGATCGGTCCTGATCAACCAAAATGGCAAGGACCAGATCGTTAACATCGGTTCGCCCGCCACGGGCGGCCTGCCTGCCGTGCAGGCGCCCGTCACTCTGGCCGGCGATGTAACCTCCACTTCCAGCCCTACCGGCTACGTCGGCACCCTCGCGCTCAATGTAAACGATTCAGGCGATACTGCCCCCGAATCCGGCCAGATCACCAGCGGCGTGATCTCGGGCCTGGGACTTGGCGGCAACACGATCACCTACACCTATGCCAGCAGCGTAAACGTCACGCTCGGCGATGGAGGCAATACCGCGACGGTCGCCATCAATCAGGATGTCCCGACCACCGTCTCCGCCGGATTGGGCAGCGACACCATTAACGCCTCCACCAGCACCGCGCCGGTCACGATCATCGGCGGCACGGGCCACGATGTTCTAACCGGCAGCAATTTTGGCGATTCGATCAGCGGCGGAGCCGGGACCGACTTGATTAACGAAGGACTTGCCGGCGCGGGCGCCGGGACCAACACCATTGGCGCCGGCGACGGAAATGACAGCGTCGTCACCGGCATTGGCACTGATCTGATCACGCTGGGCAACGGCGCGGACTCCGTCACGCTGGGCACCGGCAATGACACGCTGACCGCCGGTGATGGAAACGACTCGGTGCTTGCCGGTGGAGGGAACGATTTTCTAACGCTGGGAAATGGGCGGAATACCGTCCAGGCGGGCAACGGCAAGGACAATATCGTTCTGGGTTATGGCAATGATTCCGTCACCGCCGGCGACGGAAACGACCTGATCTCATTCCTCTATGGAACCGACACGATCCACGCCGGCAACGGAAATGATCTAATCACGGAAGTCGACGGGCCCAACGCGAGCTATGGCAACGACCTGATCACCGCCGGCAACGGCGCCGACACCCTATCGCTGGGCAACGGCTCGGACACGGTCACCGTCGGCAACGGCGCGGACATCATCAACGCCGGCAACGGCAACGACAGCATTTTCGCCGGCAATGGAATCGATCTGATCACCCTGGGCGGCGGCAATGACAGCGTCCTCGCCGGCGACGGCGGCGACCGCATCACCACCGGCGACGGCAACAGCACCATCTCCAGCGGCGCCGGCAATGACGTCATCCGTGCCGGAGCGGGAAACAACAAGATCAACTCCGGCCCCGGCGATGACATCATCGACATCGGCGCGGGCGCCGACACCGTCGACGGCGGCAGCGGCAACAACGTGCTCGTGCAGCAGGCCGATGTCGATCAGGCGCTGGCCAATGGCCTGCTGACGGCAGGCGGCGCGGTGACCGCGTTCAGCAACATTGGCCGCGTTTCCCTGGCCGGGGAATCAGCCAACCACAATTTCGACGTCAGCGGATGGACCAACGGCGGGTCCGTGCAAATCACCGGCGGCAGTGGAACCAACACCGTCACTTCCAGCGATGACACCAACTTTACCCTCAACAACTCCAGCCTTGCGCGCTCGGATGGAAATGCCTTTGCCCTCTCGAACATCCAGAACGCAATCCTCACCGGCGGAACCTCATCCAACGCGTTTGACGTTTCGGGATGGACGGGCACGGCCACACTGAATGGCGGGGGCGGGCTGGGCGTCCATACCGTTGCCGCCACCAATAACTCCAATATCGCGTTGACCAATTCCGCCCTCACGCGGCCAGGCTTTGGGCTGATTACCTTGATCGATATCGCCCGCGCGATCCTCACCGGCAGCATCGGCAACCTCCT
Organism: Tepidisphaeraceae bacterium; assembly: GCA_035648595.1. GTDB lineage: Bacteria > Planctomycetota > Phycisphaerae > Tepidisphaerales > Tepidisphaeraceae > RYN-428. The sequence goes on from DASRLH010000039.1 coordinate 9,757, forward strand.
GCTCGACGCCACCGGCTTTGGCGGCCAGGCTACGCTGGTGGCCGGCCCGGGAAATGACACCTTGCTGGCGGGCACGGGCGGGGATCGGAAGTATGCACTTTACGCAATTCCGTGAAGATTGTGAAGTTTCCTCTTGACTTCAAGTTGCGTTAAGTATAAAATTACCGCATGAGCAAGATGAGCGAACACAAGTTTTCGGACTCCGAAACCATCCAAGCGATTCCAGTCGCATGCTCCGATGAAACGGCTGCCGTCGAATTTTTCGAGAAGCAGCGTTGGGGCGATTCTCCGTGTTGCGCCCATTGCGGATCGGTGAACGTCTATAAAATGCAAGACCGAAAGAACGGGGGCCGCAACAAGCGATTCCTCTGGCTCTGCAATGATTGCAAGAAGCAGTACACCGTCCGCGTCGGCACCGTGTATGAGGAATCGCGGCTACCGATGCGTCATTGGGCTTATGCGTTCTGGCGCGCGGCCACGTCAAAGAAGGGTGTCGCGGCTCTTGAATTGAAGCGGCAACTTCAAATCTCTTACAAGTCGGCGTTGTTCCTAATGAATCGCGTGCGCTTCGCAATGGCACCAGACGCAGACACGGCCCCGAAGCTGACCGGCACGGTCGAATGCGATGAGGTTTACGTCGGCGGGAAGCCCCGTCCGCACGACGGAAAGATTCACAAGCGGGGGCGAGGCACTTCAAAGACGCCGGTGTTTGTTGCCGTGGAGCGCGACGGCCAGATTCGTCGGCGCGTAGTTGCCGACGTTTCGGCTGACACGTTGAAGGGCGCGATTCGTGATTTCGTCGCCAGCAACGCGAGAATCTACACCGATGAGAACCGGGCTTACATCGGAATCGCGCCAGAGTTTTCAGGTGGGCACGAAACGGTCTGCCACAGCACGAAAGAATACGTCCGTGGCGACTGCCACACGAACACCGCCGAAAGCAGCAATGCTTTGATAAAGCGGGGAATCATGGGCATCTACCACAACGTCAGCAAAGAATACCTACATCGGTATTTGTGGCAGTGGGATTTTTGCTGGAACCACCGCGAATTGAACGACGGGGAGCGAACCATCGCGGCCATCAAGTCGGCTGAGGGGAAGCGGTTGATGTATCGCGATCCTGCCAGTAAGACTGTTGAACCGTGATGCGCGTAAATCGGATCACATACGGTTTACATCCCACCGAACTGGAAAACGTAAATTTTTACGTTTGCCCTTGCAATATCGTCAGTGGCCGTTTAGAGTGCCAGTCGAGAAAGGTGGAAGCATGAACTTAAGGCAGCGGATTGACGAACGGCTGGCGGAAGCAACCCGACAGCTTCGGGAGGGGGAAGCGAAATTTTTGGAGATTCAAAACAGCAACGCGAAGCTCCGTATCGAGATTCAGATTTGCACGGAGCTGCTCGGCAGTTCGGATGCCGAAGGCTCTTCGCAATCGGAAAAAGAGCCAAGCAGCGCAAACGGGGATGCCGCCGCTGGCCTTCGGGACACCGCTCGCGATATTTTCGCCGTAATGAATCAGAGCCTCGGCCCATTCACTCTTGCCGAGATCGTCCAGAAGATAACGAGAAACGGTAACGTGGACATGGGCGCGGACAATCTCAAAGTCAAAAACAAGATTGCAAGCGTACTCTACCGTGCCGCGAAAAATCCGAGGCACCCAGTTTTCAGAAAGGCTGGCATGGGAACATTTAACCTAGCGCCTGAAGCGCGACACCAATAATGCGGACGCCCGCTGTTTCAGAGCGGGCGTCCGCGATCTTAGTACAGCCACGGATAACGGACGCCGTCCGAGGCTGGTCGGGAGGGTTAATCCCGAAGGCTTGTGACCCTTCGGTAGTATAATCTCCCCCTTCCGATTTAGCAAGGCGTTCAGACAGGCAATGTGCCCATGAACAGGGTACACCAATCTCCGTCTGCGCCGACGGAACGTGTTTCGGCGCAAGTTGGCGAGCAGCCAAGCTCAGTGACCGTCAGTAATGCGGTGATTCACGAAGGCGAACTCATCGCCACCAGCACAAGGCGCATTTGGAACAGCGTGCGCGGCGTCTGGTACGAACCAGTTACTCGCGTCCGGGAATCGAACGGGAACTTCGGTTGCAACGTCGGAAACGAACCGAAGGCGCAACTCGTGATCCCCCGGCGGCAATTAATGTTGTTTGAGGGCAGCTGATTGGTCGCGCTGGCATGAGAAGCGGGCCGGGATTCTCCGTTGAGTGCCCGGCCCGCAGATACACGTTTGCGGTCCCGGATAAGCGCGGGTTGTATCAGAACCCACGTCAATGAACATCCACAGTCCATTGAGAAGCGGCCTCCAAAGCCTCTCCCCCAATCCGTCCGCAATGTCGGGACGAGAGTGTCGGACGCCCATGTCCGGCGTGGGGGTTGGCCTCCAAAGCCAGCCCTCCTCTCGGCCCTCTCCGACTGTGGCGAAACGGTAAACGCAACGGCTTTGGATGCCGTCATCCTGGTAGGGATTTGCGGGTTCGACTCCCGCCAGTCGGAATCCGCGCCGGTATTGTAGCACATATCGGCTGGGTTTTGCTAGAGTATTGCATCATGACGAAGAAACCAACCACACCGAAGAAAGCATCGCCCGCCAAGCCCGGCCCGAAGCCCGGCGCGTTGAAGATCGACGGCAATTGGCAGGATGCAGTGAAGAAGTCCCTTGCGAAGAAAAAACCGGCGGGCGGTTGGCCGAAGTAGAATTGCGGAGTCCCGATATGCCAATTATTAAGTGCGAAGATTGCGGCGCATCCATCAGCACTTCGGCAGCATTCTGTCCAGCGTGCGGAAGGCCGGCGCGGAATCACCAGAAATTAACCGTTAAGCCGGATTTCTGGCGCGATCCGAACGTGGGAGCGATTGCGTTGTTATTGATCATCGCGGCGTGCGTTGCGGGATACTGGTTGGCGCGAATGGCGATGGAGTGAGGGCGGATGGAAACGGCAAGGCCAGACGCCTAAACTCGCGGTGCCGCTCCCTTGCGGTAGAAGGGAGGTTGCCATGCTTAAGCTGTTGCTTACTGATCGTTGCGCAATGAAGTTTAATCTTTGAAATAGGCATAAGATAGGCATGGAAGCCACGGAAGGCACGCTGAAGGATTGGCGGCAGTGGCGTCGTTTCCAAGCACTGCGTTTGAAGCGGCAGGGCTGGTTCC
>DASRLH010000040.1:0-12253 GCA_035648595.1 Tepidisphaeraceae bacterium
GAAGGGAAGGGGGGGAAACTTGAGGCTATGGTTCCCATCCCTTCCCTTCCCAGTTCACATCTTCTTCCTTATTGTTTTTGTAGAAGGAATGTCTGCCCCACTATTTCAGCGTTCACGATGATCGCGGAATTCGTTCGCCCCCGCCCCATTCGTACGGACCAGACGCTCATCACTGATCATTTCCGCCCACGGCCCACTGGTTGGCCCTAGCCACCAGTTCCGCCGGATATCCTTCGCGCTCCAGCACGCGCAGGGCGTTGCGGCTGTCGGCGGGGCCTGGACGCAGGCGATAGTCGAACACCAATTCCTTCTCGCCCAGTTCCTCCTGGAAATGGAAATTTTCCGCCAAGCCGTTCGCGATGGCGGCCACGGTGCGATCGTGCGTGGCAATCAGGAACAAACCCTGGGTCTTGGCCAGATGTTCCACGATGGCCATCGTCGCGGCGCGCTGCTCCTGGTGGTTGGTTCCGCGAAACGGCTCATCCACCAATCCCAGCACCGGCGCGGCATCTTCCGGCGGCAGGATCATCCGGCGGACCTGGCGCACCTCCGCCAGAAAATAACTCTCGCCGCGGCCAAGGTTGTCGCGGATGCGCAGGTCGGTCATCAAGCGCATCGGCTTCAATTGCATCGATCGGCAGCAGACGGCGCAGCCGGCCTGGGCCAGCAGCACATTTACGCCGATGGTGCGCAGAAAGGTGCTTTTGCCGCTCATGTTTGAGCCGGTGATGAGCCATACATTCTTCCCAGCGCCGATCGCCGCGTCGTTGGCCACCGCGCCGGCCGGCGGAATCATCGGGTGCGTGGCGGCCTGGATCATTAGCTCCGTTCCCTCCGTCAAGACAGGCCAGGTTACCCCCGGCTGTTCCGCCGCGAAGCACGCGAGCGACAGGATGGACTCCAACTCCACCAGCGCGGACATTCCCGCGCGCATCGCATCGCGGAGCGGCACGACATGCCGGTGGATGCGCTCCCACATGTGAAGTTGATAAAGCCCGACGCGGTTGAGCACCATCTGCATAAGCCCCCCGCCTGCTGCCCAGTGCATCCAGCGCAGCGCCCCCGGCAATGCCGCCGGTTGCATAACGGCCGCAAAAATCGGACGTAGCGCGTCAAGTTCTTCGCCGGACGGATCCGGCCCATCACAGAGCTCCCGGGCCGCATGGCGGGCGACTGCCAGATAACCCTCGGCAAAGTCCTTGGCCAATTCCCACCGCGCCAGCGAGTGCCGCATGCGCCGCCAGAGGGGGAACAGGACCGCGCTGTTCACGATGACCGCGACCATCATGAGCACCGCGCCGATGACGGCCAACCGCATTTGCCCGGTGACCATGCCGATCATGGCGAGCAGGAGCAGGCCCGAACCAGCGGCTGACCACAGGCGCGCGATCCAGGCGACGGGTATGGACATCACGATTTGCGCGTCTGCCGTCGCGTGCGCGAAGGCGGTGAGGGAATCATCGAAATGGCGCAGCCCCGACAACGCCGCGAGAAGCCGCTGGCGCGCCTCGTGGCGCTCGGCCAGCCAACGCACGGCGCTTTGGCGCGCCAGGATTTTGGCCGGCTCAAGCCGGAGGTTTTCCAGGTCATCGCACAGCCGGCAGGCGCCAAGATGCGTGGACGTGCGATTGAGCAGGCCGAATATCCCCAGCGGCGTTGCATATAGATCCAGATCGTCGCGTTCCTGCTCGGTGAGCAGCCAGGTACGGCCGCCGGAAAGCAACGGCGGCAGTGATCCGCCTTCGAACGTGACCTGCGCGGGCCGGCTGCCCCAGCGCACGACCTGCGCCTGCCCGCCGACGCGGCGTCCCGATTCATCGACGACGGTCAACTGGGCGCGCAGGAACATCCGCTGCCGGGCCATGCGTCCGTGCCAAAAAACGGTGGCGCCGAACAACAACAATGCCGCGCCCACCGCCCCTGCCGCGATGGGAGGCGACGACTTAAATGGGTACCAGATGACCGCCGCCAGCAAAAATGCCAGCAATCTCCCCCACGACCAGGCGGCCTCGGAATGAGCGCCGGCGCGCAGTTCCGCCTGCAGCGCCGCCCGTCGATCCGCAAGCCAGTTTGAGTAAAGCTGCGTCCCTGCCATCACATCGGGCGCCATCGGTGCTCCAGTAACGCTTGCATCGACGCGCCTAATTCACGGCTTGTGGGGCAAGGGCTTTTCGTATTTCGCTGAGAAGTTGATCGACTTTGAACGGCTTGAAGAGGACGGCCTGAAGGCCTTCCTGGCTGGCGCGGACGATGGAATGGTTGGGATCGTAGCCGAATCCGGTCATCAGGATAATTGGGACGGTCAGCCATTTTCGGCGGACGGCGGCGAAAACGTCATAGCCGGTTTTATCCGGCATCTTGATGTCGCTGAGCACCAGGTTGAACTCGCGCGCCTCGATCAGCGCGATGGCCTCGGCGCCGTTGGCCGCCGTCGTCACTTTCGCGCCATATTTGCGAAGCACGTCGCTGATCGTGGCGCGGATATTGGGTTCATCATCGGCAACGAGAATATCCGCCCCCTCAAGAACCGGATCCTGTTGTCCCTTGACATCCCCGGCCCCCAAAACCGTATTGGGGCCTTCCGCCGCCTGACGCATACATTTGCGAATTGAATTTACGTTGTCGAGGATCGCCTGTAATTTCTGGCGAAGGCCTTCGTGGCCGATGTAATCCTCCATCAGCGCGTTGGCATCCGAGGCGATATCATTAAGCGGGCCGGCGGCCTCGGAGCATACAACGTCCGCCACCGTGTGGCTCGTGCTGACCCGCTCGATCACCATCAAATCCAGGATGTTCAGCGCGATGGCGACGTAGCGCCCGAAGATGTCGGCGAATTGCCGGTCGTCCTCATTGAACGCGCCCCGCTGGCGGCTTTCGATGTTGAAAATCCCGATCACCCGATCGTGCAACGTCAACGGCACCGTCAGGCTGCTCTTGGCCTGGTCCAGCCCCATGACATATCGCGGATCGCGATCAATGTCCGGGCAGATGTAGGAACGTTTGGTAGCCGCCACGTATCCGCTGATGCCGTTGCCCTCGGGCTCGGCAAACAGATCGATATTCAGCGCCTCGGCGGGAAACCCGGCGCTGATCACCAGCTCCAATTTGTTGGTGCGCCGATCCAGCAGGCGGATCGCAAAATGATCGAAGTGCAACAACTCGCGCGTGAAGCTGATGATCTTGTCTTCGAGCAGTTTCAGCCGTTGGCCGACATCGAGTTTGCTCAGGCTCTCGGATTCGAGCTTCACCAGTTCGCGCCCGGCAGAGTCGATGGCGTCGATTTTCTGCTGCAACCGCCGCGTGCCGGTCGCATCCCACACCACCGCCACCACCTGCACCACGCAGCCGGCGGGGTTGATGACCGGCGAGGCGATCATCTCCATAAATTGCTGATCGTCGATGTTCAGGACGTAACGCTTGGAACGGTTGAAGGCTGGGAGGACGGGCGTATCTGCATTCTGCGGAGTAGCTTGCCGGGTGAACAGCTCAAACGAATCCTGGCACGTCCGGCGGATGCGCTCATGCACCCGCGCGGGCCACGCCTGCATCTTTTTGTTCATCCAGTTGGCGCGCCCCTCGGCGTCCACCACGCACACGCCCTCGCCGATGGTGTTCAACACCAGGCTCGCCTGCTGCGACACCAGCGCCCGCTCAAGCGGCAGGAAGTCCGTGGAATCTGAAAAAATCGCGCCGAAATGATCATGCCGCAGCGCCTCGATGGCTTCATCAATCGATGGAATCTCCACCACGTCGCAGGTGGCGCGAAGCGCTTCCACAGCGGCGGCGTTATTCGCCTTGCCTTGGCTGGCGAGTACCAGAACTTTGTTTTTTCTTACGTCCAAGGTGCTGCCTGATGCTGCCTGGAACAAATCGCCTATTGGCATGGTAGTTGGCAACCCATCCCCCGGTCAAACAAAATCTCGGCGCTCATCGCGCATTGTGCGAATCTTGGCATCATGGGCGTGATTGAGCAAATGTAAATCGCGTTCAGCGGCGGGCCCGCCGGGTCGCGTTGACAGAACCCAAATTCCCCTCAACCACCGTTTTCTGCTGCCCCCGCACAAGAAACGGCGTCACCACCAACCTTCCATCGCGATCGAATTCCACCGAGACCGCACCGCAGCGGCTGGTCCGATAAAGCCGTCGCCCATGAATGTTCTGCTCAAAATCCCGCTGTTTTTTCGTGAGCCGCGACGCATTGGAACTGATAATCACCGCCGGATCCACGGCATCCACGAATCGACTCGTCAGCGCCTCGTTGCTGCCATGATGAGCCGCGACCAGCACATCCGACTTGAGTTGTTGCGGATGCACGAGCAACTCTTGCATCGCCGGATCCTGGATATCGGCCGGGAAAAGGATCGATCGTCCGCCATAGGTCACGCGCAATACCACGCCGGCGTTATTCGAGTTCATCTCGCACGATTGCGGCGGCCACAGCACCTGCACCACCGTGCCCCCGCTCCAGTTGAACGTTTGCCCGGCGAAGATCTGCCGGGGCGGATGGCCGGCCCGGTCGAGCATTTCCAATAGCCGCCGGCATGGCACGCTTTCGATGGCGTGCTTGCGGAAATGCGGGCTGGTGATCACTTCGTGTATCCCACACTCGCCCCACGCGGTGCGCACCGCACTGATATGATCGTAATCGCCATGACTGAGGAAAACCGAATCGATCTGCCGGCGTCCCTCGGAGCGCAGGAACGGCTCGATACACGAATGGAGCGGGTCATTGAGCGTGGAAGAGCCGGCATCCACAAACACCATCCCCCCACCTGGAGGCTCGACCGCGGCGCATTGCCCGGCACCGACCGACAACAACGTGATTCGCAAACTGCCGCCCGGCGCTACCTGCCGGGAAAACCCAAGCAGCCATGGCATCAGCAGCATCAGCGCGCACGCCCCCACCGGCCCGCACCGCGCCAACGAGCGCGCCGCCTTGCCGCTGTGTGGGAGTAGTGGCAGCAGGAGCAGCGCGTAAAACAGGGCGATCATCCAAATGGGCGGCGCCGACACCGGTATATCCGCGCCCGGCAAGTGCGCGCACAGCGCGATCGCGTGGCGAAGCGCCGCGACCGGCGCGCCGGCAAAACAGGCCCACGCCCCCGCCCATCCGGGCACCAGAATCGTAATCGCGATTTTCACAAATCCCGCCGCCAGCGCCGCAAACACCACCGGCGACAGCAACAAACCGATGGGAACGGCCCATGGCGTGAACTGCCCGAAGTGATACGCCACCAGCGGAATTGACACGACCCAAGCCACCATCGCCACGGCAAACGCCTGTACCAATCGTCGCACAATCCATCGACGCGCGCGCTGGCGCGGCGTCAGCCGGCGCAGCTTTTCCAGCACCGCTTCGTCCGTATTTTCATATTGCCGCAGGAACCGCAGCAGCGGCCCAACCAGCAGCAGCATCCCCAGAACAATGCCGAAGCTAAGCTGAAATCCAGCGCCGTAAACATCCAGTGGTCGCGCCAGAAGAATGAAGATCGCGGCCAGCGCGAGCAATTGAAGCGAATCGACTCGCCGTCTGCCCAATAGTCCCGCTCCCAGAGCGCCGGCCACGATCGCCGGGCGCAGCGCCTGCGCGGATGGAAGCGTCAGCCCGCCCCATATCAAAATGGCAGCCATGACCACCAACACCCGCCACCGGGGCCCAATGCACATCAGTCGGCAAACCAGGTAAACCAACCCCGCGAGCACCGACATCCGCACGCCGCTGCTGGAGAGCAGATGGCTCGTTCCGGTCTTTTGAAAATCATCCTGAACGCCATGAATCTCCGGCCCCCGATCACCCAGGAGTAAAGCCGCCAGAAGCCCCCGATCGACTTGTTGCCGTGCGGTAAATCCCAGCCCCAGCCACTCGCGCACGCCCGCCCGCACTCCGGCCCAAATCGGTTCCGAGCCGCGCGCGACCACCTCCACGTCCCACGCATGCCCCGCCCGAACGCTGGCCAAAACCCGATCGCGGCGATAGTAGGCTTCCCAATCAAACTGCCCCGGATTCATCGCCGGCGCCGGCCGCTGCAACATGCCAAAGACGCGCACGCGCATCCCCGCTTTAATGCGTGGCTCCGCTCCGGACATCGAGAACAACACATCGCCCTTCGCCGGTTCCCACCCTTTCCAGGTTTTGATCGCGCGCACGCGGGCCATTCCCACCTGGCGAGGCGGCAAAGGCCGCGGGCCGCTCTCCTCCATCAATCGCGGCGCCTCGGAAAACTCCAGCTCCGCCCACGCCAGACACGGCTCATCGGTCGTGAACAGGGCGATGTGATTCAAGGGAAAATAAAACGCCGCCAACTGGCCGGCGCAAATGCCGGAGCAAACGATTCCAAAAGCAAGAATCTGTGGCTGGCCGTGCCTGGCGATCCTGGCCGCGATCACAAGCGTGGCCGTCACCGCGATCCAAAGCATGGGAAATCGCAGGACGTATGGATAGACGAAAATTCCCGCCACGAACAAGACTGCCGCGCTCAATGCGGGCCGCGCCCAAACCCATCGCCGCGCACCGGAAATTGCGCTCTCTTCCTTCTCCACATCGGCAAACCTATCCCCGCCTGTCCCCCGCGTCTAGCGGAAAGTTGTGGCTTGTGCGCCAAGCGACGGCAGATGCCGATCCATGAACTCACTCAACTGTTGGATCGAACCCTGGTCTTTGGAGATATCGTCATCGCTGGGCAGCGAAAGGGCAAGCACGGGACATTTGATCTGATGGAGGAGTGACGGAGGGCTCACAGCGGCGAAATCACAGTCGGCGATTTTCTGCGCGAGCCAAACCGGCATCGACCCCCGGAATTGGTCCCGACTTCCCACGAGCGCCAGATGGCTTGTCCCAAGGACTGGGAAACCATCCGGCACGTTTGCCAGAACGATCGCGCTAACATCCTCACGCAGCACGCCAGCCGCAACCGCGACGGCGGCTCCCAGACCGATGCCGAATAAAACCAGTTTCATCGTGTCGGCGGCCCGTTGGGCGCGGAGTTGATCCAGCGCCTGATCCACATCATGCCGTTCCCAATACCCGCCGGTGCAGTAGCGGCCTTCGCTTTCACCGTGGGCGCGATGGTCGATGGCCAGGATGTTGAATCCCAATGAATGCCAGAGCGGAGCCCACTCAATGACGCTCACCTTGGCCTGGCCGTAATCGTGCAGCACTACCACGCAGCGGCCCTGGCCCGCCGGTGGCGCAGCGTTTCCATGAGGCCCGCGTGCCGGCCGCGGCATCCACCAGCCGACGAGCCGAAGCGGCCGTCCATCCCGCTGGTCGCGGATGTTGAATTGCACGTCCTCGAACGGCAGGCCCAGGTCGCCGGGCGAGAGGCGCTTGAGCCGCCAGACCGCGATGCCGTCCGTGAAGCGCGGCGGGCACAGAATCGCGAACGCCATGATCGTCACCGCGATCGCGGAAGCCAGCGCGCCCATCAGGAGGATCATCAATGCAAGCATGAAGTACGAGCCGGGCATGGCCCGATCTTAGCCGAGCGTGCGGCAAGTCGATTGATAATTGGCATCCAACGCCACACGCGGGCATAATGCCCGTCATGGCCAGGCGCGGAAGGAACGCAACAAGCGGAACAGGCAACGGCAGGCGCGCGGAATCGCCGACCGGGGGGCGCGAGCCCATCGATCCGCCGGCACGCGGTGTCGCGCCCGGAGGCGGGGCCGCGGCGCCGCCGGTCGAAATGCCGCCCGCGCCGCAACCGCCGTTGCTCTTCGAGGTGGCGTGGGAAGTCTGTTGGCAGCTCGGCGGAATCTATACCGTCCTTCGCTCCAAGGCCGCCTGCATGTTGGAGCGCTGGGGCGACCGCTATTGCCTGATCGGCCCCTATAACCCCGCCACCGCCGCCGTCGAATTCGAGGAGCAGCCCACCTACGGCTCGATCCGCGAAACCCTGCAAAAACTCAAGGATGAAGGCGTCGTCTGCTACTTCGGCCGCTGGCTCATCGCGGGCCGGCCGCGCGTGATCCTGATCGATTATCGCAGCCGATTCGGCAGCCTTGATTTTGACAAATACCTGCTCTGGCAGGACCATCGCATCGAAACCGCCCGGGATGATGGCGAAGTGAACGGGGTGGTCGCCTTCGGCTTCGCGGTTGCCGAGTTCTTCCGCATTTTCACCGGCATCGTAAAAGACCGGCCCATCCTCGCGCATTTCCACGAGTGGATGGGCGGCATGGCGGTGCCGCGCATCGCGCACCTGCGCCTGCCGGTGGGAACGATCTTCACCACCCACGCCACCCTCCTGGGCCGCTATCTGGCCGGCGACAATCCTTTCTTCTATGAGCAGTTGCCGTACTACGATTCGGAGAAGGAGGCGGCGAAGTATCAAATCTACTCGCGCTATGCGATCGAGAAGGCGGCGGCGCACGCCTCCACCGTTTTCACGACCGTCAGCGAAGTCACCAACTACGAAGCCGAGCGGCTGCTGCACCGCAAGCCGGACTGCATTTTGCCCAACGGCTTGAATATCCAAAGATTCGCCGCCCCGCATGAATTTCAGTACCTGCACCAAACCTACAAGGAGCGCATCCACGAATTTGTGATGGGGCATTTCTTCCCCAGCTATACCTTCGACCTGGACAACACCCTGTATCTGGTCACCAGCGGGCGCTACGAATATCGCAATAAGGGCATGGACATGTACATCGAGGCGCTCTGGCGTCTCAACCAGCGCCTCAAGGACGTGGTCAACGCGCCCACCGTCATCGCGTTCATCATCACCAAGGCGCAGGTAAAGAACGTGAACGTGCAGGTGTTGCAGAACCAGTCGATGTTCGAGGACATGCGCCAAACGTGCGATGAGATCGCAAAGCAGATGGGCCAGCGGCTCTTCCGCTCCGCCGCCGAGGGACGCATCCCCAGCTACGGCGAGCTGCTTCCCGAAGATGCCCAGGTGCGCCTGAAACGCGCCACCCACGCCTGGCGCACCAACCGCCAGCCGCTGATCGTCACGCACGATCTGGCGGATGATGCCAAGGATCCGGTGCTCACGCACCTGCGCCATCGGCATATGTTTAACGCCGCCGATGATCCGGTGAAGGTGGTTTTCCATCCGCAGTTTGTCACCGCCACCAGCCCGGTGATCAGCCTGGACTATGAGCAATTCGTGCGCGGCTGCCACATGGGTATCTTCCCCAGCTACTACGAGCCCTGGGGCTACACGCCGATGGAATGCGTCGCCCTGGGCCTGCCGGCCGTCACCACCGATCTCAGCGGCTTCGGAGCCTACGTCGAACATCACCTCCCCAATCACGACGAGCGCGGCATATTGGTCTTAGACCGCCGCAGCAAAGGCTTCGACCAAACGGTCGAGGACATGGTCAACTACCTCATGTACTTCGTCCAACTCAATCGCCGGCAGCGGATCGAATTGCGGAATAACGTGGAACGATTGGGGGAACTGTTCGACTGGTCGAATCTGGTGAAGCACTACGATGAGGCTCATAAGCTGGCGCTGGAACGGCTGGGGGCGGGGAGGCCGGGGGCGGTGGAAGTTCGAGTCGTTTGACGTGATGGAGATTCTCCATGAGCAATTACTCTTGGTGCGCGTTGATTTTATTCTGCGCCCTCGCCGCAGCGCCTGCGCGCGCGGCCGACGCAGATGTGTGGCAACAGCGCATCGATACGTGCATCGTGCAACTGACCAGGGGGACCCCTGCCGATCGAGACGCGGCGGAGGTGGGTCTGTGCCTGATCGCACCCGAGGCTACGACCGAATTGGACGCGGCGAGGAAGCGGCCGGGGCCCTCTCCGATGGTGGCGCTCCTGATTCAGCGCATTGTTGATCGCGAGCGGAAGAGGAATGTCGCCCGCGCGCGCATTAAAAAAGCCCGGATTGAGGAGGCAACGTGGAACTCAGACACGGCGCTGGCGGCATATGAAAAGACGGGACACAAAAGCCCTAAATGGGATTCCGCGGCAAAGGAAGGAATCCGGCGGTTCGCGGCTCCGCCCGAGCCGATCCCACACGAGAGCGAGCGCAAGCCGCTGGAGGAGGCAATCGCCGCTGGATGCGATGATCCGCTGATCCTGTATTTCCATGCGAAAATGCTGGAAAAGTGGGCCCCGGAAGATACGCCCGACATTCTTCATTTTTATGAATCGGCGATGGACGGGATGGAGCACGACAACTATCCCCCATATCGCATGGCAAGCGCCGCGGCGGATTGTTTTCGATACAAGGTGAAAGTGGAGTCCGCCCATATGCCCAGGGCAGGGATTGCGTTTGGACCAGCCGTCACGGCCGAATTGCAACGCGCGATCGGACTTTCCCGCGGCGTTTGGCCGCTGGTTCTTCAGGAAAAGAATATCCCATCCGGATTGGTGCTCGACTTGGGTGAATTGATCCTGAGGGACCTCAAGGCCAAACGAGGGGATCGCACGCCCGACTTCGCGCTGATGTACAATCTTTTGCAAAAGTCGATGCCCAACAGCATCGCTCCACTTGTCTTCAAAGGGGAGTTCTACGTTGATTTTGCCTGGGACGCTCGAGGCCACGATGTGGCGAACACGGTAACGCCAGCCCGCTGGAAACAATTCCACGAACGGCTCGCGATTGCCGACGAGTCATTGACCAGGGCCTGGAAGATCGTTCCAAACGACCCACGCGCGCCCACCCAAATGCTGATCGTGGTGAAAGGCGAGGAAAAGCCCAGGATACAAATGGAGAAATGGTTCAAGCGCGCATTGGACGCAGATCCGGATAACGTCGATGCATGCGACTCAAAACTGGAATACCTCTTACCGCAATGGTATGGCAGCGTGCAAGACATGCAGAAGTTTGGGCAGGAACTGCGCGACGACGGCAATTGGTACGGTCGCCTGCCATTGGAGTTGGTGACGATGTATGACAAGCTTTCGCGCAACAAGCCTGATCCCGCGGCTACGTTCCGCCAGCCTGAAGTTTGGCATGCCGTGCAATCAGTTTACGAGCCTTATCTCAGCGCAGAACCCGACGACGAGTTTCGACGGAGCCGGTATACGTGGTACGCCGGTCGGGCTGAGCAATGGGATGTCGCCAAGACACAATTCCAATTGCTCGGCGACAAGGCGGTTGCCATGCAGTTTCGTGGACCCCAGGTCCTGGCAAAGATGCGCGAGGATGCGGCGCAAAAAGGCAAATAGCTTGACTGGAAACATGAAATACGTCTACATCATCGAAAAAGCCGCAGACGGCAGCTATTCCGCATACGTCCCGGATCTCCGCGGCTGCACCACCTGCGGCGAATCGCCCCAGGAGGTACGCCAAAACATGAAGGACGCCATCGCTTTGTACATCGACTCGCTGCGCGAGCATATGGAACCGATTCCGACGCCGAGCAGCCTAGCGGATGTGATTGAGGCAACGTAAATGCTGCAACCTGTTGGTCGAGGTAATTGGCACGAAAATCGAGTCGCTATCGGTTACGCTGATTGAGGTGGTTGATGATATAATGGCGGACGACGACGGTCCCAGTTTGTTATCGTGATCCGAGAACTTACGTAACTGCGGTTCCAACAAGAAGTGACGACATGACAACGGTGGACGCGATTTATCGGAACGGCACCTTTGAACCACTTAGTCGAATTGAGCTTCCTGACGATTGTCGCGTCAGGTTGCAAATCGAACCCATCGAGGCGTTGCGGCCGGAGCAAGAGGAAGCGATTCGAGAAATCCACAGAATCATGGGACTGCGTTTTGAAACGGGTGAACACGACATTGCCGAACGGCACAACGAGCACCAGCCATGACCAGGGTGTTTATCGATACCGTGGGACTGCTCGCGCTATGGGACAAAAATGACCAGTGGTACGCGGCGGCAGAACCCGCGTGGCGCAAGATGATTGGGTCTGGCGCGGTGCCATGCACAACTCCGTTTGTTTTGTTGGAATGCGGGAACGCGGCGTCGCGGCGATCGTACCGGCAGGCCGTGGACGACATCCGTCAGCAATTTGAACGAGCCGAAATGCTGATCTGGCCCACCGATGATGAATGGGTGCGGGCCTGGGACGCGTATGATCGCGGAAAACCGGGTGCCGCTGGAATTGTCGATCAGTTCTCATTCATGATCATGCGGCGTTTGGGGATTACGGACGCCTTTACCAACGACCGCCATTTTCGCGCTGTGGGATTTACTGATCGTTGCGCAATGAAGTTTAATCTTTGAAATAGGCATAAGATAGGCATGGAAGCCACGGAAGGCACGCTGAAGGATTGGCGGCAGTGGCGTCGTTTCCAAGCACTGCGTTTGAAGCGGCAGGGCTGGTTCC
>DASRLH010000041.1:0-54624 GCA_035648595.1 Tepidisphaeraceae bacterium
GATGCCGAACAGCTTCACGAGCAGCTCCATATGGCGGTAAACCGCCTCAGAAACAAGTGCTGGCTAGTCCACGCATTCTTTAAACAGGCCGGATTGAACATACCAAAAGTTTAAACTTCATTGCGCAACGGTCAGTAAGTATCTGACGACCTCCCCGACGCTGCGATAACACCGGAATTGCTGTCGGTGGCAAAATGCGACTCGGGACGGGGAAGCGGAATTCCCGAGGCTGTATCCGGTAACAGTGCAGCAGATGCGAGAATCGCATCCCAAGCCTTGCGGTAAGGCGAGGCAAGCCAAGGCGAAAATGCTCGGATGATGCCATCATCCAGGCCAAAATCACCGACCACTGCGGGAGGCTAACCACGCCGTCCCGCTATTTTTTTGGGCGCGCGGCGAGAATTGCGTAAAGTGCATACTTCCGGCGGGGATTATCTGGCGGGCGGCACGGGGAATGATTCCCTGGTCAGCAACGGCGGCAAGGACGTGATTGTCGCGACCGCCGGCAGTGGCGACACGATCAACGCCGGTACCGGCGGCGACATTGTTTACAGCACCAACGCCGCCGATGTGATCACGGGAACGGTCGCCTCCCTCAATCCCACCATTCCGCCCGGCGGCCCGGTCTACGCAGTCGCCGGCGCGACGCTTCCCACCGGCGGCGATGGCAGCGGCCCATGGGCCGAGTACGGGATCGGCCAGCTTCGCGGGGCGAATCAAACGTCGGCCGGCGCGGGGGGTGTGAGCAATACAAGCAATACCGCGATCGAGCCCGCCTTGGCCGCCGGCGCCAACGGTCAGTTCGTCGCATGGTCGGACAATCGCTCGGGTACCTACGAAATCTATGTTGCCCAGCACACCAACGGCGCCTGGCAGGAATTGGCCGGTAGCGCGCACGGCGGCGGCATCAGCGCAACCGCCGGCGACTCGCGCCGGCCAGCCATCGCGCTCGATTCCTCGGGCAACCCGATCGTCGTCTGGACGACATATACGAATACGTCAACCGACATCGAAGCCGCCCATTTCGACCCCACGGCCAATGGCGGCGCGGGGGGATGGATGGCGATGGGCTCTTCCCTTTCGCCCGGCGGCATGAGCTCCACCGGCGGAGCGGACGACGCGAAGATCGTGGAAACCACCGCCGGCCCCGTCGTCACCTGGCTCGACAGCCATGCCGGGAATACGAACATCTATGCCGCGCAGTACGCCGGCGGGGCATGGTCGCCGTTAGGGGCTGGCGCGACGACGGGGCATGGCATCTCCAATTCCGCCGACTCCATCCACGAGCAGTCGCTGGCCACGGACGGAACGAATGTCGCGGTTGCCTGGACGCGGCCCTCCGGCGCCAGTGGCACCATCTATCTCCTGGAGTATACCAATGGCGCCTGGACCCCGGTGAACGGCTCTGCCTCTGGCGGGGGGGTAAGCGGCGTTGCCACGGCTAGCATTTCCGCCGCCCAGCCCACCGTGGCATTCGCCAACTCGGCGTTGTACGTGGCGTGGCAGAAAACAACGGGCGCGGGCGAAAAGAGCATTGCCGCCGCCACATCCGCCGGCGGCACGGGCTGGCAGCCGGTTTCCATCGATTCGCCCGGCAGCACGGTACATGCCGGCGCCAATGGCAACTTCGGCGCATCCTCTCAGCCGATGCTGTCGTCCGGCGGCGGAACGCTCGAACTCACCTGGGTCGAAGCCCGCCTCGCCAACACCCCTGGCCAGGTCAATCAAATCTACGCCAATACGCTGAACGGAACTGCATTCGTCCGGCAACTGCCCGATGACGCGATGTTTGATGGCGTCAACCAGACGCTCACATCCGTCTCGTCGCCGGCTTTGGCCGTCGATGGCAGCGGCCACGCGTTCATCACCTGGGGCGATGCCTCCTCGGGCCACAGCCAAATCTACCTGCGCGGCAATCCCTTCACTCCCCACAAGATCTATTATGTGAACGATGCCTACACCGCGACCGATTCGTACACCACGGCTGCCGGCTCGTCATCGAACAGCGGAGTGTCGGCGTCTTCGCCGCTGGATTCCGTGCAATCGGTCCTTGCCGACTACACGCTGGGAGCCGGCGATGTCATTCTCGTGGATAGCGGATCGTACTCTGGATTTACCGTGCCCTCGGCTGACGCCGGGTTCACGATCATCGGCAGCGGCGGGGCGGCAACGCATTTCACCAGCGCCGTGAATCTGGGCTCCGCTGCCGGCGCGACTCTCGAATCGCTCGCGCTGGATGGCGGCTTGACGCTGAACAATTCATCGGGCGTGGAAATCCGCGACAACCAGATCGTGGGAATCACCGTCACCGGAGGCGCCGGCGTCCGCATCGAGCAAAATACAATCACCGGCACGGGCCTCACGCTGACCGGCGAGGCCGCCGGCACATTCATCGCCGACAACACCATCGCGGCGATTGCCATTAGCGGCACGGGCGCGACGGGCGTGAACATTGTCTCCAATCGCATCGGCCGCATTACCTTGTCGGCCTCCAGCCAGAGTGGAACCATCTCCGGAAACAACATCGGCGGCGCCAGCGTCGGCGCCGGGATTGCGATCTCCGATCCGTTCACCGGGTCGATCGATCATAACTACATCCACGGCTCGGGCTCCGGCACAGGCGTGGTTTACGCCGCCGGCGCTGCGCTCAATGCCAACTACATCTTTGGCGAAGCGGTCGGCGTGGTTGCTTCCGTGAACGATTCCACCAACGGCCTGGGATTCGTCGGCTCATCGATCCCCAACGAAATCTTCGACAACACAACCGGCGTGCAACTCACCGGCTTGATGCAGAATCAGCACATCCACGCCAATGCAACCGGCGTCATCGGCGGCAGCGGCGCGGGCACGTTGGGCGGCACTTCACTGGATGCCGCCAACGTCATCGAAGACAATCAGGTCGGCATCAATTTCAACGGTGTCATCCAATACAACCGCATCGATCGCAATCAGACGACGATCACCATCCAACCCCGCCAGCTCATCGCGCACAACCTGATTTACCAGAACGCCGTCAATGGCGTGGAGACCGCCGGCGCCGCGGACGTGCGCATCATCAATAACACCTTCTACTCCACGTCCGGCAACAACGTGCTGATTGACGGCGGCTCGAGCAACGTGCAACTCCTCAACAACATCATGCGATCGGACGGCGGGTACGATCTGTACGTCAACACCGACAGCCGGGGCGGATTCTTCAGCGACTACAACGATCTGTTCACCACCGGCGGCGGAAAGATCGTGCATTGGCTGGTGGATTTCACGGATATTCTCGATTGGCAGCAGGCACTGGGACTGTACGACTTGCATTCAATCGGGTCGGCGGCGATCAGCGCGACCGAGGGTGACCCGCGCCTGTTTGCCGCTCCTTCGGACGACATGCGGCTGCTGCCGCTCGTCAACGGCCTGCGATCCTCCAGCACCGCCAGCGGATCGGCCGACCCGGCCACCGACATCGCCATCCCCTCCAGCGAACAAAACCTGCTGGCCAACCCATCATTTGAAAACGGCGTGAATGGCTGGTCGGTGAACGTCGGCGGCGCGACGCAATCTTCGGGCCAGTTTGCGTTCGATGGATCGAGTTACTTCTACGCGGGCGCGGTTGCCTCTGGATTCGCCGAGCAGACGATCAACCTCGCGAGCGCCGGTTTTACCGCCGGCCAGATTGACGGGCAGACGCTGGCGCTGGAATTCGGCGGGCGAATTCAGTCCGGCGTCGAATCCATCCCCAGCCAGGGGCAGATCGTCGGAACGTTCCTCGACGCCTCCAACAATCCCGTCGGCACGCCCACCACGCTTACCGCATCCAACGTCAGCGACCGTTGGGAACTGGTGAGCACGCGGCTCAACATCCCCGCCGGCGCAAGGAGTTTCCGCTATCATTTCCAGTCGCTTCGGCAGACTGGATCAGCGGATGACAGCTATCTCGACAATGCGTTTATCTACGTTCAGCCCAATACGCTGGACCCCGACATGGGCGCGTATGGCAACACGCCGGCGGACATCGCAGCGCCGAAGGTAACGCGGATACAGGTGATCTCGCCGGACTTGTACACCGATTGGGAACTGGACAAGCCGCATGCGATCCAATGGACATCCTATGGCAACAACGGCGGATCGCCGGTCAACATTGATCTGTATCAGAACGGCACATTCCTGACCTCCATCGCCGCTTCCACGCCCGACACCGGCAGCTACAGTTGGATCCCGCAAAACACCGCCGGCCTCACCTACGGCATGCACGGGCTGAGCATTCGCATTTCGCTGGCGAACAACCCTCAGGTGTACGATCGCAGCACCGAAAACTTCACCATCCCCGAAAACGGCAGCAGCTACTATGTGAACGACGCTTCGCAGACCAACGACGTCTACACCACCGCGATCGGGAGCAACCGCAACGACGGAAAGCTGGCAAGCGCGCCCAAGCCGATGCTCTCCACGTTGCTGCGGATCTACGATCTGGGCGGCTCCGATACGGTGTACGTGGATACGGGAAATTACGCCGACTTCGCCCCGATTGTCCTGAGCGGCAACCCCGCCATCGGCAAGGATCAGGGAGTCACGATCACCGGGCCGACCAATACGGCCGACGTGGCGCAGATCAACGGGCTTGGATTCAGCGGCCAGCCCCTCTTCGACATCAACAATGCGAACTTCGTCACCCTCAGCCACCTCACGATCGGCGCCGGCCAATACGGCGTCTGGGTGCATGACGCCAGCTCCAATTTCAGCGGAAAATACCTCACGACGATTAACAACGTCCTGGATGGAATCCGCCTGGAAGCTGATTCAAGCGCCAACGATTCGCTCGATCACATCGTCTCCTACGGCAATGGCCGCGACGGCATTTCCGTCGGCGGGCCGGGCGTCAATCTCTCCAATAGCATCGGCCATAACAACCTGGGCGCCGGCATTCGTTATGACAACGCCGGCGCGGCGACGCTCACGGGCAACCAGAGCTACCTCAATAAAGACGGTCTGGTGATCACCAACACGACCGCCGGAACCACCGCCGTCGTGGGCGCTTCGGATCTGACGCAGAACCTGGGCAACATTTTCCACGACAATGCGACCTACGGCGTGAATGCTTCGGGCGCGGTGAGCGTCGTTGGAAACACGGTCTATGACACCGCTTCCCCCGGCGGCCCCGGGCCGGTACAGCTCACGCTGGCGCCGGCAACAGGCCAGTATCTGCCAACTGGATCGCCGCTTTTCTATCGAGTCACCGCGATCACCAGCGCCGGCGAAACCGCCGCGTCGCCAGAGGAAACGATTACGCTGGCCGCGGGGAATTCTCGCGTTGCGCTCACCTGGACCCCGGTTCCAGGCGCGACGGCATACAATGTCTATCGCAGCAACGTCGCCGGCAATGAATATCTGGTGGTGGGGGGCGTCAGTGGACTGACCTACACCGATACCGGCGCCGCGAACGCAGGCACCGAGATTCCCGGCTACAACACCGCCGGCATCAATCTCCTGGGTGGCGCGACCGCGGGTCAGAACGTCGTCTACACCAACTACCTCGGCATCTATTCCAACGGCGGCGCGATCAGCAACAACCGCGTCTTCGATAACGCCGGCACCGGCATTTATGCGTCTAACAGCGCCAATGCCATTGGGAACGTCAGCTACTCCAACGCCGTGGGAATCGAAGGAGATACCAGCCCCACATGGTCGAACAATCTGATTTATGCCAACTTGGTGGCCGGCATCTGGCTGCATAGCGGGTTCGCCGCCAACATAACCAACAACACGATCTATCAGCCCGCCGGCGATGGCATCCGCGTCGAAAGCAGCGGCGGAAACTTCAGCTTCCAACACGTCAATATCCGCAACAACATCATTTGGACTCAAAACGGCTACGATCTGACCGTCACGCCGCAGGCGGAAATCGGCTTCCAAAGCGATTACAACGATCTGTATGTGACCGGCAGCGGGCAGGTGGGACTGTGGGAAGGGGTGAGCCGACCCACGCTTGCGGCCTGGCATTCCGCGGGCCTCACCGATGGCAACAGCATCTCGGCTGACCCATTGTTCGTGAAGCCGGCGGGCGCGGATGGAACGCTTGGGTTCAGCAACTTCGCCGATCATGGGACGGATGACGATTTCCACGAGCAAAGCATCGCCGGTAGCTTCCACGGCGGCTCGCTGGCGCCCGTGGTCAATGGAACGACCGGCCTACCGGCCTACCCGACTGCCACACTGATGCCGGACGCCGTGACTTCTCCCGCGGTGGATCGGGGCGATCCGGCATCCAGCTATGCCAACGAGCCGGCCCCCAACGGCGGCTTCGTCAACCTCGGCGCCTACGGCGACAGCGCCCAGGCCTCCGAAAGCTTCATCCCCTACGTCGTGGTCCTGCGCCCCAACGGCGGCGAGGCAATCGTCGAAGGCCAAACCATCACGCTCTCCTGGCGCAGCGAAGACACCAACGGCACCACCACGCTCGACCTCATGAGCAAATCGCCGATCGATGGCTCGCTCACGCTGGTGACAAACATAGCGACCGTTCCAAACAACGGCAGCTATTCATGGAGCGTGCCCAACACGATCGCCCCTGGAAGCGATTATGTTCTGCGCGTCACGCGCAACGGGCCTCCATCCGCCGTTGGAACCAGCGCGGCGACGTTCGCGATTTCAGGCACGGTGCACACCTTCTACGTCAATGATGCCACCGTGCAGCCCGGCGATTTCACCACCGCCCCCGGCAACGACGCCAACTCGGGCCTCGATCCCGCCCATCCCAAGGCCTCCATCCAGGCCATGCTCGAGGCATATAACCTTGGCGCCGGCGATGTGATCGAGGTGGATGAGGGAACCTACACCCTTAGCAGCAATATCGTCATCAGCGCGGCGCACTCGGGCGTCACCATCCGTGGGTTCCATGATTCCCAAAATCCCACCCACGTTGCGCTGATAAATCGCAACAGCACGGTCGCCGGCAGCTATGTTTTCGATATCCAGGGCGCGATCAACGTCACGCTGGACCAACTGAGCGTTGTTGGCGGGGATGTTGGCGTTAACGCGAATCCCGGCGCCGGCGGCACCGGGCTCACTGTCTCCAATTCCGACCTGTCCGCCGCCTATGACTATGAAATCAGCCTTGGCAGCGGCAACGGCGGCGCGGTCATCACCGGCAACAAAATCCACGACACCGTCAGCGGCTACGGCAACGGCCAAACCGGGATCATCACCAACGGCGACCAGGTGACCATCAGCAACAACGCCGTCTTCAACAATTCCAGGGTTGGAATCAACGTCACCGGCGGAAACAACAGCACCATCAGCGACAATACCCTCTATAGCGACGGCGTGGGCATCAGCGCGGATACCTCCACCATCTCGGGCAACATCGCCTACAACGATATCAGCGCCGGCATCGTCGTTGGCGGCGCCTCGATGGTCACGGGCAACACGACTTATAACATCGGCGGCGCCAACGCCTATCCGGCGGCGGGAATCCAGGTCTATAGCGGAACCGTGCAGGGAAATATTTCATATGGGAACGCCTATGGCGTGTTTGTCAGCGGGGCGGGGACGATCAGCAACAATCTGCTCTATAACAACAGCACCGCCGGCATCGTCGGCGGCAACGGCAGCACCTTCTCGGGCAATGTCATCGACGCCAACGGCTGGGGCATACAAATAACCTCCGCCCCGAACGCGGCCAGCAGGGGGCCGGGCGCGAACAACAATCTCATCTACGGCAATACCAATGGCGGCATCCAGCTCAACGGCGGCGATATCTCCCCCATCGACAACAACACCATCTACCAGACCACCGGCGACGCCATCGATGTGAATCCGTCACAGGGATATTCCACGCAGGTCGATATCCGCAATAACATTCTCTGGGTTACCAGCGGCTATGACATTAGCGTCGATCCCAACAGCCAGTCCGCCGCCACCAGCGATTACAATGATTTGTATACCAGCGGCACCGGCAAAATCGGAGTTTGGCAAACGACGGCGCGAAGCGCCCTATCCGACTGGCAGCTTGCGAGCCTGCAGGATGCCAACAGTATTTCCACTGACCCCTTGTTTGTGAATCCGGCCGGCGGCGATTTCCATGAGCAGAGCCTGTATGGGAGCTACCATGGCGGATCGTTGGCCCCCGTTCTGGATGCCGCCACCGGACTGCCGATCCCCGCTACCGCGACGCTCACCGATGATGCGAAGCAGTCGCCAACGATTGATCTGGGCGACCCGACGTTCGCTTACGCCAACGAGCCGGCGCCGAACGGCGGCTACATTAACATGGGCGCGTTCGGCAATACCGCGCAAGCCTCGCAAAGCCCCAGCACCTATGTTCTTGTCACCAAGCCTAACGGCGGCGAAAATTGGATCGGCGGCCAATCCTTCAACATCCAGTGGCGCAGCGACCATCCCGGCACGGGCCTGGTTGACATTGATCTCATGCACCAGGCCGCCGGTGGGGGGCTAACCCTGCAAACGAACATCGCGGCTGCCGTCCCCAACAATGGTCAATATGCCTGGTCGATCCCCAGTTCGATTCCCGGGGGCAGCGACTACGTCATCCGTGTGACGCGCGAAGGCGCGCCTGCGACCTCCGACATCAGCAACGCCGACTTCACCATCGCCGCCGCCACGCATATTTACTATGTGAACGACTCGACCGTAACGCCTGGCGATTGGACCGCCGCGCCGGGCAACGACGCCAACAGCGGCATTGATCCGGCCCATCCCAAGGCCTCCATCACCGGCGTGCTCAGTGCTTACACACTCAGTGCCGGCGATACAATCAAGGTGGACGCCGGCAACTATTCCCTCAACGGCGATATCGTGCTCAAGGCCGCCGAATCCGGCATCACGATCGAGGGATATTTCAATCCCAACAGTCCCACCGAAAAGGCTGTCCTCAACCGCGGCAATACCTCCAGCGGAGCGGTCTTTACCCTTGACGGCGCTTCCAACGTCACCATTGACCATCTGGGCCTCACGGGCGCTTTGTATGGCTTGCAATCCACCTATCAAGTCGCGAGCAACAACGCCACCGTCTCCAACTGCGAAATCTTCGGCGATGCCTCTTATGCCATTTATCTAATTGGCGGCGCCGATAACTTCACGCTCATGGGGTCCAACATTCACAATGACGATCAGGGAATCAGCGGTCAGTACATCTCGAACATCACGATCACCAATAACATCATCCACGACCTTCGGCTGCGCGGCATCTCGATCAGCAGTAACGGCGGCACCATCACCGGCAACGAAGTGTACAACGTGACCGGCGTTGCCGCGATCGAAGCCTACGGCGGCACCGGCCTCATTACCGTCGGCAACAACCTGGCCCATGACAATACCACCACCGGCATCATTATCGGAAACAGTGTTCTGGGAATCGGGAACAAGGCGTACAACCAAACCAACGGCGCCATCGGAATACAAGTCGCCGGAGGAGAGGCCCGCGGGAATCTCGCCTACGGCAACGCAACGGGAATCTCCGTCGGCGCCGGACTCGCTGACCAAAACCGCGTCTATGACAATTACAAAGTCGGCATCTCCGTGTCCAGCGGCGCAACCGCATCGCAGAATGACGTCTATTCCAATGGAATAGGCATTCAGGGAGACGGTAGCCCCACCATCCTCAATAACCTGGTCTATTCGAATACAACACTTGGCATCTGGATTACCAACGGCGTTGCCGCGCAGGTGATCAGTAACACCGTCTATCAGCCAACGGGTGATGCCATTGATCTGCTGAGCAGCGAAAACAATTTCCAGTTCCAGCATATGAAGGTGAGTAACAACATCCTGTGGGCGCAGGCTGGATACGACCTGAATTTCACGGATCACGTGGCCATTGGATTGCAGAGCGATTACAACGATCTATATGTGACCGGCGCCGGGAACGTCGCTCGAATTTCAACGCAGGATTATCCCGCACTGTCCGACTGGACATATGAATACGGATTTGACGCGCACAGCATCTCGGCTGATCCGCAATTCGTGAACATCAATGGCGCCGACGGGCTGCTCGGCTATACCGGCGGTGCGGACCGCGGCGCGGACGATAACTTCCACCTTCAATCCACTTCCCCCGCGTTTGACGCCGGCGACCCAACCTCGGTTTTCGTCAACGAGCCCTCACCCAATGGCGGCCGCATCAATCTTGGAAACTTCGGCGACACCCCTCTGGCGGATCCGAGCCCATCGGCCCAATCCGTGCAGATCACCTCTCCGGGCAGCTACCAGAAACTGGAGGTCGGCCATCCCTACACGATTTCCTGGCAAACGGCCGGAGTCGTCGCCAGCCAGCCCGCGCTGCTGATAAACGCCGGCGGCCCCGCGGTGGGAATCTGGTCGGCCAGTGCATTTAACAATTCCAACGGATTCTCCCGCACCATCACCAACACGATTGACACCAGCGGCGTCACCGATCCCGCTCCGCAGGCAGTTTACCAGAGCTATATTGCCGGGAGCGGCGGCTTGTCGTTCCAGCTTGCCGTCCCCGATGGAAGCTACAATCTTCGTCTGCACTTCATGGATGATGTGAGCTATCTGGGCAAGTCCGTGTTCAACATTGAAATCAACGGCGTCGTCGTAAAGTCGGCCTACGATCTCTATGCCGACGCCGGGGCCGCATATAAAGTCACCGCATTGTCGTTTCCGGTCACGGCCAGCGGGGGAACGGGGCTGTCGATTGCCCTTACGGGCGTGTCTGGTTTCCAGACGATCAGCGCGATCGAGTTGGACACGGCTAATCCGAATCCCATGGCATCGCCGATGGCCCAGTTGCAGGTCTCCACCGACAGCGGCGCAACCTGGACGACGATTGCCGACAACCAGCCGATTGATGGCTACGCGCGCGGCAGCTTTCAGTGGACGCCCACCATCGCCACGCTTGGGGCGACGGCGCTATTCCGCGTCTCCATCGACAACGCGACACTCGCCGCCACTTCCCAGCCGTTCGCGATCTCCAATGGCGGAACCGACTATTACGTCAACGACTCCTCGCAAACAGGTGATTCGCTCACGACCGCCATCGGCAACAACGCCAACAGCGGCAAATCGCCGGGCGCGCCCATGGCGGATATCCAGGCCGTCTTGGCCGATTATAATCCGGGCGCGGGAGACACGATTCATGTCGATGCCGGAACCTACAACTCCGTGCATGATATCAATCTGACCGCCATCAACTCGGGCCTGGTCATTGAAGGGCCGTCCGGCGCAAACGCAATCATCAATCGCGCGAACGTCAATGATCCAACATTCAACTTCATGGCCGGCGCCAGCAACATTACTCTCGATCATCTATCCATCACCGGCGGAAGCGCCGGCGTTTTCGCCGACTACACCCAGAACGCGCTGAACAACACCATTTCCAACGACAAGATTTTCGGCGACAGCGAGTTTGGAGTCTATCTAGGGCAGGGCGACAACGGCTGGACGATCACCGCCAACTCCATTCACGACAACAGCGGAAACGGTAATTCCGCCAGGGGAATTGACGTGGAGAACAGCCAGGTCGCCATCACCAACAACAATATCTTTAACGAAGCGCAGAACGGAATTTATGTCGCGGACGGCCAGGCTTTCCTGGGAACCATCACGGGCAACGTGGCATATGCCAACGGCGTTGGCATCCAGGGGAGCAACGTCACTGTCACCGGCAACTCCGTCTACAATAATTCAGTTGACGGAATCTACATCGGCTCGGGCTCCCTTGCGGTCGGCAATACCGTCTTCCGCCAAACCGCAGCCAGCGCCGACGGCATTCTCCTCATTCAGGGGGCGGAGGCGCGAAGCAATGTCGTTTACTATAATTACAATGGAATCGCCGGCGCCAACTCCACCGTCACCATCGACCGCAATTCCGTATATTCCAATACCAACTTTGGCGTGTACCTGAGCGGCTCCAATGGCAGCGCGATCGACAACCTGATCTACGCCAACAGTGCCGCCGGCATCGTATTGACCGGATCAAACGGCGAGCAGCTTTACAATAACACTGTGTATCAGCTTGTCGGCGATGCCATCCGGCTCACCTCCTCTCCCAACGTGGTGGTGCATGGGAACATATTGTGGGTTGAGGCCGGGGACGATCTGAACATCTCCGCCGACAGTCAGGCCGGCTTTATCAGCGACTACAACGATCTTCATGTCGGGACAGGCGCATCGGCCAACGTGGGATATTGGAACGGCGCGACCCAGGCGCAGCTTTCCAATTGGCAGGCCGCTTCGGGACAGGACGTCAACAGCATTTCCGCCGATCCCCAATTTGTTAACGTCAAAGGCGCTGACCAGGTATTGGGCTTTAGCTCGCTGGGCGTCGGATACAACGGCGGCCCCGATGATAACTTCTACCTATCAGCCGGTTCTCCCGCGATTGACCACGGTTACTCCTGGGGCGGTTACCCCACCGACATTTTGTATCAGTCGCGGGTGGATGATCCGGGCACTCCCAACGCCGGTTCCCCGAACTACGTTCCAGCCGACACCGGCTCGAGCCAGTTTGCTGCCACCGGCACCGCGCAGAATTGGCGCGCAGGCTCTGGATATTGGAATTACAGTTTCCCCACCGGATTCAGCTTCCCCTTCTATGGCGCCAGCTACACAAAGGCGATTGTCTCGGTAAATGGCTTCCTGCAATTCGCCGGCCCCGATGATGCGTTTGGCGCGAACCACTCCGATGCCTCCCTGTTACCCGATGCGCGCATCGCGCCTTTCTGGGCCAATCTGCGAACCGACTTGTCTGGAGATGACATTTTCATCGATACTTCGGCGTTGCCGGCCCAGTTGAAGTTTACGTGGAAGGCGTCCAGCGCCGACGGCACTTCCGCGGCTAATTTCTCGGTCGTTTTGTTCAGCAACGGGCAGATCCGCTTCGACTATGGCGCCGGCAATGCCGGCCTGTCGCCAACGGTCGGCATTTCAATGGGAGACAGGCAAACCGCCACATTCCTGAACTATGACAACTCGGCAAGCCTGAACAATGCCAACTCGATGCTGATCGCAACGCAGCCGGGCTTCGTGGACATGGGTGCGTACGAATTCGCCGGGTCCAGCGCCGACAAGACGCCTCCGACAATTACCGGAACCACGCCTTCGGGCATCGGCTCGGGCGGCTCGATTGCGCCCATATCGCAAATCGGCTTAACTTTCAGCAAGCCCATCAACCCGATTGATGCGACTGCCCCACAGGACTATCAGTTGATCGGCGCCAGCCCGGATGGCGTTTTCGGCACCGCCGACGACGTGACATACATCCTGACGCCTCAATACTCCGGCGGCAGTTCGACCGCCGTGACGTTGGACATCAGTGGTGGAACATTGCCAAATGGCGCCTACCGCCTCACGGCCTACTCCACGCCCACCGCCAGCATTCACGATCTGTCAGGCAACGAGCTTGCCGGCGATGGAACCCACGCCGGCACGAGCTACGTCACGACGTTCAGCGTCGCCGCGCCCGTGCCCCAGGTGTTGAACACCATCGTCGGCGATGGCACCGCCCAGCGCTCCGAAGTCCGCAGCTTTACGGTTGCCTTCAGCGAAGCGGTGACGCTGGCTCCCGGAGCCATTACCCTGGCCCTGCTCAATACCGGCGGCAGCGGTTCCAACGGCCCGGCCGGCACGGCGCCCACCGATGAATCCACCGGCCTGACCTGGAGCAGCACCGATGGTGGCAAGACGTATGTCGTCACCTTCAATTCGAATGCCGACGCCACGGGAAGCCTCAAGGATGGCATTTACACGCTTATTGTGCATGCCGCCAAGGTGACAGACGCCGCGACCGGCTTGGTGCACGTCGCGGCCGACACCACCGTCGCCTTCCATCGCCTTTTCGGTGACATCAACGGCGACAAGACCGTGAACCTCACCGACTACCGCGCCTTTAAGAGCGCGTACCTGAGCACCAGCACCAACTCGAAGTGGAATCCGAACTTCGACGTCAATGGTGACGGGACGATCAACCTGACGGATTACCGTGCCTTTAAGAACAATTATCTGAAGCAGTTCATCTACTGATCTTCCTACTTCAAAAATCCCCAAATCCAGATGGGAGCACGAGGGGTCTGCGCGGGCGAGCAAGGAAGTGAGCCATGAATTCGCCGCGCGTGTGGAGGTTAAGGCGATTGTAAATGGCTTTGCTGTAGCTTTGGACCGTTTGAACGCTGAGTTCCAGGCGGGCGGCCGATTCCTTGGCGCTAAGCCCTTCGAGTATCAGGCGCGCGACCTGTTGGAGCCTTGGAGGCAGCGCATTGAGTTGGCTGGCAGGGTCGGGTGAATGGTCCTTGAGCGCTCTGAGCAGTTCGGCATGAAAGATGCGCGAAAGCTTGCGTTCGCGGAGTTGAAACGGCCTGCCGCCCCAGGGCCGGTAGAGGATGAAGCCGTGGAGCACGCCGGGGCCTACGGTCGCCACCGAAGTCAGGAATCCATCGACCTTTCCGAGACGACGGTAATCCTGCACTGCGGGGGCTGAATACCATACTTTGTCGGGGATGAGCTGTTCGCGCGATGCCGTGGCAAAGCGGGTGCGCTTCTGCAGGGCGAGCAGCGCATGCGTGCCTGGATCATCAAGTGAGGCCCCCGAATTGGCATATGCCTTGAAATAGCCCTGCTCGCGTTCCCCTGCCCAGCCAATATCGAGCGGCTCGATAAATTGGGGAACAATTCCCGGCTTTAGGTTCCGCAAATCCAGGCTGATTCCGACTTGCCCGTCGATTAATCCGATTAGGCCGCGAAGCGCATGCAGCCGCCAGACGCGATGGTCGCTGCCCAGTTCCTTGACTTCATTTATAAGCCGGAAGACCTCACGGAGGCGGCGGAGCGTTACGCGTTGTGATGTGCTCATAATCTGCGCGGCCCTACGGTTGGTCGGTCGAATTTAGTGGTACCGAATGTCGTGGGAAATTGCGACGTTCACGCATAAACGTACCCTAAATTTGGGGTGTTGCAAATTGCGGTGCGGGGATTCCGCAAAATTATGAACCGGCATCGCACCCGGCACATCCGGTCGGCGTAATTCAATCGTCCAGGAGTCAGGTTAGCCGGGCAACCGACGCTTGCACCCCAAATTAGGGGTATCAAGTTTATGCTTTCATTCCGATCGCCGCTGGGTTAGAGTTTCAATCTTCCGGGGTTGCCAGCGAATTGCGTGGAATGTGGCTGAGGGCTCGGCGCGTGGTCGTTGATTGGTCACAGGTCTGCCCGGCGCGCGCAATTCATAATGTGCGCCGCCGGGTTAAGGAGTTGCCATGGAATGGATGGGGAGCTTTCGCAATGCGTCGGGGAAGAATGCGCGCCAAGACTACAAGAAGCGGGCGGGGAAAGCTGATCCACGGCGGCGCCGGCACATCCTTGCGCGCGCGGTGACGCAGACGCTTGAGCCGCGCGTTCTGTTGAGCAACAGCGTGCTCCAGGTCGGCGGCACGATTTCCGCCAACGCGCATTGGTCGGGGACGGTGCAGGTTACGTCCAATCTTTCGGTATCGCCGGGGGTGGACGTCACGGTCGATCCGGGAACCGTCATCAAGAGCGGACAAGCCGTTTCGATCTCCGTGGCCGGCACGCTTGATGCCCAGGGAACCGGCGCCGCGCCGATCATTTTCACTTCCACCAATGACGACAGCGCCGGCACGAGCGTCAGCGGCACCGGCACATCGAACGGCGTCGCCGGAAGCTGGGCGCAGCTTTCATTCAATCCTGGCTCGGATGGCTCGATCCTGAACAACGTGCAGGTGCGTTTCGCCGGGAACGCAAGCGCCCCTGGTGACGGCAATAACTTTCGCACCGCGCTGGCGATGACCGGATCGGCGCTGCATTTGAGCAATGTGCAGGTGCTGAACTCCGACGCCGAGGCGGTTCGCGTTTTCTCCGGCGCTCCGGTCTTCAACACCGTTTCAGTGCAGCAGGCGCGGCAGCAGGCGTTCGAGGTCGATCCCTCGGCGACGCCCACTTACACCGCGATGTCCGCGACGAATACCGGCCTCAACGCCATTGAACTCGATGGCGGGACGATCTCTGACAAGCGCACCTGGGATTTCGGCGGCCTGCCGGTGCAGGTCAATGGGAACATGAATATCGCCGCCGGCGGGCAGGTGACGGTGGTGCCGGGGCAGGTCGTGAAGTTCTATCACGGCCAGGGGCTGACTGTGGACGGAACGCTCACCGCGCAAGGCACTGCCGCGCTGCCCATCCTTTTCACCTCATTTGAAGACGACTCGGCGGGCGGCGACAGCAATGCCAACGGGCCCAGTTCCGGCGTGCGCGGCGACTGGCGCGGCTTGGTCTTCGATGCCGGCTCGGATAATTCATCGCTTCAGAACGTTCAAATAAGCTACGCCGGCAATGCTTCCAGTCCCGGCGACGGAAACTGGTTCAGGCCCGCCGTTCAGGTCAGCGCGAGCATTCAACTTCAGAATGTGCAGGTGCTGCATTCGGATTACGAAGGCATCGTCACGCCGGCCGGCTCACCGACTTATACGAACGTGAGCGTCAATGACGCACGTTCGCAGGCTTTCGAGACTGCTTTCGCGGCCACCCCCGTGTTGGCGCAGCTCTCGGCGAGCAATACCGGGCTGGATGGTTACGAACTCGACGGCGGCACGCTCGCCGCCGATCGCACCTGGAACTTCGGCGGGCTGGTCGCCCAGATCAACGGCAATATCACCGTCGCCAGCGGCGCGACGCTAACCGTCGATTCCGGTCAGACCATTAAGTTTTATCATGCGCAGGGGCTGAATATCAACGGCGCATTGCAAGCGGCGGGCACATCGAGCCAGCCGATCACCTTCACCTCATATCGCGATGACTCGGCGGGCGGGGATACCAATGCGGATGGCGCCAGCAGTGGAGTGGCGGGGGATTGGCAGGCCATCAGCTTCACCAACGCCGCCGCTTCAACCCTGCAAAACGTAATCGTGCATTATGCGGGAAATGCCAACGTCCCCGGCGATGGAAACTGGTTCCGGCCTGCCCTCCAGACCACCGCTTCCAACCTGACGTTGAGCAACGTGCAGGTTATGGATTCGGATTGGGTGGGCGTGCAAATCAATTCCGGCGCCGCGAATCTGAACGCGGTGGCGGTGCAAAACGCGCGCTCCGAGGCGTTTATCGGCGACCTCAATGCCGCCGTCTCCCTGGCCAATCTGTCGGCGACCGGCGCGCATGGCGATCGCTACGTCGTTTTGGGCGGCACGCTCGCGGAAAACCAGACGTGGAGCTTTGGCGGACTGGTCGCGCAACTTTCCAGCAGCGTCACGATCCCCGCGGGCCTGACCCTCACCGTCGTCCCTGGGCAGATTGTTAAGCTGTCCAATGGCCAGGTCATAACCGCCAACGGCACGCTCAACGCCACCGGCACCGCCGACGCGCCGATCATTTTCACATCGCAATATGATGATTCGGCCGGCGGGGATTCCAACGCCGACGGTGCAAACACAACCCCGCGCTCCGGGGATTGGCAGGCGATTAACCTGCTGGCCGGATCGGATGCCTCGGTGCTGAAGAACGCGCAGATCCGCTACGCCGGCAATGCCAACGTCCCCGGCGATGGAAACTGGTTCCGTAACGCACTTTTGATCGATGCCGCCTCGCCCACCGTTCAGAATGTTCAAATCACCAACAGCGATTACGTCGGGGTGCGGATTCAGAATGGCTCGGATGCGACATTGAACGGCGTCGCGGTTTCTGGATCGCGTAATTTGCCCTTCTCGATGGACCTGGCCAGCAATCCATCCCTGGCCAGCCTTTCTGAGACGAATAACGGCGTCGATGCGTTTTTCCTGGACGCGGGCGCGTTGGTGGGCAGCCGCGAGTGGAACATCACCAGCATGCCCTACCTCCTGGGGGCGAGCATTACCGTGCCGCAGGGGCTTTCGCTGACGGTTGATCCGGGCGCGGTGGTGAAGCTCACCAATGGGCAACGATTTGCCATTGACGGAACGTTCATCGCCAATGGCACGCTCACCCAGCCGATCACGTTCACATCCCGCGCCGATGAACGTTATTTTGGAGATACTCTGCGCGTCGGCCCGACGGCGGGAGCTTCGGGGCAATGGGACAACTTCGTCTTCACCGCCAATAGCACCGCCAGTGTCTTGAATCATGTCGATATTGACTTCGCGGGAAACGCCAACGCTCCCGGCGACGGCAACTGGTTCAGGCCGGCCATCGACATCGAATCCAGCTCGCCGTCCATTAGCAACACGCGGATATTGAATACGGATTCCGTCGGCGTAAATCTCGTCAACACTTCCGCCAGCCTTAGTCAATTGACGGTGAACACGGCGCGGCAGACGGCGTTCGTGATGGACCTGGCCTCGACGCCCACGCTTTCCGGACTGCGCGCGGTGAACACGGGCTCCAACGAGTTTTACCTGAACGCCGGCACGCTTCCCGCCAGCCGCACCTGGAACTTCGCGGGATTGCCGGTGCAGCTTTCGCAAGGCGTGACGGTGCCGGCGGCAACGACGCTTACAGTTGTACCGGGCCAGGTGGTGAAGCTCACCCGCGGCGAATTCATCAATGTCAGCGGCACGCTGAATGCCGTTGGCACCTCCGCGAATCCAATCATTTTCACGTCGAGCGTCGATGACTCGGCGGGCGGGGACTCGAGCAACGACGGCGGCGCCGTCGCGCCGCGCGCCGGCGATTGGTTGGGGATCGACCTGCTCGCCGGGTCGGATGCCTCGCTCATGCAGAACGTGCAAATCCGTTACGCCGGCAATGCCAATGCCCCCGGCGACGGCAACTGGTTCCGCAACGCCCTGCTCATTCAAGGCGCCAGCCCGACGGTTCAGGACGTGCAGATCCTCAACAGCGATTATAACGGTGTGCGCGTCGAAGGCGGCTCCAACGCCAGCTTGACGAACATTGATGTGGAGGGCGCGCGCAATCTCCCCTTCTCGGCCGATCTGGCCGGCAGCAACCCAACGCTCACGAATCTACGCGAGAGCAACAACGGAGTGGACGCCTTCTTCATTGATGGAGGCACGTTTTCCGCGAATCGGGATCTGAATGTCACGCAGGTGCCCTACCTCATGGGAAGCAGCCTTACCGTCGCCAGCGGCGCGACGCTCACGGTGGATGCGGGGGTGGTAATCAAGTTCGCCCAGCAGCAGGCGCTGACGGTCAACGGCGCGCTGGCCGTCGATGGAACCTCGGGCCAGCCAGTGGTGTTTACCGCGCGCGCCGACGATTCGGCCGGGGGCGATACGTTCCATGATGGACAGGGCAACATCCCAACCGGAAGCTGGAACGACGTCGTGATCAGCGGCTCGGCAACTTTGAATCATCTGCAGGTCCGCTACGCAGGCAACGCCAACGCCCCGGGCGACGGCAATTGGTTCCGGCCCAGCGTGCAGATCTCAGGCAATACCACCGCGACCGGCTTGTCGATTCGCGACAGCGACTGGATCGGCGTCGATGTGAACAACGGCGCATCGCTGCAAGTGACCGGCGGCTCGATCCTCGACAGCCGCCATGCGGATGTGTCCGTTGAAAGCGGCAGCGCCACGATCTCTGGGGCTTCGATCGCATCATCGCCGCTGGGCGTGGCCGTGAGCGCGGGAGCGTCGGCAACCGTCAGCGGCTCATCGTTCGCCACGTTAGTAACGGCATTCACCAATGCCAATGCGAACTTCACCTCGGCGGTCGCCTCTGGGAATTGGTGGGGCGATGCCGGCGGCCCCAATGATCCGTCCACCGCCGATGGGCGCGTCAATAACAATCCGGCCGGGGAGCCGGTCAGCGACTTTGTCGATTACTCAAAATTCCTGACTGCGGCGCCGATTCTGAATGGCGGATTGCAGGTGACCGGTTACACGCCGGCGTTGAGCAACGCCGCGATCCCCTTTGTGGATGTGACGTTTTCGCAGCCGGTGGATCTGAGTACGTTCACGGCCAGCCAGGTGACGGTTTCCGGCCCACAAGCGCCGACGGCTTCGTCCATCACGCAATTGGGCGGAACGAAATATCGAATCACGTTTTCCGCGCCGCTGTCTGCGGCCGGCAATTACCAGGTGACGATTGGGCCTGACATCGCCGGTCTGGACAAAACGCTGATGGATCAAGACGGCAACGGCGTGGGCGGGGAGCCGACGGATGTCTTTGTTGCGGCGCTCTCGATCGACCAGGCCGGCCCGCGCATCGTGGCCGCCTCACCAACGGGGACCCTCAGCGCGGGCATTTCTTTCGCGGACGTTACGTTCTCCAAGCCGATCCAACCGGCGAGCTTCACAACATCGCAAATCGCCATCACCGGTCCCGGCGGATCGATCGCGCCGCTTTCCGTCACGCCAATCTCCTCGACGCAGTTCCGGATCGGGTTTGCCTTCCAGTCCGGCGATGGATCGTACACGGTGTCGGTCGGCCCCAATGTTTTGGATTTGGCCGGCAACGCGATGGACCAAAACCAAAATGGAACCAATGGCGAAACGCCCGGCGACGTTTTCACCACCCAATTCGCCGTCGCGCTCCAGCCGTTGAAAATCGTGTCGCAGAATATCACTGGCACGGTGCCTGCGCTGGACCATCTGACCGTCACATTCTCCGAGCCGATCGATCCGAACAGTTTTACGGCCGCGGACGTCATCGGTACGGGCCCGCTTGGGCCGCTCACCGTCACCGGCATCACCGAGGTTTCCCCCACCACCTATACCGTTGGCATCCAACGCGTGGCGCAAAGCGGCGCGTATACCCTGCGCATCGGGCCGGGCATCAGCGATCCAGCCGGCAATCTGATGGATCAGAATGGCAACGGCATTCAGGGCGAGCCCGAGGATCAATATGTCGCCACCATTCAGGTTGCCGGGGATGGCGCGTCCATCCTCTCGCAAACGGTGAATGGCACGGTGCGCGCGCCGGTCAGTTCGATCAATGTCACTTTTGACCAGACAGTCCTGACCAGCTCCTTCACACCCGCGCAGGTTGTTTTGCAAGGGCCCGGCGGCGCGATCCCGATCACGCAGATCAGCCTCGTTTCCGGGACGACCTATCAATTGAGCTTCGCCGCGCAGTCGGCAACCGGCACCTACACGCTGGCGATCGGGCCCAACGTCTTGAATGCCGCCGGTCTGCCGATGGATCAAAACCATAACGGCGTCAACGGCGAGCCGGTCACCGACGTCTACACCGGCACGTTCGGCATCGATTCGATCGGGCCGCTGGTGGTCTCCTCGACGCTCAGCGGGCACGTCACCGCGCCGTTTTCGTCGATTGACCTGAAGTTCAGCAAGCCCATTTTGGCCAGCACCTTCATCGCCGCCCAGGCCACGTTCACGGGTCCCGGCGGGGCGGTGCCTTTCACCATCCAGCAACTGGATGCCAGCGATTTCCGCATTAACTTCGCTTCGCAGCAAACCGCCGGGGATTATCACCTGTCGGTCGGGCCGAACATCACCGATCTGGTCGGCAACCCGATGGACCAGAATCAAAATGGCATCGACGGCGAGCCGGGCGATGCGTATACGCAGGACATCATCCTCGATCTGCCCAATCTGGCCGTGGCCGCGCCGACGCTGCCCGCCACCATTGCCGCCGGGCAAACGCTCTCGTTCACGTACGCCGTGACCAACAGCGGTGCCGCGCCCGCGGGCGTGTCATGGGTGGATGAAGTGGTACTGTCCGCCGACGGCACGTTGGGCAATGCTGACGACATCGTGCTCGCCACTTTCCCGCACGCCGCCGGCCTTGCCGCCGGCCAGGGATACCAGCAGCAAGTCGCAACCCAGATCCCGTTTGGCATCACCGGGTCATACACCGTTTTCATCAAGATCGATGCCAACAACGCGCTGCTGGAGAGCAGCAAGACCGACAACGTGGTTTCGGCGCCGATTCAGGTGCAGGCCGCGGAGCCGCCGACGGATTTGGCGGTGGATGCCGTCACGGCGCCGCCCACGGCCCAGACGGGCCAGCCGATCATCGTCGCGTGGCGCGTCACCAATGTGGGTACGCAGACCAGCACACCGGCGAGTTGGTCGGATCAGGTTTACATTTCGTCCAGTTCCACGTTCGATTCGAGCGCGATTCCACTGGGTGTTTTCGTTCACACCGGCGGCATCGCGTCGGGCAGCAATTACGTGCAAAGTCAGTCGGTCACGGTGCCGGCTGATCTGACCGCGGGCCAATACTTTGTCTATGTGTTCACCGACGCGTTGAATCAGGTCTCCGAACCAGGCGCGAAAGCCAATAACATCGCGCAGGCGACAAGTCCGACAAATATCACGCTGGCAAATGTTCCCGATCTGGCGGCGGGGAATGTCGCTGGTCCCGCAGCCGGAGGAATCGGCCAGCAGATCACCGTGACCTGGAACGATTCCAATGTCGGTCAGGCTTCGGCCAACGGGCCGTGGGTCGATCAGCTGTATTTGTCCACGGATGGAACGCTCGTCAACGCCACGGCTTTGGGATCGTTTACATTCACCGGCAATCTTTCCGCCGGCGGCCAGCAGCCGCAAAGCGCCACGGTCACATTGCCGCCGGTCGCCGATGGCAGCTACCGTATCATCGTCGTCACCAACGCGCTCAACCAGGTTTTCGAGCGCGGCGCCACCGCCAACAACACCGCCGTCGCATCGGCGTCCATTCAGGTCGGACATCCGGATCTGGTGGTCAATTCCGTTGCCGCGCCGGCATCGGCAATTTCGGGCGCGACGATAGCGGTGAGTTGGAACGGCCAGAACGCAGGCGGCTCGGCCACGGGCACCGGATGGGTGGACAAGGTTTACCTGTCCGTCGACGGCTCGCTGTCCGGCGACGATGTGCTGCTCGGCCAGATGACGCAACCCGACAGCCTTGCCGCGGGCCAGCCCTTCACCGGCCAATTGACCGCAACGCTTCCCGATGGCATCCAGGGGCCGTTCCACATCCTCGTGCAGACCGACGCCAACAATCAGATCAACGAAGGCAACGGAGCAGGCGAGACAAACAACGTCACTGCGTCGCCGGTCATGAACGTCTCGCTGGCGCCTTATGCCGATCTGGCGGTTCACGATGTGACCGCGCCGGCACAGATCATCGGCGATCCGGTTAATCTCACCATTTCATGGCAAGTCACCAACAACGGAACCGGCGCCGGCGCCGCCAGTCAGTGGGTCGATCGCGTGGTGCTATCGAGCGACGACGTGTTCGGGAACGGCGATGACATCGTACTGGGCGATTTCCCGCACACCGGCGCGTTGGCCGTCGGCGCGACCTACTCGCAGACGCAAACCGTGCAGCTGCCCGCCGGGACGCAAGGACACTTCCATCTGCTTGTAAAGACGGATGTGACAGGTCAGGTGTATGAGTTCAACAGCACGCAGCCGGACGTGGCAGAGCCGGCGCACTTCGTCGACATCATTCTCAAGCCGTATGCGCAGTTGAACGTGCTGAACGTGACCGCCGACGCCACGGTCATCGCGGGCCAGCCGCTCAACCTGAGCTGGATGGTCAGCAACACCGGCATCGGGCCGACCGACACCACCACATGGAGTGACACCGTCTACGTCTCCTCCGACCCGACCGGCCAGACCGGCCTGCAGCAGGTCCAAAGCTACACCCACATTGGCGGATTGGACATCAACGCCAGCTATACCGATTCGGTGCAAGTCACCGTCCCGGGTAACCTGAGCGGCACGCAGTACTTCTTCGTCCAAACCGGCGGGCCCTACCAGTTCATCCACACGCAGAACAATGTCGGCCGTTCCAACGCGGTGCAGGTGACGTTCATTCCCCCGCCGCCGGTCGACTTGCAGGTTGCAACCGTCACCGGGCCGACCACCGCGCTCGACAGCGGCACAGGCCTGGTCTCCTGGACCGTCCAAAACAACGGGCCCAATGACGCAACCGGCTCCTGGGTGGACAATGTTTATATTGCCCCTAATGGGAATTTCTCGCAGGCGACGCTTCTCAATAGCTTCATTTACACCGCCGGTCTTCAGGCCGGCAAGTCGTACACACGCTCCGAGCAGGTGAATCTTCCCTCGACGCCCGGCGTCTACGAGTTTTTCGTCAAGACCGATGCCCTTTCGCAGGAGCCGGACAACAACATCGCCAACAACCTGCTGGCATCGGGCCCGCTGGCCATCTCGCTGCGCCCGCGTCCCGATCTTCAAGTTACATCGCTGACGGTTCCCCAGCGGGTCACCTCCGGCGGCGTGATCGACGTGACGTTTCAGGTCAGCAACCTGGGCCAAACAATTACGCCGACAGGCCAGTCGCACTGGACCGATGGCGTCTATCTTTCGCTGACCAATTCGCTGTCGACCGGCAATCCGCTTTTGCTGGGCACGCTCCCCAATGGCAGCGCGCTGGGCGTGGGCCAGGCCTACACCTCCAGCGGCACCTTCACCCTTCCGCCGGCCGTCGCGGGGAATGTTTTCATCATCGTCAAGGCTGACTTGAACAACCAGGTGGACGAAAACCCCCTGACGCGGAACACCACCGCCGCGGCGCCGCTGGCCGTCAATGCCCAGCCGGTGCTCCCGCCGGACTTGGTGACATCCAACGTGTCGGCTCCATCCACGGTCTTTGATGGCAATCAGATCACAGTACATTATCAGGTGAGCAACTTCGGCTCGGGACCGACATTCCCATCGTCCTGGAGCGACGCCGTCTGGCTTACGCTCGGCAAGGACCGCCCCGACCCGCTCCGCGGCGATATGCTGTTGGGGAACTTCGGCCACAGCGGCACGCTCAACGTCGGGCAGTCGTACACCAACGACGTCACCGTCGCCATTCCCCCGCAAATCCACGGGAATTACTACGTCACCGTCTGGACCGACTCCGGGCAGTCGGTGTTCGAAACGCAGCTCGACATCAACAAGAATCCCGACGCGCCCAACGACCTGCACGGCGATAACTTCAAGGCCACGCCGATCGTGGTCCTTGAAACGCCGCCCGCGGATCTGACCGTGACCAACCTCACCGCGCCGCCCGCCGCCTTGGGCGGCACGGAGGTCACGCTTACATGGACCGTCAAGAACATTGGGGCCAATCCGACCGACGTCGGCCAGTGGGCCGATGCAGTCTACATCAACGATACGCCCGACCTGACCGGCAGGCCGACGCTCGTTTTTGCCGTGCCGCATGTGGGCGCCCTTGCGCCGGGGCAGTCGTACGATCAAACAGCCACGTTCACCCTGCCGATAAGCGCCGCCGGCAAATATTTCATCGTCGAGACCAACTGCAACCCGCAATTGGCGGTTGTGCCCGATCAGGATGGGATTTTCCTCCAGCAGATCCAGCAGATCATCGACAGCGTCGGCGTCACGCTCAACGGCCAGCCCGTCACCAGCCTTTCGTCCAGCGATATCCTGCAAATCCTTAGCGGCTCGGGCAATCAGCCGACCACCGTATTCGAGGGCCCGTACACGAACAACGACACGCTGGCCGCCGCAAGCAACATCACCAACACGCCCGACGACCTGGTGGTCACCAACGTGACGGCGCCGGCGCAGCAGTTCTCCGGCGAGCCGATCAACGTCTCCTGGACGGTGACCAACCAGGGCGCCGCCGTCTGGTCCGGCACACAGTACTGGAACGATTACATTTACGTTTCACCCGACCCCGTCCTCACGGGCCGCGCCCAGTTCGTCGGCGCTGCTCCACACAGCAACGCCACGACGCTGGCCTCCGGCGCAAGCTACACCAACAGCGCGAGCATAAAACTTCCGCCGGGCATTTCCGGGACCTGGTACGTCTACGTCACGACCGACCGATACCCGCTTCTCGCGACAGGCCCCGCGAGTCCCGCCGCATTCCCCGGCTGGGTACAGGAGTTCCAGAACACCACCTGGGAGACCGACAAGACCAACAACGTCAATTCCACGTCGCTTGCCGTCGTTTACCGCGAGCCGGACCTGGTCGTCGGCAACGTATCGATCGGTTCCCCCGTGCAAAGCGGCCAGAGCGTGCCAATCAACTTCACGGTCACCAACCAGGGCAACCGCGACACGCGCGTGGCAAACTGGACGGACCAGGTTTTCATCTCCCAAAGCCCGTCGATCACCGACCAGTCGGAAATCATCGGCAGCTTTTCGCACCAGGGCGTTTTGGCAGCCGGGTCCTCCTACAACGTCACCATGAACGTGAGCATCCCCGACGACGCCAACGGGACTTTCTATCTCATTGTTTACACCGACTCCCCATTCGGGAACGCGGGTCCCTCCGGACAGCCGCCCTTCCCGCAGAACAGCCAGCAGAGTCGTATCGTTGGCGGCGGGCCGGGCAACGTGCTGGAATTCCAGAACGAGTCGAACAACACCACCGTGACGCAGGTCCAGGTCAATGCGGTCAAGCTGCCCGACCTGCAGGTGAGCAGTGTCACCACGCCGCAGCAGGTCACAGTCGGCCAGGGGTTCACCGTCAACTACACCGTCACCAACGTGGGCGCCGGCGATGTCCCCGCCGACCAAACGCCTTGGACTGACACCCTCTGGCTGTCGCGCGACCAGTACCTGGATGTCCACAGTGACATTTATCTCGGTTACCTTATCCACACCGGCGCGATCCCGGCAGGCGGATCCTACTCAGCCTCGGCGACCTATGGCGTCCCCTCGGGCCTTACCGGGCCGTACTACGCTTTCGTGCTGACCGACACACCCAACGGTGCGATCCCTCGAGGTATCGTGATCGAGAGCAATGAGGGGAACAACGCGACGCCAACCGCGACGCCGATGCTGATCCAGCTCCCCCCGCCATCGGACCTTCAGGTCGATTCGATCACCGTTCCGACCGACGCGACCGCGGGGCGGAGCGTCACCGTAGGCTACACCGTGTCGAACCACGGGACCGCCCCGGCGGTCGGGGCGTGGCACGATGCCGTCTACATCTCGCCCGACCCCACGTTCGACACCGCCGCGCAGCTTCTGGGAACATTTGATGTCGGCAGTCTTCTGGGCCTGAACACGCTCAACCCGGGCCAGAGCTACACCGGGACGCTGACCGCGACGCTCCCCGTCGAGCTGCCCGGCAGCTATCATGTGCTGGTTTACACCAACGTCTTCAACGAGGTGTACGAAGGCCCCAATTATGCGAACAACATCTCCGCCGCGCCCAACCAACTGAACGTCACCGTCCCGACTCTGACGCTTGGCGTCCCCCTGAACGACACCATCTCGGGCGGTGAAAGCAAGCTGTACGCATTGACCGTCCCCGCGGGCCAGACGCTGGAAGTGGACCTCACCGGCGCGCCCGGATCGGCCCACGAGTTGTATGCCAGGTTCCAGGGCCTTCCCAGCTCGCAAAACTTCGACGCCGCCTACACTGGCCGCCTGCTTTCCGACCAGACGATTGTAATCCCCACCACTGAGCCGGGCGTGTACTACATTCTGGTGCGCGGCGACAGTGAGCCGGGCGCGAATGCACCGATCACACTGACCGCCAGGCTGATCCCGTTCCAGGTGGTGAACGTCACGCCGGACACCGGCGGAGATTCGGCCTATGTCACCACCACGATCACCGGCGACGAGTTCAACCCGCAGGCGATCGTCAAGCTGATCCGCCCTCAGATCGCCGAGTTTGAGCCCGTCAGCTATCAGGTGGTCAACGCGACCACGATCGTCGCGGTCTGGAACCTAACCAACGCCCCGCACGGGCTCTACGACGTGGAGGTGATCAATCCCGAC
This sequence comes from Tepidisphaeraceae bacterium, assembly GCA_035648595.1. Taxonomy (GTDB): domain Bacteria; phylum Planctomycetota; class Phycisphaerae; order Tepidisphaerales; family Tepidisphaeraceae; genus RYN-428. The sequence goes on from DASRLH010000041.1 coordinate 27,573, forward strand.
GGCAGCACCGCGGTGCTGCCATACCGGTTCCTGGTGCAGCAGGCGCAGCCGATCAACGCGACGATCGGCATGGGCGGCCCCGAGACGCTCGACTTCGGGCAACTCGCGTTCTACGGCGTGAGCCTCAAGAGCCTCAGCAACGTCGACACGCCTTATGAGTTCTTCGAGTTCGGCGCGCCCAACGTGCCGAACCCCGCGCCAGGGATCATCCCGGGCCCGGCGCTGACCTTCTCGGCCGCCCTCACCGGCACGCCCAACATCAGCGGCGTGCCGTGGGCCGACCTCAGCTCCGTCGTGAACCTCAACGGCCAGTTCGAGGCCCAGGGCTTTGCCTACAACCTCGCGCAGCAGAGTACCGCGGAATTGAGCTTCTCGCTCCAAACCTATCCCGGCCTGGCGAAACTGCTGGCGCAAGACCCGAATTTCCTGCAGGAGCTGTCGCCCGACGAGATCTTGCAGCTCAGCTTTTCGTTCTACATTGAGGCCGCGGCCACGCCGATGACCTCGACGGATTACGTCAGCTACCAGACCACGCAGGCAGACAATCTGCGAAGCAAGATTCTGGCCGACCCGAATGCCTCGGCGGCCCTCAAGCAGGTCGCGGGCGATCAGACGAATTGGGAGGATGACTTCCTCCAGGCGCTGGTGGACGCGGGCCAGCTTCGCCCGGCCGACGCCCCGCCGATCGCACAGGCCGCCCCGGCGGTTTCGAGCCTGATGTCAGTACTCGCGTCGGGTCTCCTGGCCGGCCCGGCGGGCCAAACTATCATCGCCGGCGGTAGCCTCGACGGTTTCTTCAACCAGGTCCTCACCTGGTACGGCAACACGCCCGATGCAACCGGTTCCCGGGGAATTCCGCCCGAGAGCCAGTTCGATCTGGGACTCTCTCACCCGACGCATTTCGAGGCGTTCAAGATCCAGGTCGGCGTGGAGCAGTTCGCCTCGCCGGTGAACGTGCCCAACACGAATTTGGCCGATTTTTTTGGCATCACCGGCGTCGCCAGCCAGAGCGTAGCGATCACTGGACCCAGCGGCTCGGGGACGTCCAACTTCGTCCCGGTCGCCACGCCGCTGCCGTACACGATCAGTTTCAGGACCCCGGCCAACGCGCAAGGACCGGAATCAAAAATCCAGGTCCTCGAGCAGCTCGATGCGAATCTCGATCCGCGCTCGTTCCAGCTCGGCAATATCCAGCTCGATGGGCAGACCCTCCAGCTCCCGGCCGGGCGCGCGTCGTTCACCGGCAGCTTCGATTTGACCAAGTCGCTGGGATTCATCCTTGATGTGACCGCCGGCATCGATCCGACGACCAACATCGCGACATGGGTGCTCACCGCGATCGACCCGTCAACCGGTCTCCCCGTGACCGGCTCATCGCTGGCGATCATGCCGGCCGGGCAGGCGGGCCTCGTGAGTTACACGATGCAGACGGCGGCGAATGTAAGCACCGGCACGACGATTACCGCCGCCGCGCGGATCATCTACGACAACGGTCAACCCCTGGATTCCAACGCCGTCACCGCGACCGTTGATGCCCTGGCGCCGATGACGTCATTTTCAGTGGCCGACCTGTCCAACGGCCAGTACTTCATTCAGTGGCAGGCCAGCGACGACGCCACCGGCTCGGGCATCGCCAACTCAAGCGTCTATGTTTCGCTGAACAGCGGCGCCTGGCTGCCGATCGATCAGTATGACACCGGAAACTCCTTCACGTTCACCGCGCCGGCGGGAACGACGGCACAGTTCATCGTGATCAGCGCGGATAACGCCGGCAATGTCGAATCCGCCCCGGCCGGCATCCTGCTGCCGCCTTACGATCCGCAAATCAACCTCGGCACCCTGCCGTCGGCCGCGCAGCAGACCAACACGCTCACGCCCCCGGCTCCGCCGACGCAACCGTCGAGCAATGCGCTATTCCTTGCGGCCCAGCAAGGCGTTCCCAGGCCCGCGCCCTCGTCCAATCCGTCGGCGTTCACGACGGTGCTTGAGCCATTCGGCGCCGGGGCCTTTGTCAGCGGCTTTGCGCCCTCGGGCGCGGGCATCAGCCCGCTGGGCATTGCCTTCTCACCGGATGGGCAATGGGTGTACGTGACCGGCGGCTCGGGCCGCAACAGCATCTGGCGTTTCAGCCGGGCCGGCGGAAACGCATCGATCACCGCGCCGCTGTCGACCCTCACCGTCCCGATCTACGACATGGCCTTCGACCGTCACGGCCAACTCTGGGCGACGACCGGCGGCGGCCCGCTCGTGCAACTCGACCCGAATACCGGCGCGATCGTCGCCAGCTTTGGCGACGGCATCGAGCTGGGCATGGTGGCCGATCCCAACTCCGACACGCTCTACGTTTCCGCCGCCGGCGGCATCGAGACGTTCAATACGGTCACGCACGTCTTCACACCCTTCTCCAGCACGCGCGTGGACGGCCTGACCATGGCGCCCGACGGCACGCTCTGGGGCGCCACCTGGCCTGGGGACGGGCAGATCGTCACGTTCGACAAGCATGGAAAGCCGACCGCCGCCGTCGCGCTCACGGACCCGACCGACGACCTGGCCTTCGGCCTGCCGAACACGCCGTTGGCCGGGCTGCTGTTCGCCACCCACGACGATGGCACGCTCACGATGATCGACCTGGCGTCGGGCCAGTCGATCGATGTCGCCACCGGCGGCAGCCGCGGAGATTTCGCCCACGTCGGGCCCGACGGCCGGCTCTATGTCACCCAGTCTGATCAGATCGATGTCCTGTTCCCGATCGTCGCCCCGCACGTGCTGGCGGTGAGCCCGGCCCAGGACGAGCAGATCGCGCCGATCGTCAACACCGCGCAGGTGACGTTCGACAGCGACATGCTCGCCGGCACCGCCGCCGGCTCGGTTACGAACGCGGCGAACTACGTGCTGACGGACAGCGCGACCGGCCTGCAACTTTCGATCAGCGCCGTGACTTACGACCCGGCCAGCCGCACCGCGCAACTCTGGTTTGAGTCGCTGCTACCGGACAGTTACAGCCTGCAAATCGGCTCGGCGGTGCAGAGTACATTCGGCTTGTCGCTCGGACAGGCGGTCCAGTCGCAGTTCACCGTCGCGCTTAGTCAGACCAACGCGCTGCAACCGACATATAGCAACACGCGCCTGGATCGCCAGTTGGGTGAAGTCTCCTTTGATCTGAGCGTGACCGATACGCTGGGCGTGCCGGTGACCTCACCGCTGCGCATTGTGTTTACCGGATTGCCCGCGACCGGCAATACATTGCTGAACCCCGACGGATTCACCTCCGACGGTCATCCGTACATCCTGATCACGGTTCCCGGCGGTACGTTGCAGCCGGGCCAGACGACGGCCATTCGGACGCTGAGCCTCCCGTCCAACGCCACCTTCAGCGACCTGGGCGCCCTGATCTCCAACTCGTTTGCCACGGTCATCATCCCGTCGTTTGCAACGACCGCGCCAATCTCGGCGACCATTGGCGCCGTCTACGAATACGACGCCCGCGCCAACGACACCGGCGGCGGGGCGGTCACCTATGTGCTCGTGCAATCGCCCAAGGGCGCCACGGTCGATCCCGTCACCGGCAAGCTGCTTTGGACTCCGACGCCATCCGATAGCGCATCAGTTGCCTTCGAGCTGCGCGCCTACGACCCCAGCGGCGGGTTCACCCGCCAGACCTGGACGGTCGCCGTCACCGGGACCAGTCCCGCGCCAATTCTCTCGCCGATCGCAGATCAAAACATCAAGGAAGACGATCTGCTGCAAATCCCGGTTGCCGCCGCCTCCCCCTCGGGCAAGCCGCTGATCTTCTGGGCCGACAATCTTCCGCCGGGCGCGATCTTCGACCCGGCCACACAAACGCTGACCTGGCAAACGACCTACGCCTCCGCCGGCGATTATGCCAACGTGCGGATCTACGCCAGCGATGGCATCAACACGTCGTTCCAGAGCTTTGAGGTCGTTGTCGCGAACGTGACCCAACCGCCGCAAGTCAGCCCGCTCACGCCGCGCGTGGTGCGCGAAGGCGATGCGCTGAGCTTCACCGTGGCGGCCAGCGACGCCGACGCGAAGGCGATTGCCTTCAGCTCCGACAATCTTCCGCAAGGCGCGACGATCGATCCGACCAGCGGCACGTTCTCCTGGACGCCCGGCTACGATCAGCATGGCTCATACGCCATCGACATCACGGCCACCGCCGCCGGGCTGAGCACAACGCAAACGCTGGATGTGACGGTCATCAACGTCGATGGGCCGATCTCGTTCAATTCAGTCGGGCATCTCACTGTTTACGAAGGCCAGCCCCTGACGGCAGTGATCGGCGTGAACGATCCGAATCTGCCCAATGCCGCCACGCTCCAACTGCCCGGCGGCGGCAGCGAGCCGGGCACGACCCCGCTTCCACTCACGTTTACCCACACCGCGCTGCCGGCCGGCGCGAGCTTCGATCCGATTACTCAAACACTCTCCTGGCTGCCGGGCTTCAGCCAGGCCGGCAGCTACTCGATCACATTCACCGCGACCGACGACGGCGACGGCACCGGCGGAACTCCCAGCACCGCCAGTATCACCGTTCCCATCACCGTCCTCACCGCCAACGGCGCGCCGGTGGTCAGCGCGATTGTCGATCAATCGGTTGCCGAGGGCGGGGCGATCACCATTCCCATCAGCGCTACTGATCCGAACGGCGATCCGATGACGTTCAGCGCGCAAGGCCTGCCGGCCTTCGCAACGCTCACCGATAATCACGACGGCACCGCGACAATCGTCGCCAAGCCCACGACCGGTCAGCGCGGTAACTATGTGGTAACAATCACCGCCACCGATAACGGCCATGGCGACCCGACGCAAATCCTCGGCGGCACCGCGCAATTCGTCTTGAGCGCCACTTCCTTCAGCGAGCCGCCGGTGCTGGCGTATATTGGGCCCAAGGTCGCGGTAATCGGCCAGACGCTGCGCTTCAATGTCACCGCGTCGGAACTGGATCAAAGCCCGCTGACCTTTGGCATGCAGGGCTTGCCGTCGGATGCGACGCTCACGCCGACTGGCATATACGGGGTTGCGCTGTTCACCTGGACGCCCACCGCCGCCGACGCCGGCTCGTATACCGCCGCGTTCAACGTCGCCAACAACGGCAACGGCAACCCGACGTTCGCTCAATCCGCTTCACAAACCGTAGCGTTCGTGGCCCGCGCCGCCGATGGCACGCCGGTCCTGGCGCCCGTGCAAAACGCCACCGGCACGCAGGGCCAGACGTTGACGATCCAACTTTCCGCGACGGACCCGGACAAAGATCCGCTGACTTTCGTGGGAACCGCGCTGCCAACCGGATCCACCCTCGATCCGGCGGGCGGGCTGTTCACCTGGACGCCGGGCCTGACGCAGATCGGCGATTTCACCGTTCACTTTGCCGCCACCGATGGCTCGCTGAGCAACGGGCAGGACGTGACGATCCACGTTGCGCCGTCGAATGTGCCGCCGACGTTTGCCCCGCTGCCGCCGCTGCTGGGCAAGGAAGGAACCTCGCTGTCGTTTACCGTCTCGGCAGGCGATTTGAGCGGCGCGCCGCTGAGCTACTCGCTGGGCTCGACGCTCCCGACCGGAGCCGCGTTCGATCCCAGTACGCAATCCTTTAGTTGGACCCCGGGGTATGGACAAGCCGGTGTGTATGACCTGAAGTTTGTCGCCAGCGATCCGTCCGGCAACAGCGCGACCGAGGACGTGAACCTCACGATCCAGAAGACCGACCGCGCGCCGATCCTGGCTCCATTGGGCGGGCATGTCGCGCTGATCGGCCAGCCTTTCCAACTGACCCTCTCCGGCGCAAGCCCTGATCCGACCGCCACGCTGACCTATTCGGCGGCGAATCTCCCAACCGGCGCGGCGATCAATTCCGCGACGGGCGTATTGACCTGGACGCCGACGGGCGTTCAAGCCGGCACGCATGATATATTGATTAACGTTTCGGACGGTCAACTTTCCACAACGCAGCCTCTTCGGCTTGTGGCATCGGCGGCGCCGATTGCGCCCGCCGTGCTGATTACGCTCACCCCCAGCTTCGCCTCCGCTGCGGGCCAGCCGGTGCTGATTCATGCGACAGCCAGCGGCATCGCCGCCATTGCGACAATCACGCTCACGGTCAACGGCCAGCCAGTCGCCTTGGATTCCCAGGGCCGCGCCACGTTCATCCCATCCACTCCCGGCCATTACGCGGTGATCGCGACGGCCGCGGACGTGGACGGGCAAACCGGATCGGCCACGGCGGACCTCAAGGTGCGCGATCTGACGGATACCGCCGCGCCGATCGTGCAGTTGTCACTTCCCGCCGCCGGAACTGTTCTGGGCGCGGCGGCGAACGTGATCGGCAGCGTGAGCGATTCCAACCTCGACAGTTACGAACTGGATCTGCTGCCCACGAATGGATCGGGCAAGATCGTATTAGGCGCCGGAACGTCCAATGTCAGCGCCGGCATTCTCGGCAAAGTCGATCCGGCCAAACTGCCCAACGGCGCGTATATTCTGCAATTGACCGCCACCGACATGGGTGGCCGCACCAGCACAACAACTAGCCTGGTTGAAATCAACACGCCCAGCAAGGCTGGCTCGTTCGCTACCTCCGCCATCGATCTTTCGACTACGCTCGATGGTGTAACCGTCTCATTCACGCGCTACTACCAGAGCGCCAGCGCCTCGGTCAGCGGCAGCGTGGGCAATGGCTGGCAATTGGCGGCCTTCGATCCGCACATCACCACCGATCTGGCCCCGACAGGCACGGAATCCACCGGCGTGTTCGGCGCATTCCAGGTCAATACGCGCGTCTACTTCAATTTGCCCGATGGCACGCGCGGCGGATTCACGTTTACTCCAACCAGTTCAATTCTGGGCCCGCTGACGGTTTTCCATCCCGCCTGGACGAGCGATGCGGGCGTGAGCTTCCAGCTTTCCACACCCGATGCGCGCTTGCAGAGCGATGCGGGGAAACTCGACCAGATCGGCACCGGCCTGCCGTATAACCCGGCCTCCGGCCGCTTCGGCACAACCGCCTGGACGCTGGCTGCCGCCGATGGCACGCATTACGACTATTCCTCAAGCGGAACCTTGCTGGACATCGTCAGCCCCGGCGGCGTGAAGCTGATCGCCTCGCAAAGCGGATTGGTCGCCCCCAGCGGCCAGCGCGTCAGTTTCCGAACCGACAGTGCTGGGCAGATCGCCGCGATCGTCGCGCCCGATGGATCGCAGGTCATTTATACCCGCGATAGCCAGGGGGATCTGACGCGAGTTAATGATCTGCAAACTGGCGCCATTACGTTCTATCAGTACAACCCGGCTAGAGAACTGACGGCCTCGGTGCAGCCGGGCGCCGGCGCCTCATCCGCGATCAGCTACGACGCCAACGGCAACCTGACAAGCGTCGATCCCATCGGGCAGAACCTGGGAACAACGCATCAGTTCCTCGGCCAGACTTTCCCACAAACGCACGCTGCTGGCGCAACAGATCGATTCAGCTTCGTGCTGTCCAATGACGAACTTGCCACCGCCCTGGGCGGCACGGTGATTCTCGGGATCGGTGTCAGCAGCGCGGCTGGATTTAACCCCGCGACTGCGAGCATCAATGGGCTCTCGCCCATCGGCTCGCAAGTGCAAGCCGGCCATAGCGTGGCGTTATTCCGCCTCGCCGCCGGCGGCGCATATGTGATTTCGATCAATGGTGCCGATGCCGCCACGGCCGGCGCATATCGCTTGCAGGTCTATCTTGCCGGCGACGTGAACGGCGATGGCCGGGTGGACGGCGCCGACGAGGCCGCGATGGCCGCCGCGCTGGGCGCAACTGTGGGTCAGCCCAATTATGTGCTGGGCGCCGATGTCGATCGCAATGGCGTCATCAATGCACAGGATCAACTCCTGCTCGAAAGCAACTTCGGCTTCACCGCCGACCAACCCTCCGTGGCGCAAAATGCGACGCTCAACACGCGGCAGGGGGTGCCGATCTCCATCGATCTGGCCACACTCGCCTCCGATCCACAGGGCAAGCTGATCGGGTACGTATTATCCAACGCGCAACACGGCTCGGTTTCCCTGTCGCTCGATGGCCATACCGCGCTCTTCACCCCCGCCCCTGGCTACAGCGGGCCGGCCCAGTTCAGCTTTGTTGCCGAGGATCCATCGGCATCGTCCAACGTTGCGACGGTCAGCATTCAGGTTCAGAATTCCCTTCTATCGGACATTCAGCTCGGCCAAAAAGACTTGAATCTGAACGTCGGCCAGACAGCGGTGCTTTCCGTCACCGGCATCTATTCGGACGGTACGACGGGAACGATCCCCAACAGCCAGGTGGTTTTCGCGTCGAGCAATCCCGCGGTCGCCACCGTCGGCCCCAATGGCGCGATCGTGGTGCTTGGCAATGGCCAGACCGTATTGACCGCCACGTCAGGCGGCGCGACCGCGGCAACGCCGCTTACGGTCGGCCCAATCACCCCGCTGGCGTTGGTGTTCTACCCCCTCGCCTATACGTTGACCGTCGGCCAATCAATCCAATTTGCCGTCCAGCAGGTCGCGGCGGACGGAACCCTGGAAGGTGTATCGGGGGCGGCAAGCGGCACGTTGTACTTCCTGAGCAACCCAACCCTTGGCACCATCACGCCTGATGGAGCATTCACCGCCAGCGCCCAGGGAACCGAATTGGTGACGGTGATCCACGGCGGGCAAAGCGAGATCACCGCGCTGAATGTCGCGGTGCCGGTGACCGGCGGCAGCACCGTGGTCGCGACAGGCGGCGCATTGGTGTCGGATAGCGCCGGCAATACGATCGGCGTCGCGCCGGGCAGCCTGCCCAGCGGCACTCAAGTGGTCATCGCCCCGGTCACCGCGGCCAATCTTCCCAGCCAACTGCCCGACGGGTTTAACTATGCCGCCGCCTTTAGCCTGGACCTTGGCGGGGCGGTTGCGTCCGCTCCGCTGTCGCTGTCAATTCCCGCGCCCGCGGGCAGCCAGCCCGGGCAGGTGCTGTACGTATTCCGATGGGGCCAGATTCTCATGGCCAATCTCCAGACACAGGATATGTGGGAATTGGTCGATGAGTTGGTGGTTGGCGCCGACGGGCTTGCGCACTCCTCGGCCCCAACCGGGTCGATCACGCCCGCACTGGCCTTCCACCCGGCCGCCATCGCCCCTGCTGCAACGAATGCAACGGCGTTCCCGTCGTTGGCCGGGATTATCACCGGCAATACATCATTTTTGGTCGGCAATACCGCCGCGCCGCCCAGCACGGTACAGGGCACCTTTGGCCCCGGCCAGCCCGGCACGATCATGGTCTCCACCGGCAACAACAACGCCGGCGCTTATTACACCGTCACCGACGGCTCAAACAATTTCGCATTCCCGCTTGTCAAGCCGTCGGAACTTTGGCTGATGAGGACCAATCAATTCGGCTCTTCCTCGCTCCAGAAGCAGGCGATCGTTCCGATTCCCGGCAAACTTCAGACCATCGCGGTGCAGGTGCCCAATCCCACCGGGACGCCCGGCGCTCCGTTGATCACCAGCTTCACGCTGACCTTTGATCCCAAGCTCAACGCGCCGGTCCTCACGATCACAGGGAAAAACTTCGATCCCAAAAATCTGACAAACAATAAGGTATTCGTGCTGCCTGCCGACGATGATGGAACTTCCCTGCAAGGGATCGCCGGGCTTCTTGGCACCTATGTCAACCTGCCGCCGCCCATGACTGTCTCTGCCGATGGCACGAGCATGATGATCCAGATTCCCGCCGGGGTGCAGCTCGGCGGCAGCTCCCTGGGGATCGCGCTGAATTTTAATACGCTGACCTACGTGCCGGGCGTGAATCCCGTCGCAGGCGTTCAGCCCATCTTCGGCAACGCGGCATTATTCCAGGTACAAGGCCCCAATTACATATACGTGGTTGCCAGCGGCACCAACTCGCTTGAAGTGCTCGCACCCGATCCGAAGTCCGGCATACCGGGTGTTGTCGCGAACATCCCGGTGGGAGTGGATCCTTCACAGGTCACGGTAAGCCCCGACGGCCTCACTGCGTACGTCACCAATCTCGGAGACGGCACGCCCGCGCATCCGGCGGGCATCACGATCATTGATACCCTGACGCTGTCGCCAATCAATCTGGACCCCAGGGGATTCTATGGAAGTCTGAATCCCACCCTGCTGGTGATCCCGGGCGCTTCCCCGAATTACATCACAACCGCGCCTCAGTTCGACGTCACCGGTCGTCCCATCCCCGGACAATACCGCATATTCGCCGATGATCGCTACAACGGGAACTTGTACATCTTCGACTCGAATATTGTTTTCGACATGCAGCATGGATTTGGGGTCTCCCCATCTGTAAGCACGGTCGCTTACAACCCGGTCGTGAGGGGCGCTGAAGGAATAGCGATTGCCTATTCAACAATCAATGGCGTTAAGACGCAGACCGCGTTCATCGCCAGCGCCGGCCAGGCCGATCAGGCGGGCATCGATGACATCGCCAATCCGGGCGACGTATTCATTGTTCGAGTTGGAGATGCGCAGGGAAACGCCAGCGCGGTGGCCAAGCCAATCCTGTTGGCAACGATTCACACGGACCCCAAGCCGTATGGAGTCACTTCGTATCAATTCAATAACAATTGGTACGTGGGCGTGACGATTCGCGGGAGCCAGGGATCGGGATACACGCTGATCGACGCGAACACGTTCAAGCCGACGGCTTACCCGACCGAGCTTCGTAACCCGCCGCCCACGGTCACGCCCGAATTCGTCTCATTGTTCCCCGGCCTCGTGGGCAAGAAACTGTTCGATATTTACAACGCACAATCCATTGTCTACGACAATATAGACGGCACGCCCTATGCCTTTGTCCTGTTCCATAATACCTACGATCCCAACGGCGATCCGGCCCACGATCCTACCTATGGCGCGGGCGGGAACATCGGAATTCTGGGCAATCCATTCGGCATCGGAGGCGCGCCGTACTGGCTGGGCGCGACCCAGGAGATCCTCAGCCGCAATGGCACCTTCCCCAATAGCCTGACGCTCAGCCCCGACGGAAGGGATTTGTATGCGACCATTACCGGCCTGAACCAGGTCTTCATCTATCGAATCAGCAGCATCATGGCGACGATCGACGTGTTGCAGCAATTCAACCCGACGGCGGTGGGAAGCCCCAACGGCCCGGCAACGGCGTCTCTGCTTCTGCCGCTTGATACCTACGCGGCGACAATGGTTCGCGCCGGCAACCTTGGCAGCTACCTGGGATTGTTGGGCGTGACCGGCAGGGGCGGCTCCGCCAACCTGAACAACCGCGGCAATGCAACGGCATTTTCCGATGATCTGGCGACGCTCACCCAGGGATTCGATCCGCTCAACAACTACCCGGCCAGCGGCTTCCTCCAGGAGCCGTATGACATCGCTCCAGTGCTGGGCACGCAAGTGAACGGCGTTTTCGCGACGGGGCAGGATTCCAACCCCGAAGGGATCGCGCCGGGGTTGCCGGTGCCGCCCGATATGGTCGCTGATACCGGCTCCGTCGGGACCGATGCCGCCACCGGAAATGGGACCGTTACCTTCACCTACAGCGTGGTGGGAAATGTCAGCGGCGTCGTGGTGGTGGAGATCGAGTCGCCCGAGACACTCGGGACCGGCGGCGTCTTCCGGGATTTCACGCTCAAGGCGATCGACGTCACGCCAGGCATTCACGTAAAAACATTCGAGGTGAACGCTCCGATCACCCCGGCCACGGGACCGATCCAGATCACGATCGATCCGAACCGCATCACCAACGATTCCAATCCACTCAACAATCAATATACGGTCGGCAACATCATAACCGGGTTGTCGGCGGTGTACGGATTCACCGCAGACCCGTCGGGCGAGGGTGGAACCTTCGGGCAGTACATCAAGAGCGTCGAGCTGGAAAATCAGTTCACCGTCGGCCTGGATAAGACCACCGCCGCTCTCGTGAATGAGATCGACGTCTTCCAGCAGTTGCCGACGGAATCGCAACCCGAATCCGTCCCGCTCCAGCAGTTCTCGAACACCGCCGGCATCACGCATTTCAACTTCAAGAAGATGATCAACGTCGGCGCCATCCCCGAGGGAACCAAGTGGTTCCTCGAGGAGTTCGACGTCTCGCACAACCAGGTCGGCAAGACCCTCGATTACGAGTTCAACGTGATCGATCGCCCCAAGTGGTTGGAGGACGATCCCGCCGTTCCGGCCATCACCACGGATGTTGAGTTCGATCCGACCGGGAAATATGACGTCGCCCGTCAGGACGCGCTTGTTCCGCTCAGCACACTCGCCAGCCTGCTGCCCGGGCCGATCCCCCAAGCCATCGGAATACTCAGCGCGCTGGGCGCGCTGACGATGGACCTGGGAACTGTCGTCGCGTTCAACTTCGATCTGAAGGGCGCGACGAGCAATATGACGTATGGCCCGGCATTGTTCTATAACATTCTGGGACTGCACGACTACATCGAGTTGCCCATCGATAAGCTCTCATCGATTGGCATTGGCCCTGGGACCACTAAACTCGCCATTGAGCCTTCGGAGCTTGGCGAGACCCTGAACAAGCTCAACGCGGTGCTCTTCAACAACGGATTGGAAGAGCACAAGAACATGGCGACCGACAAGATTAAACAGGCCGACCAGACCGCGGCGCAACCGGCCCCGGACGCCTCGCAGCATGCCCCCGCGCCAGCGGGCGGCGGCAGCGGCCACCAGGGACCGCACATGATCGGCGTCGATAACAGCGGCGCCAATAACGAACCCAAGCTCTCCGTGGGGGCCGAGCTGCAACTTGTATATCACCCGTTCGAGGTCAAAAAGGACTTAACGCTTGACAGCGGGGGCTTCGAAATCGAAATGGGCATGGACCTGGGACTGCCTCCCATCCCGTTTTTCATTGCCGCCCCGATCGATCCGGCTGGAATCGTGTTTATCACGGGAAGGGCTTCGCTCCTCGTCACTCCGAAGCTTGATTTCGGCATATCGGCGGAGGCGGACGCTGGAAGCCTGGAGGTGTCAGGCGATGTGAAGCTCTCGCTCAAGGGGACGTTCAGCGGCTCGGTTGGTCTGGGATTCATTGATGGCTTGCTCCATCTCGACGCGGGCTTGCAAGGCTTCGTGAACCCAACCATCACGATCAAGGTTCCGACCGAGGGGCACGTCAACGTCAGCCTCTCGGCGCCGGCCCTGTTGAGCGCTTTTGTGAGCTTGGGAGTGGGTCCGGACTTCAGGTCCAATGCGGCTCTGTTGCAGCACAACTGGCCGATCTTCAGCACGACGAATCTCTTCAACACCGGAACGTACAAGTTCCTGCAGGTGACCAAGGACCTGCCGTTCTTCCACTTCATTCCGCCGCCCGATCCCGGAGCGCCCGCCGCGGAAGTCGCCACGACAAGCTCTAACAGCGATCTGAGCACCGCGACGGACCTCGGCGCGCCGCTGGGAAGCGCGACGTTCAACAATGAAACGCTTCTGAGCGCCGCCGACATCAACACGTATCTCTTCCGCACGGTCAACTTCAGCGATGGAAGCGACCAGATCGCCCTTGCCTTTGCGGCGGATGCGCCCAATGTGCAGGCGTTTGTGGAAGACTCATTTGGGAATGTGGTCGCACCGTACCAGGCCACCGACGCGCGCGACGGAGTCATCTCGCTGGCCAACGCGCCGGCCGGACTCTATTACCTGGTCGTGCAGGGCGCTCCCGACGCGGGGGTGAGCTACTCGATGACGTTCACGACGCCGACGACACGCAATGCGTACCTGGTATCCGGCTTAACGCTGGACCAGTCGGCGGTCGTGGCGGGCCAGCCGTTCACTGCCACTGTCACCATCACCAACTACGGCGCAGCCGCCTCAAACGCCGGCCAAGCCCAGTTGGGCTGGAATAACCCGAGTGTTGAGGAATTGAGCAGCCCGCTGCTCGCTGGTTTCCTGGTGCCGGCGATTGCGCCCGGCGCCACATGGACGGGGCACGCAACCGTGCCCACGCCAAGCTCGGTGTATGGCGATCTAGACATCAGTTTCACGGCAGACGTGATGCATCAGACGCCGGTGGACAACAGCGACGCCGAAACCAACACCGCCCAGCTTGAGTCGGATCGTCCGCTCGATCGTTTTGGCTTCAACGGCACCTTTGCCAGCGCGACGGAGCTGGGTGGGCTGGTGACGAGCATCACCGAAGATAATCTGATCCTCTCTGCTCCGAACGCCACCAATTACTACCGATTCACCCTCCCGACTTCCGGGACGGCAAATGACACGGTCGCGCTGAATCGCACCGACGCCGCCGCGCCGGGCGGACTGGCGATCTATGATTCGCAGGGAAACCAGGTCCTCGTCGCGACGCCCGACCAGGGGTTGGACAGCACCGGGACCGAGACCTTGAGCCTTATGGGCCTGCCGCCGGGCGTTTACTTCGCGGAGGTCTATTCGGTTGATGGAACGCCATTCGTGTTTCAACTGGCATTCACCAGCGAGCCGCGACCCGTCGCGCCCAACCTCGCGGTCGAGGCTATTGCAGCTGACGCCCTGAACCTGCTGCCGGGCGATCAGCGCAACGCCACGGTCCAAATCAGCAACTACGGCTCGCAGAACGCCGGCGGATTCAACGTCCAACTCGAGCTGAACATCGGCGGCGTGGTTCAGAACCTGGGCGCGCCGTTTCCAATTGACCAGCTCATGGCGGGCGACAGCGAGTCCATCCAGATTCCGTTCACCGTTCCGACGTTGCCGGCGTCCGAGCAGAACCAGTATGTGCAGCTCGTGGCCGTCGTCGATCCGGGCAACACCTTCAATTCGCTGGACCCGGCGCTCGACACCCAATCCACGCAGGTTTTCCTCACCGCGACGCCGGATGCGCAGCATGTGTTCGGCGGGATTCAGCCGATCGATCTGGGAACGGTGGCAGGCACAAAGAACGTGGCCGGGCTGAATCTCGTGGGGCTCGGCGACGCCGAAGTGGCCCAGTTCCGCATCCTGGCCACGGGGGATAGCTCAGACGATGTCACGATCACTTATGATCCATCCACCGGCTCGCTCGACGCGGAGCTGCTGGACGCAAATGGGAATCGCGTTCACGATTCAGGGATCGACACCACCGGAAATATCACGCTATCGCTGGCCAATCTGCCCGCCGCGCAGTACCAGGTGCTGGTCACCAGCCAGCAGGATGCGACGCATCCGTCGTATTCCCTGAGCGTGACGGCGCCCAACGCCGCTGGAATCGACTTGGCCGCGACCAACGTCAGCGTCGATAACCCGCTCGCGAGCGGCGGCGCGGTGAATGTCACAACTTCGCTGAGCAATGTCTCGGGCACTGACGCCGGCTCGTTCCAGATTCAGTATTTCCTTACGCCTAATGGCGATCCTTCTTCACCGTCGGCGATCGCGCTGGGCGCGCCAATCACCATGCCTGCGCTGGCTGCCGGCGCCAGCACCCAGGATGCGCGCTCGCTTGATCTGTCGAAGGTTCCCGCCGGCCAGTATCAACTGGTCGTCGAGATCGATCCATCCCATCAGCTCACGGAGACCTCGACAAGCGATAACATCGCGGCGACGCCCCTGGCCATCGCGCCGGCCTCCGATGCGCTGGAACCCAACAACACACCGGCAACCGCCACACCGCTGAGCTTCAGTTCCGGCGCCGCGAACGTGCCCGGCCTGACGCTCACCGGCCCAGGCGACGTTGACTATTTCGCCCTGCCGCTCTCGGTCATCAGCACCTATACCGATGCGGCCACCGTCACTTACAAAGCCAATGAGCCGGACCTGGAGATCGATCTGCTGGATTCTTCCGGCAACGTGCTGGCGACGGCGAACGGCGGCACTGGAACGGCGACGCTTTCGCTGGCCGATCTGCCGGCCGGCAATTACCTGCTGGAAGTCTCGGCGCCCTCGGCCTTCGGCTTTAGCAGCGGCTACAGCTTGAACGTCACATCGGCGTCGGCCTCCGCGCAACCCGCGCTCCGGGCGCCGCAGTCGCTGGGCGCGACCACCGGCATTACTCCCATCGGCAAGGGCGCTTCGCCTGGGGCGCCTTCAACAGGCGCAACGACCCGCGCCGCGATCACCGGATCGACGAAGCCGCCGGCTTCCAGCGTGCCCGCGAATGTGCCGGTTCTGTCCGCGCCTGCGGCCCATCCGTCCATTACTCCGGCGGCTTCAGTTGGCGTGCCCAATGGCGACTTCTCCATCACCGCTCCGACCAGCCCGCAGTTCGGGTGGACCACCGCAGGCAACGTGTCAGTCGCTAACGGCGATGCCATCCTTACCGGCGGCGCGGTACTGGTCACGGAGCTTTCGCAAAACCTGGCCGTGCCAACCGGCGCTACGGAACTGAGCTTCACACTGGATGGGTTGAACTTGCTCCAGGGGCAGAACCTGCCTTCCGATGCGTTCGAGGTGGCTCTTTCCGACCTGACAACCCACGCCTCGGTTTTGCCGACCGATGGATTGAGTCTGAGTGATGCGGTTCTGAACATCCAACATGGAGGCCTGTCAAGTTTCGGCTCGGAGGTACATATCTCCGGGCTGACCCAGTCCGGCGGCATGCTCAGCGTCAACGGCACGGTCATAGTCACAATTGATCTGGCCGCTCTGCCGGCCGGCGATCATTTCGATCTGATGTTCGACCTGATCGGCTTTGCCGCCAGCAGCGCGAGCATCGGGAATGTGACGTTCGCCAGCGCGGCGGCTCCAACCGTCAGCGTCTCGCTCGATCCGTCCACCGATTCCGGGACACTCGGCGACAACCTCACCAACTTCAAGAAAGTGACGCTCATCGGCGTCACCGCGCCTTCGGCGACGGTGTTCCTGGAAATCAACAACGATGGCTTCGTGGACGGCTCGACGACCGCCGACGCCGCGGGCCACTTCACCTTTACCAATGTTCCACTCACACAAGGCGTCAACACGCTCACCGTTCGCGCGACCAACGCCGGGGGTAGCACGGATGCCGCGCAGGTGATCACACTGGATACGGCCGCGCCGGTGCTTTCGCTTCCCGCGACGGTTAATTCGGGTAATGCGCAGCGGTCACAGATCAACACGATTGATCTGGGTTTCAGCAAGGGCGTGACCGTGCCGCTGTCGGCATTCGAGCTGTTCCTGAATGGCACTCAACCCGTCTCGCTCAGTGGCGCAACGGTCAGCTTCAATTCGGCCACCAATCACGCAACGTTGAACCTGACAGGAGTTGCACTGGCCGATGGGAATTACGATCTCCGCGTCTTGCCGGGCCAGGTGCTGGATGCGGCGGGCAACAGCCTGGATGTGAATGGTGACGGCATCGGCGACGGCGGGTCGGCGCTCTATGCCGACATCCCGTTCTTCAAGCTCACGGGCGATGCCAACGGCGATCGGGTGGTGAACGCCGTCGATCTGTTGATCGTGCGAAAGGCGCTGGGCACCAGCCCCGGCCAGACCCGCTATAACCCCAATGCCGATCTGAATAATGACGGCGCCGTTACCACTGCCGACCTTACGCTCGTGTCGGGCAACCTGGGTCACACGCTTCTGTCTCTAACGCCGGCCAAGCTCACGATCCTCGAAAACAGCGGCACCGCCAATGACAACAAACTGGAGTTCGGAGCGGTGAGCATCGGATCGCCGGCCGCGCCGATTACCTTCACGATTCGCAACGATGGGCAGTCGCCGTTGACGATCGGCTCGATGCTGCTGGCGGGGCTCAACGCCAATCAGTTCACGTTCCAGCTTGCGGGCCTGCCGGCCGGCGACAGCGGATTTGTTTTGCTGGCGGGGCAGACGCAGATCGTCTCGGTAACGGTATCGCCCACGCTGCCGGGACCGCTCGTCGCGGAATTACGGCTCTATCACAACGATGGATCCGCCGCTGATCCAGCGGTCGTGCAGCTCAGCGCGATCAGCGCGCCGGTCATTACCGCCGCGCTCGCCAACGACACTGGCCCCAATGGCCAGACCAACAGCGACGCGATCACCGCCGATCCCACCGTTGCCGGCACGATTATCGGCGCCCAAGGGCTGACCGCCCTGATGGCCGGGATGGACGGCGCGGCGCCGGCCTCCGTTATCAACGTCGCCGGCGCGTTGCAGGGCAACGCCTTCACGCTCACCCGCGCCCTGATGGCGCAGATCAATGGCGGCCCGCTGAGCGATGGGCCGCACATGCTTCACCTGCAGGCGGTTGAAGGCTCGGGACTTTCGTCGGCCGTGTTCAATCTCGCGTTCACTCTCGACACCACCGCGCCCGTGGTATCGAACAACGTCAACATCAACGGCGGACTGGCGCAGCGTTCGGCGATCGATACCGTTCAGTGGAATTTCAGCGAAAGCGTGTCGGGCCTGACCCTCAAATCGCTGGAACTATTGCAGGGCACACAGCAGGTGTCATTGGCCGGCGCGACACTGTCGCTCGATGCGACCGGCCAACACGCAACCCTCACCCTGGCCACCATGAATCTGGCCGATGGAAACTACGATCTGTACGTCCTACCCGGCGGCATATCCGATGTGGCCGGCAATCCACTCAACGTCAGCGGCGCCGCCGCCAACAGCCTTGGGAATGGCGAGGTCGCCGACATCCCATTCTTCAAACTGGCCGGCGACGCCAACGGCGACGGACATGTGGATGCCAGGGATTTGCTCATTGTCCGCAAGTCTCTGGGAACGCAAACGGGCCAGTCAGGCTTCAACGCCAGTGCGGATCTTGACGGCAGCGGAGCGGTTAACGCGACCGATCTGGCAATTGTTCGGCAAAATCTCGGCCATACGCCCCAACCGCTGGCGCCCGCGAAGCTGACGGTGTTAAACTCCGCCGGCGCGCCCGCGGGCCAGTCGCAAGCTTTTGGGCCCGTTGCCGTGGGTTCCAAATCGACGCCAATTACGATCACGATCCGCAATGATGGACAAAAGCCGCTCACGATCGGCTCGATGCTGATCTCCGGGCCCGATAGCGGGCAGTTCAGCTTCCAGGTCGGCGGGTTCACCTCGCCAACCACCGGGTTTGTTCTATCAGCCGGACAAAGCAAGTCCATCCAACTCTTCGTTACGCCAAGCCGCGGCGGCAACCTCGGCGCGCAATTGACCTTCATGAGCAATGATGCTTCCGCTTCCCTCACCACGATTGCCCTGACCGCCCAGGGATCGGCCAACGCCCAAAGCCCCGCCAGGACCAACGTGATCGCAAAACCGGTGGCCCAAAGCGCCAAGCCGGTTGCGCATGAGGCGCCCGTCGCCTCGACTCAAGCGAGACCCAAGACGACGACTGCCTCGGCAGCGAAATCACTGGGTTCTCTTGCGACCGGAGCAACGCTCACCAGCCCCTCAGCTCCGACCTGCGCGCCGGCAAAGCCGGGCCGGCGTATCACGCCGTTCTCCACCCAGCGGGTTGCATCTTTCGGCCATGGGATGGCGCCATCCCCTATTCATATTAGCGCGGGCGCCGGGCACGCCTTGACGGCCAGGAAGCCGGGAGCCTTGGCTGCCGAAGTAGGCGCGTCGCGTCATTCGGTGGCGGACTTACTCCATGAGCCCATTCTGGTCGGGCAGGTGAAAACGAAAACAAAATGAAGAATTCTCGGTGATATTCTGGGAGAGTCCACTCGGTTATGGCGGGTTTAACCCCTGCAACACGTGCCGAAGGCAAATCGGGCGATCAATCGCGCTCGAATGGCCGGCGGATCGTTGCACGGGGGGTGGCAAGGAATTACAATTGGCAGGTGGGCGACGTTCCAACGTCGAAACAGGAGAGGATGAAAATGCGAATGGGGAAACTCTTAATTGCGGCTCTGGTTGTGCTGTGCTTATCGGCGCGCGGGGTTCAGGCGGCGGATATTTCCGTCACCACTTCAACCGACGCAGGCGCGACCGTGAATGTCGGGGATATCGTCAATGTGATGGTTCAGGCACTGGTGAGCAACCCGCAGGACGCCAACGACGGGATATTCACGTTCGACCAGAACTTTTTCATCGCGAATCAAAACCTCGCCGCTCCCTCTCCGTTCGTCATCCTGGGAGTTACCCGGCCCGGAACGGATCCGCTTCTGGGCGGCAGCGACGGCACGCCCTCGCCAACCGGCTATTCCGATATCGCCGGCGGCTACTCATTGCAAACCCAGGGCATCAGTACGCCCGTCACGTTATACACGGTGCAACTGGGGGCTTTGTCCCCCGGAACGGCTACCCTTTCATCGGGTCCCTCGACCAATCCATACGGCGTCGATTTCACGCTCTACGAAACCACCTCACCCACGGTCACCTATTCCCCCGGCCCCACCCTCACCGTAGCCGTGCCCGAACCCTCGCTCGCCCTGCTTTTGGCCGGCGTGCTTGGCATCGGCGCATGCCTGCGCCGCTCACCCGCAAGGACGGCGCGGGGGCCGTCATAAGCGGCGGGCCATTTCTGACCTGATTAGTATCTGAACCGGACGGCTGCGACGCGCCCACATCCCGCGCGAGCACCGCGCAGCGCTGTGGATGGAGGGAAAACTTTCCTTGTAATTGGCGTGCTTCCGACTGGGGCCCAAGAACTTGCCGGCATGCTCGCGGCCCGGGCGCACCCGGCTCAGAAGCCGCTTGAGAATCACTGCAATAGGGGAGGTGGCAAACGTCGCGACGATGATGGCCTCGACTGCCTTGATTTCACGGGGATCCAACTGCCATGCCAGCACGGCGGCAACGATCGTGCAAGCCGACTGCCCATAGTGCGCCAGCCACCGCGTTTCACGTTTTACATCGCCCTTGAACGACAACGCCAAAGTCGTGCGCATGCCCCGCGTCTCAAAGAACATCAGGAGCAAGCCGGTGCCGATCAGGCTGATGAGAAACATCACGCTCATGCCCGCAAACGGTACGGAAATCAGGGGGAAACGGGAATGGGGGTGATCACCCAACGGTTTCAAATTCTCAACTCCGCGGAGTACCTCTCGATAAACTGGTTGGCATCCATCACCCTTACTTCAGGTAGCCGCTGTCGAAAGCGCGTTCCGGCGTCTCCTCTGCTGCCGGGGAGCGACAACATATCCTTATCAAAACTCAGAATGTGTGTGGCATTAAGATCGATGGCAAGTTCGATAAATTTCTGATCGTCAGGATCGCGGCGGTACTCGAAGCGCGCTCTTGGTATTGCCAGATACTCGCCAATAAAGCGCAGCCGGCGAATGGTGATCTCGACAAGATCAGGCGTAATCTCAGGAAACCTACTCACGACTTGTTCATCCGCCAGCACCGTCCGATACTCCTTAATCACAGGCTTACTGAGGAGGGGTAGGACGATGCGCCGCTCCACCGCCCTTCGCACCCTGGCCGCCGCAGAGGCACTAGCCACCAGACCGCGAAGCAGCGTGTTGGTATCGAGCACGATGCGGAGGTATGACCGAGGCACTTAGTTGGGCTTCCTAGGCGTCCGAAGCCGATGGCGCGAACGTGCATCAGTCACGAGTTTATCCAGATCTGTTTCGCTCATCCCGCTCTTCCGAAAACGAGCCTGGACTGGACCAAATAGTTCATCAAAAGTCTTGGTACGAGCCAGTTTCTCGAGAGAGATCCCGTCTTCAATCAACTGCCTTGCGTAGCCTTCAGCAGTCATGCCCAGCGTCTTTGCCTGATCGCGTAGGACGGCGATTTTCTCTTTGCCTAACCCAGAAATTTGAATGGATGATGTAGTCGCCATCACGCGATTCTAGTGCACCTGGACGCGCCTCGCAAACGGGAGCGGCTAAGCGGCAGGGGGGTGCTTCGCACGCGGCGATCGAAACGACAATGAGTGCACCTTGTGCTTCATCGCGTGCGCAGCACTCACCTCGCGGTTAGCAGCTCGCTTGCGGTGCGCGACCAGGGGCCGGTCATTTCAAGGTCCGATCAAGCGCTTCATGTGCTCTAGCGCGCACGAGGTCGCACAGCGTGTCATTACACTCGAGCGAGGGCGCGCTTGGGTTTAGATTTGGTGTTCTTTCCACCGATTGCCTTGGGGCCCCCGGCTTTGGGTGACGATCCGCCCTTGCCTTGTATGGCCGCATGCGCCGCGGCCAGCCTGGCGATCGGGACGCGGAACGGGGAGCAACTGACGTAGTCGAGGCCGACCTTGTGGCAGAAGATGACTGACCTGGGGTCCCCGCCGTGTTCGCCGCAGATGCCGCATTTGATGCCGGGGCGCGATTGGCGACCGAGCTTCACGGCCATCTCGATCAGCTTGCCAACCCCGCCGATGTCCAGCGACTGGAACGGGTCGCGTTCGAGGATTTCCTTTTTCACGTATTCGGGCAAAAAGCTGCCGGCGTCGTCGCGGCTGTAGCCGAAGGTCATTTGCGTCAGGTCGTTGGTGCCGAAGCTGAAGAACTCGGCGGTCTGCGCCATCTCGTCAGCCGTTATCGCGGCGCGGGGCACCTCGATCATCGTGCCGTACATGTACGGCACCGTCACCTTCTGCTCGGCGAAGACCGCGTTGGCGGTTTCGACCGTGAACTTCTTGAGATAATCCAACTCGGCCTTCGTGCCGGCTAATGGGATCATAATCTCCGGCAAAACCTGGATGCGCTGCTTCTTGCATTCGCATGCCGCCTCGATGACGGCGCGCACCTGCATTTCAAGGATTTCTGGAAACGTGACGGCCAACCGATCGCCGCGATGTCCGAGCATCGGGTTGGATTCGTGAAGCTGCTGCACGCGGTTCTTCACCTGATCCAATGACATGCCCAGCGACTCGGCCAGCGCCTGCTGATCCTTCTCGTTGTGCGGCAAAAATTCATGCAACGGCGGGTCCAGCAGCCGGATCGTCACCGGCAGCCCCTTCATCGCCTTGAAGATGCCGATGAAATCCTCCCGCTGGTAGGGCAGCAGCTTGGCCAGCGCTTTCTTGCGCGCCTCGGTGGCCTGTTTGGCCCGTTCCTCGGGAGGGGCCTTGGAGTCGCCGGACGCCAGGATCATCGCGCGCATGTTATGGATGCGCTCGGGATCGAAGAACATATGCTCGGTGCGGGTCAGGCCGATGCCTTCGGCGCCGAAGTTTCTTGCCACCTCGGCATCGTGCGGGGTATCCGCGTTGGTGCGGACTTTGAGCGTGCGGTACTTGTCGGCCCATTCCATAATCTTGCGGAACGGGCCCGTGAGGCTGGCTTCCTGGGTGGCGACCTGGCCTTCCATCACTTCGCCGGTTGCGCCGTCGAGGGAGAGGACATCTTGCGTGGAGTAGGTTTTTCCGTTGACGATGAGGGTCTTGTTTTTCGCGTCGATCTGCAGGCTGCCCGCGCCCGCGACGCAGGGCGTACCCATGCCGCGCGCGACAACGGCGGCGTGGCTGGTCATCCCGCCGGTGCTGGTGAGAATGCCCTCGGAAACGTGCATCCCGCCGATGTCGGCCGGTTCGGTTTCCCGGCGAACGAGGATGATCGATTCACCGTTGCCGACGCGCTCCTCGGCTTCTTCAGCAGTGAACGCGATCTTGCCCACCGCCGCGCCGGGAGAGGCCGGCAATCCCGTGGCGATCACGTTGCGATGCGCCTTGGGATCGAACGTGGGATGCAGGAGCTGATCCAGCGACGCCGGATCGACGCGTAAGACTGCCGTCTTTTCGTCGATCAATCCTTCCTTGGCCATATCAACGGCGATCTTCACGGCGGCAGCGGTGGTGCGCTTGCCGTTGCGGGTCTGGAGCATGTACAGCTTGCCCTTTTCGATGGTGAACTCAAAATCCTGCACGTCCTTGTAGCGCGCTTCGAGGATGTCTTTCACTTCGAGCAGTTCGCGCCAGCTTTTCCTGCTCCACTGGCCCATCTGTTCGCAGGGGATTGGCGTGCGGATGCCGGCCACCACATCTTCGCCCTGGGCGTTGATGAGGAACTCGCCGTAGAACTTGTTTTCGCCGGTGGAAGGGTTGCGGGTGAAGGCGACGCCGGTGGCGCAGTCATCGCCCATGTTGCCGAAGACCATCGACTGCACGTTGACGGCGGTGCCGGCCAGTCCGCGAATCTCGTTAAGCTCGCGATAGCGGATGGCCCGGTCGCCCATCCAGCTTTTGAAGACGGCTTCGATCGCCTTCTCAACTTGTATGTAAGGGTCTTGCGGGAAATCCTCGCCGACGTGCTGGCGGTATACCTTCTTGTAGCGTTCGACCACTTCCTTCAAATCCTCGGTGGAAAGATCGGTGTCGAGTTTGGCGCCGCGATGTTCCTTGACGGCGGTCAGCTCGTGCTCGAAATGCTCGTGATCGACGCCCATGACGGTGTCGCCGAACATGTTGATGAGCCGTCGATAGCTGTCGTAGGCGAAGCGCTCGTTGCCGGTCAGGCGGCCCAAACCCTCGACGGCGGCATCGCTCAATCCAATGTTCAGCACCGTGTCCATCATGCCGGGCATCGACATCTTCGCGCCCGACCGGGCCGCGACGAGCAGCGGATTGGCGGCATCGCCGAAGGTGCGGCCGGCAGCCTTTTCAACTTTCGCGATATTCGCCCGCACTTCCTCCATCATGCCGGCGGGCAGCTTTTGGCCGCCTTCGTTATAATCGCGGCAGGTTTCGGTGGTGATGGTGAAGCCGGGGGGAACCGGCAGCGGAACCAAGGTCATATCGGCAAGGTTGGCGCCTTTGCCGCCCAGCAGATCCTTCATGTTGGCGTTGCCCTCGGCTTTCCCGTTGCCGAAGAAGTAGACGCGTTTTTTGCCTGAAGCGCGGCGCGGCGCGGTGGTCGAGGCGGCGTTTCGTTTTCCATTGGAGGCCTTCGCGGACCTCCCGTTCATCTTGGCCATGATCAAATTCTCCAAAGGCCCCGGCGGCGCGCCGAGACCCGATTTCGTATTGTGATTCCGTCCACAGGGGGACCGTCTAAAAAGGCTCCGCGGTTGTGGAATCCGCGCCGCGTGAAAGGCGGGAAGTATAGGATACCGCCAACGCCTGTCAATTTGCGCGTCGGCGGCTTGTGGCAGTCAGCTTTCGGAATAGTATGACAGGCGCGGCCCAGGCCATTGAGGTCCGATGGCCAACGCCCGCTTTTGGAAGAACACATGCCGCGTGGCCCATCGAAGAAGGTTGCAGAGCGAATCGCGCGGGTCAAGGAAATCCTGCCGGCATTGAAACGCGCCTACCCCCAAGCCAAATGCAGCTTGGATTATCGCACGCCGTTACAGCTCCTGGTGGCCACGATCCTTTCGGCCCAATCAACCGATGTGCGGGTCAATATCGTGACGAAAGATCTGTTCAGGAAATACAAATCGGCCGAGGATTTCGCGGGCGTGGCCCAGGAAGAACTGGAAACGGACATCCGCTCGACCGGCTTCTATCGCAACAAGGCCACGAGCATTCGCGGCATGGCGCGGGCCCTGCTCGACGGCCATGGCGGGAAGGTGCCGCAAACGATGGAAGAACTGGTCAAGCTGCCCGGCGTGGGCCGCAAGACGGCCAACGTGGTGCTGGGAAATGCGTTTGGAATCAACGTCGGCGTCACGGTCGATACGCACGTCACCCGCCTGGCCAATCGCCTGAAACTGACGGATCATGCGACAGACGCCGTGAAGATTGAGCAAGACTTGATGCCTTTGGTGCGGCAGGAAGATTGGGCCTTATGGTCCCACCTGCTGATTCACCATGGCCGCGCGATCTGCACGGCACGAAATCCGCAATGCGGACAGTGCCCAATCCTCGCTTGGTGCCCGACGGGCAAACAACTACTGGCGAAGCCGACCGCCAAATAGTCCTCTCCCCTTTCGGGGAGAGGACTATTCACCCTTCGATCAGGGATTGTTGGTATTCTTTTCATGCGTGGTGGTGAGCGAGCCAACGGGATTGCGGGTCGTTTTGCTCGTATCGGTGCTGGTGGCGCCGTCCGGCGATTGCGTGGTGGTCTCGTGTTTCGCCACCTCGTGGGAGCAACCGGTGGTGTAGATGCCGGTGATCATCGCGCCGGCCAAAATCGCGGTCGTGAAAAACTTCATGAGGGTCTCCTTCGTCTTGAGCACAACAAGTCGGCTCCAACCCCGCGCCCCGTGAGCGCGATACCCGGCGGAGCCAAGAGCGTCGGCACGCTCGGCGGACTCATGAGCAAAGGAGGTGCCAAGGAACGGCGGGGGCTCTTACGCCGCGACAACGCAGATCTCGGCGTTCGGCAAGAATTGCGATGACAAAGTCCGGCTTATGGATTGATCGCCGCCAAATCGGTCGCCAATTGTTGCTGGTCGGCTTTCAGCACGGCCCGGTCCGCGTCGCGCTTGGTGACCCATGTTTGGGATTCATCAAAGGTTTTCTGGGCTGCCGTCACGGCTTGGGTGTCCGGCTGAAGCGCCTGATCCATGGCCATCTGATCCGCTTCAATCACCTGTTTGCGTTGCGCCTCATCCGCTTCGCGCTTGGACTTGAGGGGCTTGAGATCGTCCTCGAGCTTTTGTCGGGCCGCCTTCAATTCCGCTTTTGCGCTCTGGGCCTGGCCGGCGGCAGCCTTGTCGGCGGGATGGGGTTGATTCGCCTGCAATTTCTGTTTGAGCGGATCGATGATCGCATGGGCGGCCTTTTTGGCCGATTCGATCGCCTCATCGTCGCCGGCGAGCGTCATTTTCCACTGATCGCGATCGGCCTGTAGCTTTGCTTCATATGGGGCGGCATCGGTTTTCAGCTTCTCTCGCGCATCCTTCATTGCCTTTTTGGCGGGAGTGACAACGGCGGTGCATTGCGCCTCATCCGCCTGCACAAGGGCAAGATCGGCGGCAATCTTGGCGCCGTCGGCCTTGACGGCGTCACTGGCCGTCGCGGCCCCCGCGCGCTGCGTAACCGCCAGCCCAATCATCGGCACGAATAAAAACGCCCCGGCCGCTTTGCGCAAATTCCTGCAATTCATGTCCTGTCTCCTAAGGAATGTGAAACTCCCTGTTCTATCGGACCCGAATTGGGTTGGCGCATAATTTTTGTGAGATTTGAGCTCAACGCAGAGGCGCGCGACTTATGGGAAGGAGCCCCGCTATCGTATCACGGGCGTCTCGCCACAGGCGTCCGGGATTTTGCTTGGCGTGACAATAGCAATAATCTGCATTGCGCCAGCCGTTGGTTTGTGTCATGCTGCCCGCGTGGCATTCGAGCCTGCTCAATCCTCGGTTCCCGGCT
>DASRLH010000042.1:0-7772 GCA_035648595.1 Tepidisphaeraceae bacterium
TCACGCGCGCCCGCGCCGTTTCACGAGCAGACATCCGTGCCTTGTCAACCATGGCAAACTCCTTTTTTGATTCGCGTCCCGACCCGGGACGCACCACAACCCATTGTACCCGCCTCCTGCCGCAAAACACGCCACGCACCCTACTTGGTGTCCCACGGGCGATCCTGCGCTATTGCCCAACATGGGTATTGCTGTTTCAATCGAGGGAGTTCATCCTCGATCGGCCCATGAACATTTCCCTCGCGGACAAGATAGCCATCGTCACCGGCGCCGCTTCGGGCATCGGTCGACAGATTGTCTTGAGGTTTCTGCAAGCCGGCGCGGCGGGCGTTGTGGCCGTCGATATAACGCCGGGCTTCGACGAATCGCTGCGACGGGATTGCCAGGTTGATCAGCAGGATCGACTGGCGTTCGTCATCGGAGACGTGGGTGCTGAATCGACGGCTCTTGAATTCACGCGCATCGCCCTCGACCGATTCGGGCGGATCGACGTGCTCGTCAACAACGCGGCGGTCAGCGTCGTCAAGCCGCTGCACGATCACACGCCCGATGAGTGGGACGCGGTTTTAAGCACAAACGTGAAGTCGATCTATTGGGCCGCCCGACATGTGATTCCGGTGATGATCCGCCAGAACACCGGCGGCGTCATCCTCAACACCGGATCGATCTCCGGCGAAGTCGGCATTCCCGCACAGGGCGCCTATGCGGCCTCCAAGGGCGCGATCCACCAGATGACCCGGCAGATGGCCATCGAATATGCGCCGCACAATATCCGCGTGAATGCGATTTGCTGCGGAACCGTGGACACGCCGCTGGTACACCGCTCCGCCGAGGCATCCGGGGATGCCAAGGCATTTTGGGAAATGCTGCGCCGGGGCCATCCCATCGGGCGCATCGCGACAGCCTCGGAGGTCGCGGATTTTTTCGTCTACATGGCCAGCGACCGGGCAACCTTCTTCACCGGGTCGATCATCATGATGGACGGAGGATACACGGCGAGGTAGGAAACGCTGAATGAAGAAGGATGGGCCGTCGCGTATCACGGGCGTCCCGCCCGTGCGTTTGGCGTGGTAGTGGAAGAATCACGATATTCCAAATTCCAAAGCAACAGGCACGGGCGGGACGCCCATGATACGTTGTCGGGCTCCCTCCAATCGATTCCGCGGCGTTTGTGACTGGTGAAGTATTACGGGGGTTTTCATGATGCCTACAAAACACATCAATGCGGCTCTGATTGTATTTTCGTTGCTCGCCACTTCCGCCCCTGATCTTCGCGCCCAGTCGATCAGCCGGATCCGTGTGCACGCGGGCCAGCCTCTTCACACGGTGAGCCGGTATATGACCGGCGCTTGCATCGAGGATGTGAACCACGAGGTGTATGGAGGGATCTACAGCCAGATGATTTTCGGGGAGAGCTTTCAGGAGCCGCCGGCGAAGGCCAATGATAACAAGGCTCGCAAGTCTGCCGTTGAGCCATCCGTTGGAAAGGGAACCGCGAACGTGAGCGGCATGTGGCGGCCATTTCATCGCGGCTCGCCCACCGGTTCTTTCGCGCTTTCCACCCAACATCCTTTCATCGGCAACCAAAGCCAGCGCATCACGTTTCTGGCCGGCGCTGGCGAAATCGGGATCGAAAACAAAGGCCTAAATCATTGGGGAATGTCGTTCGTCGCCGGCAAACCCTATGAAGGACATCTGTGGGTCCGCGTCGAAAAAACGACGCAATTTTGGGTGGCGCTGGAGAGCGGCAACGGTGGAAAAACGTATGCAAAGATTCACCTTGATGCCAAACCGGGCGATTGGCAACGGCTCACCTTCGCGCTCACGCCCGATGCCGCCGACCCCGCCGGCCGCTTCGTCATCAAGCTGACACATCCCGGCGTCATCGACATCGGCTACGCGTTTTTGCAGCCCGGCGACTGGGGCCGATACAAGGGCCTTCCCGTGCGCAAAGACGTGGCGGACGGACTTGTGGCCCAGGGTCTCACCGTCCTTCGCTATGGCGGATCGATGGTGAACGCGCCCGAATACCGCTGGAAAAAAATGATCGGCCCGCGCGACCGCCGGCCGGTTTACAAGGGGACGTGGTATCCCTACTCATCCAACGGGTGGGGCATCATCGACTTTCTGGAATTCTGCCAGGCCGCCGGTTTTCTGGCGGTGCCGGACTTGAACGTGAACGAGACGCCGGCGGATATCGGCGACTTCATCGAGTACGTCAACGGCCCGGCGGACAGCCCCTGGGGACGCCGCCGCGCCGCCGATGGGCACCCCGCGCCGTTTGGCTTGAAGTACATCGAATTGGGAAACGAAGAGGCGGTGGACGAAAGCTACTGGAAAAAGTTTAGGCCGCTGGCCCAGGCGATTTGGTCGAAGGATACGTCCGTCATTCCCGTCGTCGGCGATTTCGCATATGGCGAGCACATCGCCGATCCATATCACTTCAAGGGCGCGCCGCGCAGCACCAGCCTCGCGGCCCAGAAGCAAATCCTGGATTTCGGGCGCGCCAATCACAAGCCCATCTGGTTCGACGTGCATATCTGGAATGACGGGCCGGGCGATCCGGGCAAGCAGATGGCGGTGCTTGGCGAGTTGATCGGATGGCTCGGCAAGATCAGCCCCGGCGCGGATTTCAAAGTCTGCGTATTCGAGGAAAACGCCAACAATCATTCAATGCGCCGCGCGCTGGGCCACGCACTGGTCATCAATGGCCTGGAACGCCTGGGCGATCGCGTGCCGATCCTTTGCTGCGCCAACTGCCTGCAATGCGACGGCCAAAACGACAACGGCTGGAACCAGGGCCTGCTCTTCCTCAACCCTTCCAAGGTCTGGCCGCAACCCCCCTACTACGTTACTCAGATGGCCGCGCGGAACTACCTGCCCAACTGCCTGAAAGTTGAGATTGAAGCCAACGATCCCGCCAACCCGCTGGATGTAACCGCGCTGGGAGGGAAGGATGGCGTGAGCGTGCAAGTGATAAATGTTGGCGAAAAGCCGATCCGCGCATCGGTGCGGATCGACGGCGCGCCGCATCCGCTTGCCTCGGCAACTCTGACGCAAATCGCCGGGCAACTGAAGGATGTGAACACCGTCGCCGATCCAACGCACACGACTTCGATGCAACAGGTGATTCCGATCGCGGGGGACAACTTGGATCACACCTTCCCGCCGCGATCATTCACAATTGTGCGCGTCGAATAGACAGCATCCGCCCCCCCGCCGATTATTCGGAATAAAGCAATTAGCCCACCGCGCCGATGTTTTGGACAGCCTTGCGGCGCGCAGGGCATTCCCGTGTTCCAGAACGTGGCGGATCAATCGGTGGTAAAAAAAACTCGCAGGGCGCGTGTCGAGGGGCTCGAAGCTCGTATTCTCCTGTCATCTTATTCATGGACGGGAACCGCCGGGGACGGCAAGTTCTCAACGAACGGCAACTGGTCGGGCGGGACGGCGCCCAGCGCCAATGAAACCGGCGCAATCATCGATTTCCCGGCGGCGGCATCGCCGGCTACGTTGAATGACGACGTTGCCAACTTGAGTATCCAAACGCTCACGTTCGAGAATAACTTCACCCTCACCGGCAATTCGCTGACCCTCACCGGCACCGCGTCGGTCAGCCAGATCAGCACGGATGTGCTGTCCAATAGTGTTGTGCTGGGTGGTTCGAGCGTTGTCGCCGCGATGAGCGCGGGCTCGACGCTCTCCTTCACCGGCGTCGTTTCCGGCGGGGCGGATCTCACGACCAATGGCCCGGGTACGCTCAGCTTATCGGGCGTCAATACCTACACCGGCCACACGACCATCGCCGGCGGAATGCTGTTGGCCAAGTCGGATACCGCCCTGGGCGATGTGTCAGCGGGCACGGTCGTGAATTCCGGCGCGTCGCTCCTGCTGGCGGCCGGTGTGTTCATCGCCGAGCCGATCACGGCTGCCGGCGCGGGCTTTGGCCCGGGCCCCGGCGCTATTCGTCCACTGGCCGACACCTCGGGCACCCCCGCCGGGCTGACCGGCACGATCACCCTCACCGCCGACGCCACCCTCGCCGGCGATCCGGGCGGCGGATCCATCCTGCCCAGCCAGCTCAATGTGGACGGCCCCGTGGTCGGAACCGGCAACGTCACCATCGACGGCGGCGGCATCGTGGGATTCTTCGCCGCCGTGCCCAATACCTTCTCGGGCAATCTTGCCATCAACGGAAACAGCTTTGCGTATCTCTCGGCGACAGCCAACGTGCGATCGGTCCCGCATAACCTCAACATCAATAGCGGCTCCGTCGCGTTGTTCGAGGACGGACAATTCGCCAGCACCTCCGTGGTAAACATTGGCGCTTCGGGTTACATCAACCTGAACGCGCACGATTCCATCGCCAGTCTCACCGGCAGCGGTCCGATATTCGGAGCGGGAGCCATCACCGTGTCGGGCGGCACGCCCGACACCTACAGCGGCGCGGTCGGCGGGACCGTCGGCCTCACCGCCTCCAACGGCACCGCCCTGACTCTGAATGCCTCGGGCCCCAGCAACACCACCGGCACCCTCACCGAGAACGGCGGCACGATCGCGCTGCAAAGCAGCTTCCCAAATGCCACGCTTGCCGGCTCGTCGGTCGGGCCCATCGAAGGCAACGGCACCGTCGCCACCCTCAATATCCCCAGCGGCCAGCTTCAGCCGGGCACGTCGGGCGTCGGAACCCTCCAGGTCACCGGCAATGCCACCCTCGGGCTCAACTCCACCTTCGTCTTCGACACCAACAACACCACCGACGGCATCCTTGGCGTCGGCGGTACCGTCACATTGGGCGGCGGCACTCTACAGATCAACGATAACTTCGATACCGGCGGCAACCGCCCCGTGCCCTTGACGACTTATACTTTGATCAGCAACACCGGCGGCGGCGCCATCGCCGGCACGTTCCATAACCTCCCGGATGCGACGATCTTCACCGCCGGCAATGATGTCTGGCGCATCAGTTACTTCGGCGGCGCCGGGCATGATGTGACGCTGACCTACCTGGGTCGCGCCACCACAACCGCCGTCGCCAGCACCAACAATCCCGCGCCCCCCAACAATGCCACGCTGCAAGCCGCCGTCACCTGGAACGATCCAACCATGCACAGCGCGATCTCCGGCAACGTTTCATTCTTTGACAATAATGTGCTTCTGGGCTCCGCGGCTCTCGATTTTCACAGCACCGCGACGCTGCCGGTCACGACATTGGGCATCGGCCCGCATTCAATCACGGCGACTTACAGCGGCGTGGAGAGCGCGTATCCCAGCACCGCCAGCCCGTTCGCGCTGACCGTGGCAAAGCTGGTGCCCGCGGTCGCCATCAACGCGCCGGGATCTGTCGCCGCGGGTACGTCCACAACCCTCTCGGCAAATGTCGCCTCCAACGCCGCCGGCTTTACGCCGACCGGGCAGATCACCTTCACCTATGGCAACGGCATCGTGCTGGGAGGCGGCCCGATTGATGCAAACGGCACCGCCTCCTTCACGACTTCCTCGCTGCCATCGGGCGGGCTTCAGGTCGTCGCGCATTACAGCGGCGATGCGACCTTCAGCGCAGCGGCTTCCATTGCCGCGCCAATTTCGGTTCAATCGCAACTGTCGGCAGGCAACGTGGAACTGGCGCATCCGGCGGCCGGAAATGCAGCCGCCACGTTCACGATCAATCTCAGTTCCGCATCGAACCAGCCGGTCACGGTCAACTACGGCACCGTCGATGGCACCGCCAGGGCCGGCATTGATTACACCGCCGTCGGCGGCACGCTCACTTTCAACCCAGGCGAAACGAGCAAGACAGTTTCGGTCGCGGTGCTCGGGCATGGCGACTGGCAGCCGGCTCGTGCGTTCACGCTCGCCCTCTCCTCGGCCAACAACGCCACGATCAATTCCGCGGCCATCGTCGGCACCATCGACAGCACAAACGGCTCCCCCGCCGCCGGCACGGCGCCCGATGAATTGAACCCGACGGCGAGCGATTTGGTTTACGATGCTCCGGCCGGCGTCGTCACCATCATGGTCCAGCCCACGAAGGTGGCCGGGCAGGTGCAGCTGTTGATGAACCACAAGGTTGTCGCCAGCGCGATGAATCCCGCCCGCGTGATCGTTTATGCCGGCGCCGGCATCGATCGGATCGCGGCCAGCCCCAAACTTGGCACCGGCGTCATCTTCTTCGGCGGCGCGGGCCGCGATATCTTCACCGGAGGCGGCGGCAACGACATCCTCATCGGAGGCACCGGATTCAGCACCCTCAACGGCGGCGGCGGACGCAACCTGCTCATCGCCGGCGCCGGCCAATCGCGGCTGGGCGGCAGCCGATTCGGCGACGTGCTCATCGGCGGCGCCACCGCCTACGACGCCGGCCAACTCTCCGACATTCTGAGCCTCGAAAGCCTGCTGAACGTCTGGACCGACGGCCAAAGCCACGCCGCCCGAACCGCCGCCCTCGCCTTGCCCGTCGGCCCCATCGGCGCGAGTCTGAGCAGTTCGACCCTCAGCGGCCTCACGACCGCCGACAAAGTCACCGGCGTCCGCAATCGCGATTGGCTCATTGTCGCAACTCCAGTTTCTCCACATACCCGCAAGTCCAGTAAAAGCCTGGCACGGGCCGCGCGCGGAATGCAGGACTAACCACGAAGACACTCAGCGCGGGCGAGCCCACAACCCAAGGACAGTGGGAAAACCACGAATGGACACGAATGCACACGAATGAAGATAAATCAAGCAATGCGCTGTCCAGCTTTTGCGCAGACTGCGATTTCCCCACGACCTGAACCGCAACGCCCGGCTATTCGCCGGGCGTCGCGCATCTAAAATAGCCGTGCGCGAGTACGCGCTGTTCGTCTGTGGCATAACCAGACGGGTGTCAGCCCTGGAAATGCAGCCTCAATCGTGACACGGGCGTCCCGCCCGTGCTTGTTGCATGGAAGTCAGAACACGTCGATTTTCCCTACTCTCCAGCCCTCCGCACGGGCGGGACGCCCGTGTCACATTAAATGATTTGAATCCACGAATGGCGTGAGTTCGCTGAATTGCAATGTTCCGACGCGGATGATGGCTGCCGGATTTCAACGGCGCTTGTTCGCGCACGGCTATTTTTAGGCGTTGATGTATGCGCCTTCTCGCGGTAAGACCACCTTGTCGAGATGGGCCGGTGATTGTCCCTGACGTATAATCTGCCGGAGAACCGTCGCCCGACCGATTGGCTTGGAAGGCAGTGAGTAAGGTATGTGGATGTCGGACTTGTACATCATGGTGAACCGCGACAACGCCGACCGCAACAGCCTGGCGGACCTGTGCGCCGCGGTCACCGAGGCCGGCGGCACCATTCTGAACGTGGACGAGCAGAACCACATGATCGAGGCGGCAGCCCCCTCCAGCGAAATCTCCACCATCGCCGCCATGGAAGGCGTCTCCTACGTCCGCTCCATTTTCAATTATCTCTCGGACGCCCCGCCCCGCTCGGCGGCGTGAAGCCCGCGCCGCGTCGGTGGCCTGGTGAATCAAATCGCCGGCTTGCTGATCTGCCGCCGCGCTTGCCGCGTTGCCCCCGCCGATGTCGCAAACCTTGGCGTGCTACGAAATGTTAATACCGTTCGGCACGGCGATTGATGAGTTTCCCGCGCCCCTAGCAAACGCCGTATTGCGCCAGCGACGGGTTCGTGGCACGATCCGGGGCCCATGGAACAGGAACTGACGGCCAAGGATGTCCGGGGACTCAAGCACTTCAAGCAGCTGCTGCCTTTGCTCGACCGGCTTCACGATGTCGGCTG
>DASRLH010000043.1:0-33171 GCA_035648595.1 Tepidisphaeraceae bacterium
ATGGCCCGGCGGCCGGTGGAGAAATAATCCAATTCGATGAAGGCAGCCTGGCCGGCGGTGAAAGTGGCCGTGCCCAACGCGGTGCTCGAGCGGAGGGAGGAGGCGGTTGGGTTGTTGATGATATCAACGCCGTTGATGAGCAGGCGCGTGCCGCCAACAGCGGTAGCAAAAAACTTGTAAACGCCGGCGCGGGGTGCGATCATGGTTCCGGTCCAGCGGGCGGAGAAGTTGCCGGGCTTTAGGCCGGGGGCAGGAGCGCGGACGCCCCAGGTGAAGTTGACGGTGGGATCGACGCGGGTGAAGGGCGCGCCGGCGAGGGAAGCGCCGGAGAAGTAGTCGGCCTTGAGGCCGTAGCCGGTGGCGGCGCTGATGACGGGGGGTTTGGTTTTTGGCGGCGCTTTGCCGACGGTGGGGTGATGCGGCGCGACGGTGGCGGGGGGCGCGCTGGCCAGCCAGTTGTAGTCCATGGCGCCCATGAACGGAGAGGGGGCGAGGGTTGTGGAGAGGACGAGGCGTTGCTCAAGCATTTCGCAGACCGCGCGATGGCTGGCGCGAAGGGTCCGCGGACTGCGCGGAGATGGCGCGTGCATGGGGGTGGGCGAGGCGGGAGTGCGTGTTCGAGTGGTGCGGATGTTCTGCGGCATTTTCGGTTCCTCTCGCGTATCGGCTTAGTTCGCCTGGGTGCGCCGGGTGCGCCTCATTCGACTTATCGGCTGTACGATTGATTGGCTGAATGAGCAAGCCGTCGCGGTTCAAGCGATCGGGGAAAATGGCTAATTTGTCGGCGAACCTTTCATTATCAGCCGGCATATGAAGATCAGGATTACAAAGGTTGTATCGGTAAAGCGGACTGCGC
Source organism: Tepidisphaeraceae bacterium (assembly GCA_035648595.1). GTDB lineage: Bacteria > Planctomycetota > Phycisphaerae > Tepidisphaerales > Tepidisphaeraceae > RYN-428. Next base: position 857 of record DASRLH010000043.1, read on the forward strand.
GGGGGATGGCTACTGGGGAATGGAGGCTATATTACATTTCGACCTCGGCAACGTTGCGAGGAAACCGAGAACAGAGGCGGTGGTGGAATGCGCGCACGGGAGAGAAAGCAATACAATCGCCTGATTATCGGACGGGAAGATTCCGCGACAGGCCCAGGCCAAAAGCCACATTGGTCGTCAGGAGCTTCAATGTATTACGCCGGGTATTGTGAAAGGCTCGAAGGTCGCACATTATTTAGTCATGTCATTTATTTGGGGGCAACATTGCCACATGTGCATGTGCCGGCCCATCGGGTAAGGATCAACGCGCCGTTACATAAGAGGACGATGAGGACGGCAGCGCGTCCCGCGCATTCGGCAGCAATTACAATGGCGACGGCGGCCCCGCCGCTGAGTGCGACATTCGAGGGGATTAACTTTAGCGGCGACTCGATTGTCACCGGCACCTATGATGTTCCGGCGGACGCAAACGCGGCGGCGGGGCCGGCCGATCTGGTCGCGGTGAATAACGCTTCCATCGCCGTTTACACTAAAACGGGCGGCGTTTTGAGCACACAGTCGCTGCGCGGTTTCTTCTCATCGCTCAATCCGAGCACGCCGACGTTTGATGCCAAGGTTCTGTACGATCCATCCGCGGGGCGCTTTGTCGTGGAAACCTTGGAGAAGACGGACACGGCGAACGGGGCATCGGCCGACACATCGCGGATTTTGCTGGCGGTTTCGCAAACTTCCGATCCTTCGGGCGGATGGTATTTTGCCGCCGTTAACTCGGAGCTGGGCATCGGCGGAGCGAATACGTGGCTGGATTTCCCCGGCTTTGCAATTGACGGCCAAGCCATTTACATCACCGGAAACATGTTCGGGTTTGGCGGCGGCGGAAGCTTCGTGGGGTCGCGGCTTTTTATCATCAACAAAAGCGGCCTGTATTCCGGCGGCTCGGTGGTCAGCACTTCGTACGATCCGAGCGTTGGGTCAGGGGTGAATGAATTATTGTACCTTCAGCCGGCCCAGGTGCATGGGACGATGCCGGGCACGACGGGAACCTTTCTCGTCGCCTCTTCGGGGCTGACGGATGGCACCAACGATTTTCTGGCTGTGATCCGCATTGACAATCCCACATCCGGCAGCGCGACGTTTAACAGCCAGTTCCTGAACCTGGGGGCCATCGATTCTGGCCGCGGCGCGCTATTGTCGGCCCCGCAGGAAGGATCGAGCACGCCATTGGAGGCTGGCGACGACCGAATATTAAGCGCGGTTTGGCAGAACAACGTTTTGTGGGCCGCAAACACCGTGAAGCCGCCGGCCGGCAGCGGCCCCGATGCCGGGCAGGCGACCGCGCATTGGTTTGAGATCGATACTTCCAACTTGGCGAGCCTGGCGTTGATCGATCAGGGAAATGTGGGCGGCGAAGACATCGCGGCGGGAACGTCCACTTTCGATCCAACCATCAACGTGGACGCCGCTGGAAACATGGCGATGAGTTTCTCGGCGTCGGGGCCGGGCATATTCTCCGGGGCGTATTACACGTCGCGGCTCGCGTCCGATCCGGCGCACACCACGCGTCCCAGCGCCACGCTCGCCGCCGGCATGGATTACTATGTCCGCGAACTGGGGTACGGGCGCAACCGGTGGGGGGATTACAATTCCATCTCGATCGATCCGACGGACAATTCAACATTCTGGGTTTACAACCAGTACGCGATGTCGCGCGGAACGCCGGTCAATGGCGAAGACGGACAATGGGGCACGCGGTTGGGCGCGTTTTCATTGCAGGCAGCGGTCGTCGGCGTTTCGGTGCGGTCGGCCACTTCCGGCACACTTGCGTTGCAGACGGCAGCCGACGGCTTGCGTCTTCTGCCGGCCGGGCGATCGACCGATGTTTCGCTGGGGAATATCAATCAGATCAATATCGTGCTTAGCGCACCGGCGCCGCTTTCGAGCTCGGACATCACGGTTGGCAGCGCGATTGGAATGAACTATGGGCCGGTTACGGTGAGCGGCAGCGCGGGAAGCTATACCCTCACTCTGGCGAGGCCAATCACGGCGGCCGATCGGGTGACGATCTCCATCGGCAACAGCGGCATCGCCAGTTGGGTACGCCGGATTGATGTGCTGCCGGGCGATGCCAATGACGACGGGGTGGTGACATTTTCCGATTTCGTCATGCTTTCCAATGCTTATGGGCAGCCGGCGGCGCGGGCGCCATTCGCGGATTTCAATGGGGACGGGCAGATTGATTTTGCGGACTTCGTCATTCTGTCCAACGATTTCGGGAGCGCGCTCCCACCCCTGGCCGGCCCCGCCGCGCGGGCGCGCGTGATCGTTCGATCCTCTGCTCCCGCGTAACTGATTCGCCGCCGTCACTCGCTCGCCGCGTCGGTGCGCAGAGCCTAATCCAGACTGTTCGCGGTTGATCGCATCGCCAGCCTCTTGGATTCATTGAACCTCTCGATGAAATAGACGTATTGAGCGTCGCTGGGGATGTGTAATTCAAAGCGGACGAGCGGGGTAGCGGGCGCGCGGCTTTCGCCATGAGTGATGTTTTGGCACCCCCTGAGACGCAACGGAAGCTTTCATGGGCTCGCGCCATACATATAGGGGAACGCGGGTTATCCATGTGGCCTTGCAGCTTGACACGGGCGGCATGGAAAAGCTGCTCGTGGAATTTGCGCGCCACGCCGACCGGAAACAGTTCAATCTCGGCTTTGTGTCGTTAACGACTCGCGGCCGGGTGGCCCAGGAGATCGAGGCGCTTGGATGGCCCATCTGGGCCTTGCACGCGCCGCCAGGGCTGCGGCCATCTCTTTGTCTGCGATTGGCATCGTTGTTTCGCGCCTGGGGCGCCGACGTGGTCCACTTGCACAATACCAAGCCGATGCTATATGGCGCGCCCGCTGCCCGGCTGGGCGGCGTCCGGCGCACGATCTACACCCGACATGGACAACGACAGAATGCATCCGGCCGTCAAAATCTTGCATTCATGATGGCCTCGCGGCTCCTGGACGCGGCAGTGTGTGTCTCCCGGGACAGCGCCGCCCTTTCGGTTCGCCAGGGAATCGACAGCCGCAGGATTCACACCATCTGGAACGGCATCGATACCACGCGCTTCAGTTATCATGGCCCGGTCGATCGCGGGCCCGCCTTGATGGTTGCCCGCCTCAATCCAGAAAAGGACGTGGAGACGCTGCTGCACGCGACCGCGCTGGTGGTTAAAGCGGAATCCGATTTCAAGCTCGAAATTGTCGGTGACGGACCTTGCCTGAATGATCTTCAGCACAAGGCACGCGAACTGAAGTTGAGCGACTCCGTGAGTTTCCTTGGCAACAGAAACGATGTTGCAACGCTGCTGGAGCGGGCGTCGTTCGGCGTTTTGTCGTCGCTGACCGAGGGAATATCGCTCACGCTGCTGGAGTCGATGGCGCGAGGTCTTCCTGTGGTTGCCACTAACGTGGGCGGCAACCCCGAAATCGTGCTGGACGGCAGGACCGGCCTGCTGGTCCCGCCCCGCAATCCATCGCGACTGGCCCAAGCCATGCTGGAGCTCTGGCGAAATCCACAAAAAAGCCGCGAAATGGGATGGGCCGGCCATCGGCGCGTGCAAATGCACTTTGACGCGCGACAGATGGTGTGCCAATATGAACAGTTGTATCGTGGCGCTCTCCGCCCCGCGCCCGATGCTGAACAAGATTCCGCGGACCTGAATCCCATAAGCACGTTGGCTGGAGATGGAGCTTGATCTAAAGCCATATGCGCCCGAACTGCCCATGCACCGCTTGATTCATAGTCATATTCTTCTCCCCGCCTTTGAGACCTTATATAAGCGGCGCAAGACGTTTCGTTACCTCAAGGAGCTTGAACGGACGCAATGGCTCAGCAGGTCCGAGCTGGACGCCATCCAGTTTCGTGCTCTGCAACGTGTTCTGGCGCATGCCTACGCGAACTGCCCGTTTTATCAAAACCAATGGCAGGGACTGAGTCTTAATCCCGGCGCGATTCAGAGCGTGGCTGATCTGGAGCGATGGCCGATTGTTGACAGAACCACGATTCGTCTGAATCGGCACGCGATGCGTAGTCGGATCGCCGATGACCTTATGACCAAAGCAACCGGCGGGTCATCCGGTGAGCCGCTTCAATTTGACCTGAATGTCGGCAGCAACGACCGCCGCGTTGCCGCCTCATATCGCGGATATGGCTGGGCCGGGGCGTATCCGGGGACGAAGCAGCTCTATCTATGGGGCGGCTCGCTGGAGCCGCAGCCGCGCCGTCGCCAGCGGAAGGATCAGTTTTACCATGGCCTGCATCGGCGGACTTATCTTAGTACGTTCGGCTTGAGCAGTGAGAGTCTTTTAGGGTATTTCAACATTCTAAATGACTACCGCCCTGATTTTATCGTGGCCTATACAAACTCTTTGTATGAATTCGCGCGGATGCTGGAGGATAGGCATCTGGAGCCTTTCTCCCCCAGGGCAATGATCGTGGGCGCCGAGAAGCTACACTCGTTTCAGCGCGAGGTGATTGAAAGAGTTTTCCACGCCCCCGTTTTTGAGACATACGGATCGCGCGAGTTCATGCTCGTTGGCGCCGAGTGCGATCGGCATATGGGCCTGCATCTCACCCAGGAAAACCTGCTGGTGGAGGTCGTCAGGCCCGATGGGACGCGGGCCGCCGATGGGGAAGAAGGAGACCTTCTCGTTACTGACCTTTACAATTATGGAATGCCCTTTATTCGCTATCAAACCGGCGACCGCGCCGTTGCCGGATGGAAGCAGTGCGCGTGCGGACGAGGCTTGCCGCTGCTGCGCCGGGTGACAGGCCGGTCCATGGATACCCTGATGACTCCGGACGGCCGGCGCATTTCTGGAGCGATGTTTCCGCACCTTCTCAAGGATTTCCCTGCCATACGGCGATTTCAGGTGATTCAGGATTCACCTGACCATGTCGAGCTGCGCCTGGTGGCGTCAGCCGCCTGGAACGACGCCGATCGCGTTGCCATCGAGACTATCATTCGTGCCAAGCTCGGGCCGGAAGTTCGATTTGAGACCCATCTCGTCGAGGATATCGCGCTAACAGGAGCAGGGAAACTGCGGGTGGTTGTCAATAGGTGTGCGCTATCTCAGACTCAAGAGCCGATGGAATCCAGGCCGGTGGCGTTCCTGGCCGGATCCACCTTCGAGGACGCGTGATGCGCATTCTCGCCGTTACAAACCTCTACCCGCATCCCCTGTATCCGAACCGCGCGACGTTCAATCGCCAGCAGTTCAAGGCGCTGGCCGCACGTCATCCGGTGAGGGTGATCTCGCCGGTGGCCTGGACCGAGGAATGGAACGCCCGATGGATCCGCGGCAGCCGACGTGCAGGCGTCCGCCGAACGACCTGCGACGGCATCACCGCCGACCATCCCATCTATTGGTTCACTCCGAAAACACTCCGGTCCTTCTACGGCCACTGCTTCCGCAATTCCATAAAACCGTCGTTCGATCGGGCGGTGCGCGAATTCAAGCCGGACGTCGTACTCGGCAGTTGGGCCTTTCCCGACGGCTGGGCCGCGGTGGACCTGGCCCACCGCGCCGGACTGCCGGCCGTTGTGAAAGTGCATGGCTCCGATATCCTGACCCTCGGCCGGTATCCAGGCCGCCGCGAGAGAACCCTCGACGGCTTGCGGCGCGCGGATGGAATCGTCGCCGTCAGCAATGATTTGGCCGCCAGAATGACGGCAGCCGGCATTGATCCATCCAAAATCCGCGTCATCTACAACGGCGTGGACACCTCCATCTTCCATCCCGGCTCCAGGGAAGCGGCTCGGCTTCGCCTTGGAATTGACAGCGGTCGACCCATTCTCCTGTATGCCGGCAACCTTCATCCCGTGAAGGGAGTGGATGTCCTGGCTGAGGCATGCGCCCAGTTGGCGCGAGAAGGGCTGGATTTTGTGTGCTACATGATCGGCGATGGCCGAATGAGGCCGATTCTCGAACGCATGATCGTTTCATGCAATCTACAGAATCGCGTGAAACTCGTCGGCTCCAGGCCGCATGCCGAACTGGCCGACTGGTTCCGAGCCGCGGACCTTTTCGTTTTGCCAAGTCGATCCGAAGGCGTGCCCAACGTCCTGCTCGAAGCCTCCGCCTGCGGCACCCCTTTCGTCGCCTCCCGCGTCGGAGGGATTCCCGAAATCATGCACCTGGGAGATGGAACGCTCGTTCCTTCAGAGGACTCGACAGCGCTTGCAAGCGCCATGCGCGACCGCCTGTGTCCTTCGGCGCACGTCGCGGCGCAAAAGCACTGGCACTTCCGCAGCCATGAGGAGTCGGCTCATGAGCTTGCAGGTTATCTTGGCCAGATAGTCGGGGAGGATTCTTTCCGCATGCCGAATCTGATGTCTTCGCAGGGAGCGAGAGACACCATACTTCATCGGGACGGGTCAAGATTGCAGCCATATTTATCGTGGCCTCGGCAGTCCATCAAGGCAATGGCAGCCGTAGCCCTGTCGCGACGGCGGTTTATGGTTAGCGGCCCAGTGGACAGCCGATCCGTCTACCTGACTTTCGACGATGGTCCAGACCCTGTTCAAACCCCCCGCGTACTCGACAAGCTCAGGGAGTTGCAAGTCCCGGCAACTTTTTTTCTGGTCGGCAAGCGCATGCGGCGCCAATCGGAACTTGTGCGACGCATTGCCAGGGAAGGTCACGCAATCGGGCATCATATCTTCTTTCATGCGCGTCCGCACCTGGTGACCGCGTCTCGCCTGATGGCTGAAATCCGCCGCACTGATGCCCAATTCATGCGAATCCTGGGATGTACCTCACAGTTATTTCGTCCTCCTCTCGGGAAGTTGACCGTTCCCAAGATGTGCAATCTACTCGCGGCACGAAAGAGAATCGTGCTTTGGAACAAAGATCCCAGGGATTGGGAATGCCGCAGCACGGCTGAACTCGCGCATTGGTGTGACACTCACTCATTAGAATCTGGTGATATTCTGCTGATGCATGATGTGTTTCCATATGCGGTAGAGGTACTCGGTGGAATAGTTGAACGAGCCCGAAGCCACGGGCTGGAGTTTACTACCATTCCGCAGTAACTCGCCACGAGGGCAGCCGCCGCTTTCAGAGTGAAATCTGCCGCGACCCGGCGCCGCGCATTATCATGACATTGCAGTCCACAAGCCCACTTCCTCCGGTGAACGCGAAGCGTGTTCTGTTCGTATCCTACGCGTTTCCGCCTGTCGGCGGGGCGGGGGTGCAGCGTGTTGCGAAGTTCGTGAAGTACTTGCCGCGTGTGGGATGGATGCCATCGGTGCTTACGGTGTCGAATCCCTCTGTTCCGGTGATGGATCAGAGTTTGGCCGATGACATACCCGAGGGCGTTGCGATTTTTAAAGCGCGCACGTTGGAGCCGGGATATGCGATGAAGGCGGTTGTTTCGGCGGCACGCACCGGCGAGGGCGGAGGGGATCCCAAGCGGTGGAAAAGTCGGATGCTGTCGGGCATCAAGCGGCTATGTCTCCGCGTCGCCAATTTAGTGCTTCAGCCGGACCCGCAAGTTTTATGGATGCCGGCCGCATTACGAGAAGGATTGCGGGTACTGCGATCATCGCCGTATGATGCGATTGTTGCCACGGCGCCGCCGTTTTCGGCGTTTTTAACGGGCGCGATCCTTGGCCGGCGGACGGGCGTGCCGCTGGTGTTGGATTACCGCGACGAATGGGGAATCAGCAACGCGTCCCTGGAGAACAGGCAGCCGGGCCGCGTCTCGAAGTGGGTGCAGAAGCGTATGCAGAATTGGGCGGTGCGGCATTCCAAGCTGTTGCTCGCGACAACGCAGGCAAGCGCGCATGCATTGCGAGACGTGGTTGTTATGGCGGGCAGCCGGGCACGGGTCGAGTGTATTTATAACGGTTTTGACCCGGATGACTTGCGCGACGAGCGGGTGGCCCATCCGTCCAAATCAGCTCATATGGGTGAGAATAGCGCGGAAACGGGGACTTATCGTCTGGCGTATGTCGGGACGCTGTTTAGCCTCACCTCGATTGAGCCTGTGGTAAATGCTATTGATGAGATGTCCAAAACTCGGCCCGATCTCGCTGCGCGGCTGGAACTCGTTTTCGCCGGGCGTCGCACGGGACCTCAGGAGCAAATACTCGATCGGCTTGCGAAGCTTCCCTGCCGGCTCATTCGCTTGCCATACGTCACTCATGCGGAGGCGACGCAACTCGTTCGGTCAGCCGACGGCGTGTTGGCGCTTTTAAGCGATGTGCCCGGCGCGGAGCGCGTAGTGCCGGCCAAGGTGTTCGAGTACATGGCGGCGCGTCGGCAGATAATTGCCGTCGCTCCGCGCGGGGAGTTGTGGGATATACTGAAGGAGTATCCGGCCGCGAATTGCCTGTTACCAGGGGATATGAATTCGATTGCCGATGCCCTCGCGCATGCGATTGAGAATTGCGGCAATGGCCAATCGGAAGGCCTGCGGAATTGGAATCCAACCGCCTACAGCCGGCCCGCGCAGGCAGAGCGTATGGGTCAACTGCTGCAAAGCATTGCGCCATCGGGACTTCCGGACAAAAATGTAAACTTTCTGCCTATAGAGTAGAGGAGGCGCTTTTTGTCTCCCGCATTTTTTCCATACCCGGAGTGAAGCGATGTCCGAATTGATTTCGACGGCTACCAAGATGTTAGCGGAACGCAAGGTTTCCGCGGATCGCAGGCGCCAGGCGGCGGAACGGGCCTATGCCCGACTGCTGGCGGCTCAAGTATCCGCGCCCGAGGATGCACGCGCGTTGGTTGCCGCCATGGATGAATTGCAATTGGGCAGCGATGAACTGATTCATGACAGTCGCCAAGTAAGCGCCGGACGGGCTTTTGAGGGGCAGTTGGCGGAGATTGAAATGAGCCTCAAGGAGGCAAATACGCGGGTGGCGATTGCCGCCGGCACGCTGCACGAGGTGCAGGGGGGCGGCCATCGCGCAACGATCGAGCGCGCGCATGTTGGCGTCGGAGAAGCCGAGGCAGTGATTTTCGATCTTGAATCGCACGCGCGGGCGTTGCGTCAGCAGATCGAGGCGAACGCGGCGAGCGCACCGCGGGTGTTCGCGGGCCATTCGCGACTGCTGGCGGTGCCCAAGACGCCTCCGCACTCCGATTCACCTGACGAAAAGTTACACGCCCGAATGGATAAAACCAGTGCATGAACGGTACTGTCAACTCTTCGACTTTGGAAAACAACCGCGATGCAGGTGATCTTTTGTCTAGCTCTGGCTTGCGTGTTGTTTGCCTACATCGGCTACCCGCTGGTGCTGCGACTCTTGATCGCCCTTCGCCCAACGCCTGCGCGAGCAATAGGCCAGGGCCCCACTTCCGCTGACATCGTCATGGCAGTACACAACGAGGAGGCCTCGGTCGCTCGTCGTGTGCGGGAACTTCAGAGGATGCTAAAAAGCTCCCAAATGCACGGGCGGCTCATTGTGGTGAGTGATGGATCGACCGATCGTACCGCCGCAACTGTCCGCGAGAACGCGGAGTTCGGCACTGAAGTGATTGAATTAGCCGAGAAATGTGGAAAGGCCTCGGCAATCAGCCTCGGCGCGAAAGTCGCGCGTTCAGAGATTATCGTGTTCGCCGACGTTCGCCAGACCTGGGCGCCGGACGCACTTGTTAAGCTGCTGGAACCGTTTCGGGACGATTCCGTTGGCGCGGTCAGCGGCGATTTGGTTCTACAAGACGCTCAAGGGATAATGCAGGGGGTCGGCCTCTATTGGCGCTATGAAAAATGGGTGCGCCGACTGGAAAGCCGCCGATCATCAACCGTGCAGGTGAGCGGCGCGATCAGTGCCGTTCGGGCGGGATTGTTCCATGGGATTCCGGCGGGAACAATTCTGGACGATGTTTATTGGCCGCTACAAGTTGCGATCCAGGGTTTCCGGGTCGTGCATTGCGAAGAGGCGATATCGTTTGATCAGTTGCCCGAACGGGCACACGATGAGTTTCGAAGAAAAGTCCGCACGTTAAGCGGCAACTTTCAACTGCTGTCGTTGCTGCCGGCCGCGCTATTGCCATGGCGTTGCCGCACCTGGTTTGAATATCTTTCGCATAAGCTCCTGCGACTTCTGGTTCCCTGGGCGCTGATCGCCATCTTTATTTGCAGCCTCCTGGGCCGATTCCACTTCGCTCACGCCCTTATTGCTTTACAAATTCTGTTCTACTCGCTTGGATTCGTTTCGATCGTTTATGGAAAGCGCGTGAAGATTCCGCTTGCTGGCGCTGCCGGCTCGTTCATGATGCTGAATGCCGCTGCATGGATGGCCTTTTGGGTGTGGGCATTTGGTAGGACGGGAAAGTCTTGGACTAAGACGGCCTACAAATCGCCGATCGACGACGGTTAAATGTCACCGCGCGCAACCGAACTTGGCTGATCGACCCTTTCAATTGCTCCGGCGGAATGTCACGCACATTTCCGCATCATCGGCGTATTGAAAGTGTTCGCGGCTATTAAAGCAGGTTTCACATTGCTATACGTTTGACCATAACCGGCCGCCGGCGTGGTCACTTCAGTGACCATGCCAAGCCGCTCCAGCTACGTGAAAAACGCCGTAAATAAAAGGTCAGGATAGGCATGGACCCGGCAGTGCGCTTCAATTTCGAGTTATCCCGCCCGCCCGCCGGCCTTGCCCGGCCCGATTGGGGAATTGCGATCTCTTTTGTTGGCGCCGCCGTTCTGATCCTCCTTCCCGCCTGGAAAGACATCTGGCGCATCGGAACCACGGATGAAGAATGCAACTACGTTCTTTTAGCCCCCGTCGTGATCGGCTGGCTGATTTGGGTCCGCCGGGGGCTATTGCGGAATTGCCCGGTGCGGCGGGGGTGGGTCGGCCTGCTGATCCTCGCGGTGGGATGGGTGATTTATCGGCACGGCTATGTCACCGACCCCGTCGTCTGGCGGGCGGGGGCCGTCGTTATCGCGGTCGGGGCATTCGTATCCGCAGTCGGATTTGATGCCGCCTGGCGATTGGCGCCGGCGTTGGCCGCGGCCATTTTTCTAATCCCCGTCGATCCCAACGGCAGATACCACATCGCCGCCCCCCTCCAGACCGCCACCGCCGATGCAACCCAGCGCATCTGCGATCTTTTTGGCATCTATGTTCAACGTGCCGGCAATCTTTTGTCAATCAACGGCGTCGATGTTACCATCGCCGAGGCGTGCAATGGGTCGCGGATGGTACTCACGCTTTTCCTGGTTTGTTACGTCGTCGCCTTTACGATTCCATTGCGATGGTATTTCCGGGCACTGCTGCTGGCGGCCAGTCCGCTGGTGGCGATTGTGGCCAACGTAGTTCGGCTTGTGCCCACCGTATGGATGTTCGGGCACACCTCCAATCACGCCGCCGAAACATTTCACGATGTCAGCGGCTGGGTGATGACCGTCCTGGCGTTTGGCTTTCTAATGGGAATCTTCAAGCTATTACAGGATGAACCAACGCCGGTCCCGCAAGCCAAACGAAGATAACCACGGAGACACCGAGGCACGGAGGCGCATTCGAGGCGATGCGCCACTTTGCAAGGCAACTTTGATCGCTCGATTCTTTTAGGAATCGACGAGGTGCGCCAGGCAATCGAGCGCGCCTCCGTGTTTCCGTGCCTCCGTGGTGGAATTCTTCTTCGTTGGTCAACCGCATCGTGCCCATATGATCGCCACGCGCATTTACCGCATTCTCGCCATCCTGATTCTCGCGGCCCTGGCCGCGCAGAATTACGCCACCGGCCATAAAACCGGCGGCGTCGAGCGCTACCAGGAGCGGATTCGCGCGGCTGCCGCGCAGGTCCCGGCGCAAATCGGACCGTGGGTCGGCGAAGACGTGAAGGTGCCCGTGCAGGCGCTGTCGGTGCTCAAGCCCAATGTGATGATCAGCCGGCGGTATCTCAACATCGAGAACGGCGCCACCGCCGGCCTGCTGCTCGTGCACTGCGGGGATGCCCATCACATGGTCGGCCACTTCCCCCTGCGCTGCTACCCGGCACAGGGATGGGCGGTGCGCGGCTCGCATCGCCGCGACTGGACCATCGGCGCCGTGCATATCCCCGGCATGGAATACGAGTTTTACCGCGATTCCCTCCGCGACGGGCCCGGCGGCGGCGAGCAAAAAATAATCGTCGCCAACTGCCTGCTCCGCCCCGACGGCAAAATATTGCGCAACATGGAGGAGATGCAGGCAACAATAGTCGGCGCGGGCGGCTCGGCATCCGGCGCGGCCCAAATCCAGGTCTATTTCGACGCCGCCGTCCCCCTCGAACAGCGCAACGCCGCCATCGTATCTCTGCTCAAAGGCTACCTGCCGGTCATCAACGCCGTCATCGCCAACTTGGGAAACTGAACAAGTCGTCGCCGACCGACGCGAAAGAAACCACGGAGGCACGGAAACACGGAGGCGCTTTCGAATGGACGCGCCTCTCACGGAACGAACGAAAGCCGTCATTGGAGTTGGGGGTTCAAGAGTGTGCAATTGAAGCATAATTCCGGCGGCGAAGGGCTTAACGTATCACGGGCGTCCCGCCCGTGCCGATGGCGCCAAAGTCGAAAACCTCAGTTCGCCCAGCGCCCCAGCCTGATCCTCAATTGCACGCAGGCCATCAACGTCGATAGCGCCTCCGTGCCTCAGTGACTCCGTGGTGAAGGGTTTTCGCGAAGTGCTACGTTGCCCAGGCCATTCAAAAAAGTGGGTCCGCCATGAAACGCAAAAAGAGAAACATCCTCATCGCCCTTCTGATCGTGCTGCTGATCGGCGCCGGCGGCGCCTACGTCGGCGGCAAGCTGCTGATGCGCCACCGCATGGCCGCCTGGAAGCGCGACGGCATCGCCGCCTCCGCCGCCGGACATCACGAACGCGCCGCGGCCCTTCTGGGCCGGTTCCTGCAGCGAAACCAATTCGACAGCAGCGTTCTGCGCGCCTATGTGACCTCGCGCGAGCAGGTGGAACTGCCCAACAACCAGCATCTCGCCGAGACGCTCTCGATGCTGCGGCTGCTCGTCGGCCGCGATCCCGACAATCTGGATGAACGCCGTCATCTGCTCGAATTGTACGTCAAGCTCGACCGCTGGCCCGAAGCGCTCGATACCGCCAATGCGATCCTCGCCGCCGACCGCTGGCCGCACGATGTGCCGACGTTGGCGCTCAAGACCAGGGTTCTCCAGCAGACCCAGGATTTCAACGAGGCGCTCAACACCGCGCAGGCCTGGGTGAAGGAAGCGCCTATGGACATCAACGCCCAGATGGCCCGGCTGCGGCTGCGCGCGGAAATCGGAAGCCAGGGGGCGCCGCCTTACGATGCGATCATCGCCGACGCCGCCGATTTATGCACCGCCCATCCCAACGATCCCCGCTTCGAGTTGCTCCAGGGTTATGCGTATGGCTTGAAATACAATGCCCGCGATCTGGATCAAACGCAGCGCAAGGACGTCGGCGAACACGCCGCCGAATGGCTCAATCGCGCCGCGAAGCATCCAAATCTGTCCGATGATCTGACCGAGATGCTCGTGGCGCAGTTTGACAATCTGGGCATGTCCAACGAGGCGTTGGCGGTTCTCCAGGAAGTCATCAAAAACGGCGGCGGCTCTGCCACCCGCCATGCCCTGGCCCGGCGCTATTGGCAACTGGGCAACTGGGATAAGGCGCTGGCGGAGATGGCGGACGTCGATCCCAAGGACCCCGCTGCGGATGCCACGCTGCTCGCGTTCAAGGCGATTTGTTACGCGAATTTGCGCAACGCGCCCGGCGCCGGTGCCTGCCGCGCCGCGCTGGCCGCCCGCACGCAGGCCGTCGCCCGCGCCTGGACGTTGTTGCTCAGGCAGATCATTGATGCCGCCCGGCTGGATGACAAGCAGATGGTGACCGCCTGCCGCGCCGCCCTGGCCGCTGATCCGCAAAACACCTATCTGGCGTATTACCTTGGCGACGCCGAGGCCCGCCTGGGGGATATTGATGTTGCGATCAACCTCTGGAAGTATGCCGCCTTCCAAAACCCCACCTGGAACGCACCGGCGGTGCGCCTGGTCGATGCCATGCTGCAAAGGGGTTTGTCTGCCGAGGCGTCCCACTTTGCCTACATCGCCTCCCTGCACAATCACAGCGCGGCATTCGCGGTCGCCCTGGCGCGGGCCTACGCGGCGAACGTCGAGCCCGGCGGGCCCGAGGCCGATGAACTGCTCAAGAACGTCTCCGCGATTCAAGCTCAACTGCCCGGCGAAGACCGCACGCTCCTGCTCCAAATCAACCTGCTGGCGCAGAAAAACCGCAAGGACGAAGCGATGAAGGCAGCCCACGCCGCTCTCGACCGCACCCCGCCGCATTCGCAGGCTTTCCTGCTGACGCTTGCCGCCATCAGCCGCAAGACGGGGCTGGCCATTGAAAATGAGTGCTTCACCCAGCTTCAAAAAGCGTACGGCCTCACGCCCCAGCTTGCATATGCCCGCGCCATGGACCAATCCCTGGCCGGCAACGGGAAAGCAGGGTTGGAGCAATTCGACGACATCGCCCGCCGCGCCGGTCATGCCTCTGATGTCAATTGGCAGTTGATGCGCTGCACCTATCTCGACCTGTCCGCCAGCTCCGGCGCCAAGGCCGCCTGGGCCGCCTTGGGCGATGCGTTTCCAAAGGACATCTCCGTGCAGCAGGCGGTGGTGTCGGCAAACGCCATTCGCGGCGACCAGGACATCACCAGCCGCGCCATTGACCGCCTCCACGCCCTCACCGGCGACGACGCCGTCGCCTGGCGCATGGCCAAGGCCCGCCTTTTCATCGAGTCCTCGCGCGACGCAAAAGACCTTGAGCAAGGCTCGGTGCTGCTCAACCAGATCATCCGCCAATATCCCGCCAACACCGACGCCCGCGTCCTGCTCGCCCGCGCCCTGGTTCAGATGAAGCGCCTCGACGGCGCCGTTGAGCAGCTCTCCGCCGCCGTCAATTCCGATCCCGACTCGATCCCGCTTCGGCTGCAATTGGCCGCGCTGCTGCAATCGCGCGGCGACTTTGAACGCGTGCAGCAGGAGCTCGACCGCGCCATCCCGCAAATGCGCTCCCAGGCGCAGCGCCAGCAGGCCGCGATCCTGCTCGCCCGCCAGGGGAACACCAGCGAAACCCTCAAGCTCCTGCGCCCCCGCGCCGGCGATTCCGACGCCAATTCCAAACTTGAGCCGCCCCCTTCATTGCTCCTGGCCGCGATCCACCAGCGCGACCACGAGCCGCAAAAAGCCGAGGCAATCGTCCGCAAACTCCTCGAAAAACCGGATGTCCCCACCATCCAGTTCGCGGCATCAATGTACGCCGGCCAGGGCCGCCCAAAAGACGCCGAGGATGCCCTCGCCAAACTCGACACCCTCACCCTCGAACCGGGCATCAAGGAACTGGTCTGGGGCGGCTACCTCGCCCAATCCGGCAATCTTCCCGAAGCCGTCAAACGCTACCGCGCCGCCGCCGAGCAGGCCCCGGCCAACCCCGCCACCTGGCGCATGCTGATGGCGGCCCAGTTGCAGCAAAACCAGGTCGCCGACGCGATGGCAACGCTGCGCGACGCCGCCAAGGCCCTTCCCGCCGACAAGGGCTTTGCCGCCTTGCAGGCCAAATCGGCGCTCCTCAGCGCGGCCCTCCGGGACGGCCAGATGCAGCCGGCGGCCTTGGCCGCTCTGCGCGATCCGGCCAACAGCGAATCCACCTTCGAATTGCTCCGCATCCTCCTCGACGCCCGCCAATCCAACGATGTCGAACGGCTGGCATCGCAGCTCAAGCAATTCACCGAAATCCATCCCGACTCGGCAATCGCGCAGATTCAATACGCCCGCTGCCTGGCGTCGATGGGACGCATGAGCGACGCGGGCGCCGCCATCAAGGGCACGATGAACGCATTTCCCGTGGACACGCAGGCCGCCCAGGCCGCCGTGCAGATTTTCGGGTTGGCGGGCAGGTGGTCGGACATGCAATCCGCCGCCCAGGCCTGGAAGCGCCGGGCCGGCAACGATTCCCCCGCCGCCGACATCGCCATCGCCAGCGCGATGGTGCACCAGCAGCAGTTTGACGCCGCCCTCTCCCAGCTTGAGCCTGCCCTGGCGTCGGCCAAAGCGCGGCCCGATCAAAACGTCGATCTGCTCACGGTTTATTGCGTCGCCGCTGTAAACGCCGGCCGCATGTCCGCCGCCGATGAATTGCTTTGGCCATTGACGGCGCAGTCGAGCCAGTGGCGTATCCGCTGGATGCAAGTTGGCGTTGAAATCCCCGATGCCATGTCCGCCTCGGGTTGGATCGGCCGCGTTGCCGCCCGCATTCCCGCCGGCGCCGCCGGCGAGCGCGTGGCGCTGGCCGAGACGTACAGCCGTCTCAACGACCGCTGGCACGATGCCGATCTCGCCCAGAAAGCCGCCGAGCTGTTCGCCCGGATCGCCAGTGATCCCAAGGCGCCCGCCACCGCGCTTCTCTCGGCGGGCTTCAACGCCGAGCGCGCCAACGATCTGCCCAGGGCCGAGGCCCTCTACCGCAAGGCCCTGGCGCGGGATGCCAAGCTCTGGCCCGCGCAAAATAACCTGGCGATGCTGATCGAGCGCAAGGGCGGCGACATGAAGGAAGCCGCCGCCTTCGCAAGGGCCGCCGTCGCGTCCGAGCCCCGGCAAGCCACGCTCCAGGACACCCTCGCCCAGATCGAGAACCGCGCCGGCGACGCGAAAGCCGCCGCCGCCGCCGAGCAACTCGCCACGCAGCTCGATCCCGACAACGTGAAATGGCGTATCCGCCTCGCCGGGTTCCTCCTCGCCGGCGGCAACCCCGCCGCCGCCAGGCAAGCCGTCGAAGCCCTGCAGTCCCGAGGCTTGGATCCGCGAAAGCTCCCCGTCCCCGAACGAGCGGGAATGCAGGAAGAACTTAAATCCCTCCAGGAGAAACTGGGAATCCAGGCCGTCTAGCCGCGGAGAAAGAACAATTAACCAGGAAGACACAAAGTCACGCAGAGCGGGCGACTCGCAGCCCAAAGAAAGAGGGAAACCACGAATGGACACTACTACGTCAAGGCGCAAAAAGCCCGCTGAAGCCAGCATCCCATCCCTTCCGCAAAGCGCGATCAATCGCGGCAAGGTCATTGCAGCGCGGTACCAGATCAAGCTGTGGCGGCAAGATGGCGAATGGTACGGCGAGGGTATTGAGGAGCCCGGAGCGATGGGCGACGGGCGCACCATCGCCCAGTGCGTCCGCAATGTGCGCTACGCGCTGGCCCTGGCCGTCGCGTCTCACATTGTTTACCACGAGCCCATCACCACGCCGCTTGTGGACCAGGAACGCCGCCGACGCAAGGCCGGATGAACTCAGAGCAAACTTAGGACGGCCCCGTTAATCCCGGCCGTGCGACCCACAGCGTCGAATGGAAAATCCGAAATCCGAAGCACGAAATCCGAAACAAGCACAAAATTCAAAGAAGCAATTTCAAAAAAGAGGAAGGAGGGGTCTCTGGCGCCCTCTGAAATTTCCGCATTTCTTCCTTTGGATTTCATTCGGGTTTCGGAATTCGGATTTCAGAATTCCCCCGATTTCATTCGGATTTCGCCATTCGGATTTCGGAATTCCCCCGATCAAATCGGAATGCCCGAATGCCCGAATGCCCGAATGCCGAAACAAGCTCAAAATTCAAAAAACGAAATTTCAAAAAAACAGGATACCCCTCCGCCGTTTTGAATTTTCAGTATTTCCGCCTTTGGATTTCATTCGGGTATTCGGAATTCGGATTTCTGAATTCCCCCCCGGATTTCGGATTTTGAGCCTCAATTCGGCGTCCGGCCCGTTCAATCACGGCCACGCGACCCACATAACCATTGGAGGTGAATGAACTTAGGTCGTCCCGCCCGCGGCGGCCCTAAAAACAAAAGAATTCTGGAATTTTGTCCTTGCAACCCAGCCAAAACCTGCTATCCTGTCCGATAAGTCGTGTGTGGGCCAACGGCGCGGCTTTCCGGGATCGCCAATTTGGGTGGATCAGTTTTCCGGGGTTGGGGTTTGGCTTTTTTGGGGTGTGCTTCAGGGGCACGAAACGCCTGTTCGGGGTTTCTCCTGTCACGCCTGTCGTTCTGTGAGGGACGGAGATGTTCTCCGCATCCCCAGGGATTTTCCAGGTTTCCCGTGGCACTGCCACGGAAGGAGAAACATCATGTTGAAGAGTTTGTTCAAACGACTCGCCGCACCGGCGCTCGCTTGTGCCCTGTGCAGTTTAGGATCGGCTGCGGCGAATGCCGACACCGTATCCTACTACGTCCAAGGCGTGTTTGCCACCGGTACGCATTCGGGGGGCACCGAAACAGTGGTCAATACGCCAGCGGTGTCCACGATCAATTTCAGCAGTGGCTCGAGTTCAGATACCTTAAGCTTTGCGCGGCAATCGTTCACCTATACTGGGAACGGCCCGGTTAATCCTTTCGTTGCCGATGGAACGCCTTACGCCGCACAATTCGGCGGCTTTACTGAAGCCGACAATGCATCCATCACCGTCGGCAACGGGACGGGGACGTTTGCAGGTGCGGTCGGTTTCACATTGAATTTGTACCAAACCGCACCAAGTGCGTCACCAAACAACGGACAATTCATTGGCTCGATTGAGGGTACTTTGCGAAAAAGCCCCACCGCAGGATCGCTCGTGGTCAGCTTCAATACTCCCCTGACAATTACGATTCCGAACAGTGCTGGCGGATTTTTTCCTCCTAATGTGACTTACGAAATCGCAAGCCCAAGCGCTACTCTTTCGACCAGCCCCGCGAGTCCTACGAATCCTAACTTCGAGATGCGCGGAAGCATCACTGGGACTCCTGCTTCCGCCCCCCTCCCCGCGACGGCGAGCATGGGCTTGGCCCTGTTCGGCGGACTCGGACTGCTCGGCGGCCTCAACGCCCTCCGTCGGCGTCGCCTGGCCTAATGCCCTTCGACGGGCTCAGGGCAGGCCCGCCGCATTAGCCTCGTGAGATTTTGTTCCGGCTCACGGCAGGGCCGACCTCCTATGTACGAGGCCGGCCCTGCTTGCTAGCCGGAGGGGCATTAAGTGACTTTGGGGACGCCTTGGCGAATGCGCAAATCTCGTCGCCAACCTGTCGACTGGCGGCGTCAGACAAATGATGTCCGCTCGATTTGAGTCTTATCTTTCCAATTTAGTAATCGTCCGGCCAGGTGTTTGCTGGCCAATGTGAGGGAATATGTCAGCTAGAAAATGGTTGTGTGGGACGGGTGTCGCGTTGTCCTGCTTTTTCGCATCGACGGCACTGGCCGACACGGTGGATCTTGGCGCGACCGCCGTGGATGGCACATTCAATAAGAATACCGGGGAACTGAAACTGCAGTCAGAGGGCGGCAGCAATTTTTCGATCTCTGAGGGTTCAAGCTTTTCCAGCGGCTACACCGGGACTTTCAACCTTGATGCGCAGTTGGTGTTTGATTCTACTTTGTCGCAATGGGACTTGACAAGCTTGAATTCCGCATTGGTATTCGGGTCCAGTGGCGCGGCGACAAACCTAAGTGTGTCCACATCCTCGCCGATGTCTGGAACATTGACCATCGATCCCATGTTTGATTTTACATTTTCCGATTTCAGCTTGAACGGAAATCCGCTGCCGGGTGGACTTGAGGTATTCGGGCCGTTCGATGCGTCCGCTCCCAGTGGTGGGATCGTTACGATTACCGGCGGCAACGTCGATGCGCTTTATTCCACCGCCGCTCCGCTTCCCACGTCATGGTTGGGTGCCGGTGCGTTGCTGGCGCTGCTTGGCGCGGGTCGTTTTTATCGCCATCCCATGTTCTGTGCTCGCTAATTGCGTAGGTCTGACTCCGTTCAAATGCAAGCGAAGGGGTCGCACATAACCAATAGCGGCCGATGGCGCGAACAATTCGCGCCATATGGCGTATCGCGGGTTATCGCGGTAAGACGGCGTAACACGCGCAAGGGCTATTAGTTCTCGGTTTAATTCGGGCTCGTTTAAGTCTTCCCGCAATGGGAGGATTTCGGGGATTCCTCGTTCACAGTTCGCGAAGAAGAAAGGTTTGGGGTCAAGATGCGGATATTTAAAGCACGGGGCAATCGTAAACGAGCATGCGTTCAGCGTGCGGCGGCAAGCGCGGCCGGGTGCGTTTATGAAACTCTTGAGCGACGGCAATTACTTTCGGGGTCGGCCGACCACCTGCTTGGGGTCAACCTGTTCGGCTCATACCCGGAAATACAGTCGCAGCGCCCCGGAAGCATCATGTATTCGGCGAATTCGCCGTCTCCATCCCTCCTCTCAATAATATCCACCGACCTGACGTTCACCCAGTCGAACGGCGTTTCTGACAATATTACGGCGGGCGCGGGTGGTTTGCCATCGCAACAGTCTCAATTGCAAATTTACATAAACCCGGCAACGGGCAAGACGACTGGCGGAGCGGGCGCTCCCGGGGCCGATCTCGTTGTGAACGGCACACTACAGATCAAGAATCCCGCTAATCCGTCCGACCCCACTCCGTACGAAACGTATACGGGTACTCTGCTTACCGGAACCATCGTTGACAATGGGTACTATTTCAATAACGGATCGCCAAGCGGCTCGTTCGATTTCACCCTGAGCGCGACGGGAGGCACTCTGGTAACCGGCGGACAGGTCACTACTCCCAATACGCCGGACATCCATTTCTTTACGGGAGGCCAACTCGTCGGGATGACCGCTTTTTCGCCTTTCAAGGTCAATTCCACAACTCTCACCGCTCCAACCAGCTTCGGTACCGGTTTCACATACAACTTTCCGAAGGTCAACATTGCCCCAATTTTGCCTCCCGATGTGACCGTATCGAAGGTTGCGGATGCTCCTGTGGTAAATGCCGGCGATACCGCTGGTTTCACGGTAACGGTCTCCAACATCGGGCAGGAGCGCGCGACGGGTATTTCGTTCAGCGACCCATTGCCCGGAGGCGCGGGAAACGACACGAATTGGCAACTAGCCTCGCAAACCACCCCCGGCGCGTTCAGCATTTCAGGTGTGCCGGGCAGCCAGTTTCTAGACTACACGCCGACCGCAGTCGACGGATACGGCCCCTATCTCGAAAGCGCTGCCAGCGACAGCGTTCACATCACCTCGTTGACTACACCGGCGGATGCGCCGCCATCAGCGAGTTTCACCGGAGCGCTGCCGAATACCGCCGCCGTGAGTGCGGCAAACGAGCCACCTGCCTTACAAAATCAGACGGCTTCGGCGACAGTGACCGTCTTGGCCCCGGACCTCGACGTTCTAAAGACGGCCGATCAAACGCCCATCCATGTTGGGGATAGCGCCGGCTTTACCGTGAAGTTATTTAATGAAGGCGCGGGTTTGGCGAATAACATCACATTGAATGACCCGCTCCCTGGAGGAGACATCAACTGGTCGATCGCGAGCGGCGATACAGCCGATTTTCAGATTACGGGCGCCGCCGGCAGCCAAATCCTGAGCCTCGCCCCAGGATTGACATCATTGCCTGCCGGCCAGACCTTGAGCGTTGATATAAAGGGAACGACGCAACTGTCCGACGCAGGCTCACTCGTCAACACGGCGACGGTCAACGCCGGAAATGAAACGCCCCCAGAACAAAATGACCATTCGACCGCGACCATAATCGTACTAGCCAATCCCACCATCGCCACCACCCCCGGTCCCGGCGCCTCCGTCGTCGTCGGCAGCGGGAGCCCCCTCACCGACTCGGCAACCCTCACCGGCGGCTCAAGCCCCACCGGCACAATCACCTTCAATCTCTACGCCCCAACCGACACCGGCTACGCCTCGCCGGTCTATACCGATGTGGTCCCGGTGACGGCAGGGACCGTAACCTACTCCACCGGCGCCGGCACCATCACCGGCAGCAACCTGCCGACCGTCGCCGGGAATTATCAGTGGATCGCCAACTACAGCGGCGACGCCAACAACACGCCGGCTTCCGGGAAGGGCGGCGATGAGCCGGATCAGGTGACGCAGGCGCAGCCGATCATCGTGACCACGCCCAGCGCGACGAATATCACGCTCGATGCCACCGGCGCGCCGGTGCTCACCGACACCGCCGTGCTCAGCCTCGGCGACAACCCGACCGGCACGGTCACATTCACGTTATCCAACGGCAGCAATGTGCTGCAGACGGATACGGAATCCGTTAGCGCGGGCAGTTCGACCAGTAAACCCTATACACTGCCCATGTCCGGCGCCGTGATCGGCACTTACCAGTGGAATGCGACCTATAATGGCGATTCCAACAATAACCCCGTCAGCGAAAATGGGAATGCGTTGGAGCAAACCGCCGTCAACCCGGCGCTTCCCGCGATTGCGACGAAAGCGACCGAAGTCGGCGGCAACGTGGTCGGCGTCTCCACCCTCACCGACGCCGCCACCCTCAGCGGCGGATACAATCCCCAGGGCTCAATCACCTTTGTATTGACCCCGCCCACCGGTCCCGCAATCACCGAAGCATCGGTTCCCGTCAACGGCAACAACACCTATTACGCGCCTACGCCAGTCCTGGCCACGCAGGTCGGCACCTACACCTGGAAGGCAACTTACAACACCGCCGACGGCAACAACATCAGCCCGATCAGCGACACCGGCGCCAATGAGTTGCTGACGACCACCAAGGCCGGCCCATCGATCGCCACCACCCCCGGCACTTCCGTCGTCGTCGGCAGCGGCAACCCCCTCACCGACCAAGCCACCCTTTCCGCCGGGTACAATCCCACCGGCTCGATTACCTTCAATCTCTACGCCCCAACCGACACCGGTTATGCCTCGCCGGTCTATACCGATGTGGTCCCGGTGACGGCAGGGACCGTAACCTACTCCACCGGCGCCGGCACCATCACCGGCAGCAACCTGCCGACCGTCGCCGGGAATTATCAGTGGATCGCCAGCTACAGCGGCGACGCCAACAACACGCCGGCTTCCGGGAAGGGCGGCGATGAGCCGGATCAGGTGACGCAGGCGCAGCCGGCCATTGTCACCACGCCCAGCGCGACGAATATCACGCTCGATGCCACCGGCGCGCCGGTGCTCACCGACACCGCGATGCTCAGCCTCGGTGACAATCCGACGGGCACGGTCACATTCACGTTATCCAACGGCAGCAATGTGCTGCAGACGGACACGGAATCCGTTAGCGCGGGCAGTTCGACCAGTAAACCCTATACACTGCCCATGTCCGGCGCTGTGACCGGCACTTACCAGTGGAATGCCACCTATAATGGCGATTCCAACAACAGCACCGTCAGCGAAAATGGGAATGCGTTGGAGCAGACCGCCGTCAACCCGGCGGTTCCCGCGATTGCGACGCAAGCGACCGAAGTCGGCGGCAGCGTCGTCGGCGTCTCCACCCTCACCGACGCCGCCACCCTCAGCGGCGGATACAATCCCCAAGGCTCAATCACGTTCGTGCTGACCCCGCCCACCGGTTCCCCAATCACCGAAGGGCCATTCGCAGTCAACGGCAACAACACCTATTACGCGCCTTCAGTCCTCGCAACGCAGGTCGGCACGTACAAGTGGAAGGCAACCTACACCGGCGACGGCAACAATATCGGGCCCATAAGCGATAACGGAGACAAAGAGTCACTGACGACGGTCGCGGCCAGCCCCACGCTGAAGACAACCGCCAGCGACCCGGCGGGCAGCGTGGTGGGGATTGCGATTCCGCAAGACTCGGCGGTGTTGTCTGGCGGTTACAACGTGGCCTCCGGCACCGTCGCTCCAACCATCGTCTTCACACTCACCGCGCCCAACGGTTCGGTCGCCGATACGCAAACCGTCAACGTCACCGGCGACGGCACCTACTCCACATCCAACACAAACGTCGCCACCCAGGTTGGAACGTACACATGGACAGCCGTATACGGCGGCAACGCGCTGAACTCCGTCGCCCACGATCAGGGCGGGGCTTGCGAGCAGGTGATCGTGACGGCGCCTATTTTGGGCACCATCTCCGGCATCAAGTACCAGGACATGACCGGCAACGGGTTTAGCAGCGATGATAAACCTGAAGCGGGTGTGACCATTGATCTGTTTGCCGACACCAATAAGGACGGAAAGTTTGATACCGGCGACGTTCTCGTGGCCAAGGCGGTGACGGGGGCGGATGGAACGTATTCGTTCACCAATCTGTCGCCGGGCCTGTACTTCTTGCAGGAGGAGGTGCCGTCGGGTTGGGTGCAGACCGCGGCGCCGGCGAATCCGGCTGTCCAGGTCACGGGCGGCAATACGTACTCGGGCTATAACTTCGATGACTACCAGGAAGAATGCAACCTGGCCAATTACTCGTGCATTTATTATGTGATCGACGGCACCAGGACCGTGTCCTCGCTGGCCGGCAACGTGCAGCCGGGCGATGAGGTGACGGCGTACTTCACTGCCGCCGCCCACGTCACCGATCAACTCAGCCTAGTCAGCTACATCGCCCCGGACTCGACGTTTAATGCCAACGACGCCAACCAACAGGTGATCTTCGATCAGAAGACGCTGTCGATTTCCACGGGCAACTCGCCGCAGACGTATTCACTTGGCCCGGTGCAGATACCCAACTGTGATTACCAGTTTGACTTTGTCTGCGGCCCGGCGATCAATCTCTTTGGCCCGGCGGGCGGCAACGGGTTCTACCATCAGCAGAACCGCATCTTTGCCTCCGCCAACGGCGGCAGCCAGGTCTGCTCGACGCAAGGCTCGACCATCTCGGGCATCGTGTTCTGCGATGCCAATACGGACAAGACGCTTGATGCGCCCGACCAGGTATTGGCTGGCGCGACGCTTACCCTGACGGGTACCCTGGCGGGTGGCCAGGCCATCACACCGCTGACCACCATCAGTGGCAGCAACGGCTCGTATAGCTTCGAGAACCTGCTGCCCGGCACCTATACCGTAACCGTCACCACCCCGGCGTCGGGCCACATGGCCGAGCCGGGCGCGCCGACCTCGTTTACCTTCACGTTGCCTTACAACAAGGATGCCCTGGGGTACATCAATCCGATGGGCAATGCGGCGGATGTGAACTTCGCCGAGATTTCCGTCGGCAACATCCAGGGCTTCTGCTGGGATGATGTGAACAACGATGGCAAGGTCGACTGGAACGAGGCGGGCATCTGCGGCGTCACGGTGAACCTCTCGGGCACCGACTACATGGGCAACAAGGTGTCGATAAGCTGCCACACGGATGACTGCGGCGAGTACATCTTCGGCAACCTCATGCCGGGCACCTACAGCATTACGGAATGCCAGCCGGCTGGATTCAACGAGGGCACGAACGGTTGTGGATCCATCAACGGCGCGACCTGCGGCTCCCTGAGCGGATCGGATACGATCTGCAACATCAAGCTGTCAGGCTGCGGCGACAATGCCATCAACTGCGATTTTGGCGACAAGTGCACGACGACCGAAAAGGCCGGCACGACCGCCACCATCGGCTTCTGGCATAACTCCAACGGCCAGGCACTGCTCAAGTCGCTCAATGGCGGTTCCAACGCCACCAACCTGGGCAACTGGCTGGCCACTAGCTTCCCTAACATGTATGGCGGTTTCGCCGGCAAGACCAATAGCCAGATCGCTTCGTTCTTCATCACCAATGACTTCAACGTGACGGGCGTGAAGCTCAACGCGCAGGTGCTGTCGGCGGCGTTTGCCTGCTACGTGACCAATTCCGGCCTGGCCGGCGGCAGCGTGGCAGCGTCATACGGTTTCACCGTGAACACCAACGGCACCGGCTATGACCTGATCAACGTCGGGTCGAACGGCGCTGCCTTCGGTGTTGCCAATAACACCACCATCTCGATCCTGCAGGCGTTGAATGCCACGGATGCGGATGCCAAGAACGGCGCGCTGTACGCCACCAGCGAGCAGGTGCTCGGCCAAACCTTCAGCAGCATGACCCTGCAGACGATGGCGAATAATGTCTATAGCGCGGTCAACCAGAACGGCGACATCTGATCGTTCTGGGGCGTTGCGAATGGGCGTGAACTGACACGAATGAAGCTCGTGCGCCAAATTCTTTCGACCCCTCGTTGGATCAGGACTTACGCCCGGCAATGGCGGCGTCGCGGAAATCCGCCGGGGCATGCCCCGGTTCATGTGCTGTTGTGCATCGCCGACCACTACGAGCCGCAACTCGGCAAACCCACGCCCCAGGTCGCGGCGGCCCGCGTCGAAAGCTGGGTGAGCAATTATCCAAAGTTGTTCGACCGCTTCCGCGACGCCGACGGCAAGCCGCCCCGGCATACGTTTTTCTTCCCCGTGGATGAATACGTGCCCGAGCACGTGGACGGCATCGCGGGATTGTGCCGGGCGGGGTATGGGGAGGTGGAAATTCATCTGCACCATGACAATGACACCTCGGAAAACCTTCGCCGGCGGTTGCTGCAAGACACGCAAATGTTCCGCGAACGGCATGGGCTGCTGCCGCGAGATAAGGTGACCGGCGCGCCGAAATACGGCTTTGTCCACGGCAACTGGGCGTTGGACAACTCCCGGCCCGATGGCCGATGGTGCGGCGTGAACAATGAGCTGGACGTGCTGCGCGAGACTGGCTGTTACGCCGACTTCACGCTGCCGTCGTTTCCCAGCGACACGCAGACGCGCAAGATCAACAGCATTTATTACGCGGTGGATGATCCGCATAAGCCCAAGAGCCATGACTGGGGCACGGACGTGGGCGCGGGCGGGCAGCCGGCGGATTCGCTGCTCTTGATCCAAGGGCCGCTGTTGTTGGATTGGGGCCGACGGAAGTGGGGCGTTGTGCCGAGGGTGGAGAATGCCTGCATTCAGGGCAACCAGCCGCCGACGATGCGGCGGCTCGATCTATGGCTGCGCGCCCGCGTGCAGGTCGCCAGCCGGCCCGATTGGTTCTTCGTGAAGCTGCACACCCACGGCGCCCCCGAATCCAACCAGGCGGTCGTACTCGGCGAGCCGATGGTGCACTTCCATGAGGCGCTGGCCCGGCGCGCCGCCGACAATCCGCAATTCCACTATCATTATGTGACCGCAAGGGAGATGTATAATTTGGCGAAAGCCGCCGAGGCGGGATGGAAGGGGAGCGTGGGGGAGGCGAGGGATTTTGAGTTGGTTTGGCCGTGAATCTCCAACTTGGGGCCGTGTGGCGCGCGGGCTGTGCACAACAGGACCTGTTCGGCATCGCAACTGACCGATCTGCTGAAATAATAAAGGGTTACGCGAACATATAAGCAATAATGAGATATTCAGAACGCGCCAAAAGTGTACCGAACTGTTCCAAAGTGTAAACAACGCGTCCGACGAAGCGCGCCGTTAGGAGGTAAAACGCAAGCATTGTTGCCGCGTGGGCAAGCGGTTATGATAGTATCGGTGGGCGATGCAGCGGCTCATGACCTGACACGGGGCGAGGGTTGGAATGCCAGAAAGCTGGATCTGACATGGCTAAGCAGCTTTACGAACACATGGCAGTGGGTGATCGGTCCCAGGCGGCATCGCCTGTCGGTTTGCCGCAGGCAATTGAATCCAACCCGTGCGCGAGTTCTTTGCGCTCTCCGCATGAGATTCGGGCGATCATCGAAAGCGAAAGCCGAATCTTTGCAACCGACGAGGAGAAGTTCCAAGCGTTGGTCGAAGAATGGAAGTCGAATCGCGGCCCCCAATCATCCGCGTCGGATTTATCGATGGCATTCGCATATCAACAGATTGTTGGCATGGGCGGTGCGGCCGTTCCGCTGATCCTGGCGGAGTTGGAGGAACGGGTGGATCATTGGTTTTGGGCGCTGAGCGCGATCACCGGCGCCGACCCTGTCCCTGAATCGGGTCAGGGCATCATGAAGGAGATGGCAGATGCGTGGTTGCAATGGGGCGTGAAGAATGGATATCGATAAAGCCAGGCAACAAATTGATGCCTGGTTTCCGGCACTGGCAGCGCAGGGCTACCGAATAACAAGCTCGGCGGACGTCAGTTATAATTGCATTTCCTGGGCGGTCGGGGAGACAAATCGCAGGTGGGACATAGCTCCCGGTTACTACTGGCCAATCAAGCCACGAGCGCGGGCGGCCCAATCACTGATCTTTGCGTTCGAGTCCGTCGGCTTCAAGATTCTCCGGGAGCTCGATTCCGATACGGCATCGAATCTGGCCGCAATTACGCCAGAGCCGGGAATTGAAAAGGTGGCGATTTATGTGATCGGGAAGAACTGGACGCATGCCGCCCGAACGCTTGAAAATGGGAAGTGGACGAGCAAATTGGGAGATTATGAGGATATCGAGCACGAAACGCTTGAGGGATTCGAAATGTTTTATGGGAAAGCCAAGTATATCATGGCAAAGACCAAGGTCCCGGCGGCAGCCGTCTCGGGTTGAGCCATCGTCCGAAGAGTGGTGTCCGCATCGGAGAGCCGATGGTGCGGTTCCATGAAGCTCGGCCTCAGCGCGCCGTCAATCATTCGCAAACCCGGCATTTGGCACGGGAAATTTGCCGGCATATACTCGCAGATGGGGAGATTATGGGACAATAGCGATGAACCTTGAGAGCCTGATCACAATCGAACCCGGGAAGCGCGGCGGCAAGCCATGCGTTCGAGGGTTGCGCATTACGGTTTACGATGTACTGGATTATCTGGCATCGGGAATGACCGAGGCACAAATCATTCACGATTTCCCGGACCTGACGACTCAAGATATTCGTGCGTGTCTTGCGTTCGCCGCGAATCGAGAACGCCGGCTCATGACCTGACACGAGTGAAGGCAAGCAAGAGTGCGAAGGGGTCGCTTCGCGACGCGATGAGAGGGCCTCCCCCCCGGAAGACACCGGAGGCCCATCTGCCAGTGTTTCTCAGGGGTGGGGGGCATTCACCTGGCAAACTGCATCGAGCATGAAGAAAAGCGGCGGGGACGCCGCTTCTACGGCGCGCCTGGAGCGGCGTCACCGCTCGCCAACGCGGTTTGCGCCATGCGTAGAAGCGACGTCCTCGTCGCTTTATCGCGGCGCTGACGCGCGGGCGTTTATGCGGCCAGTGAAATGTTATTCGGATTATCGCATTCTGCCGCGACCCGGAGGCTTCGCTCCTGGTTCTTCCGTAAGTGCCGGTCCTCAGCACTTTTTGCAGAACCTTGACCCGTAGGTTCCCGTAGAATGGGCCGCAGGGGTAG
This sequence comes from Tepidisphaeraceae bacterium, assembly GCA_035648595.1. Classification (GTDB taxonomy): domain Bacteria; phylum Planctomycetota; class Phycisphaerae; order Tepidisphaerales; family Tepidisphaeraceae; genus RYN-428. The sequence goes on from DASRLH010000043.1 coordinate 29,978, forward strand.
CGATGGCCGACTGATCGGGGCGCGTTGAGTTATGCGCCATCGGTTTGCGCCGAACGGTTTAGAGCGGTACAGCAATGCACAATTTAGTCGACTGGGATTCCCTGCACGCCAACCATTTTCGCGGCGTGCGCGTGCTCGTCACCGGCGGAGCTGGCTTCATCGGCTCGCATCTCTCCGAGGTGCTGGCTAGCCTGGGGGCGGCGGTTGTCGTTCTCGACGATCTGAGCGGGGGAAGCGTTGATAACCTGGCTTCGTTTGGCCCCGTCGAATTCGTGCGCGGGTCGATTCTGGATCGGGATATTCTTGAGAAGTGCACCAACGCCTGCCGGTATGTGTTTCATCTGGCGGCGCTGGGTTCCGTTCCGCGGAGCGTCGAGGAGCCGCGGCTTTATCATGAAGTGAACAGTACCGGCACGCTCAACGTGCTGGAGGCGGCGCGGACGGCGGGGGTGCGGCGGGTGATGTTTGCCGCCAGCTCCAGTTGCTACGGCGAAAATCCCGTCCCGTGGGTCGAGACCATGCCGGTGCTGCCGCGCAGCCCGTATGCGGCGACCAAGGTGGCCGGCGAGGCGCTGCTGTCGGCATATGCGGCCAACTATGGCATGGACACGGCATCGTTGCGCTATTTCAACATCTTTGGCCCCCGTCAAAACGCCAACAGCGCCTATGCTGCCGTCATCGCGGCGTTCGCGGCGGCGTTGCTGGCCGGGCGCAATCCGGTCATCTTTGGAGATGGGGAGCAATCGCGCGATTTTACGTTTGTCTACAACGCGGTGCATGCCAATCTGCTTGCGGCGCGGCATACGGGTACAATCGGCGGCCAAGCCTTGAATGTTGGCTGCGGAACCAGTATCTCGGTGAATGAATTGGCGCGCGTGATGGCCGAATCCCTGGGCCGTACCGATCTTCATCCAGAGCATCGCCCGCAGCGCGCCGGTGATCTCAAGCACTCGTTCGCGGACCTCGGTTTGTCGAGGGGCGTTCTGAAGTATCAGCCCATCGTGGATTTCAAGACGGGGTTGGAAAAGACGGTGCAGTGGTATCGATCGGAGTATGCCAGCGGCACGGGGGCCCGAGTTGGTTGAGAGGCTTTGCGATTGTTGGGATCCGATTTTTCATGCCGCTGATGCAGCGAAACCGCCAGTAACAAAAAGCCGACGAGAACCAGGGACAGAGTCAGCGACAGGCCGACGAAAAGAAGGTCGGTGGCGAGCAGTTCGCGGCGGGATCGGTTGCGGTTATCGCGAGAGTCCAGATAATCCTCGGAAATTGCGGAGTCGGGCCCGCCGATGGGGGCTGTGTCGCCGACGAAGCGAATGGAGGCAGCGTCCAGCCCCGGCGTGGGGTCGGGTGAATGCGATGGCGTGGGCCCTGGGGCGGCCGGCGTCGAGGGCTTGCGGCGTTTGCGTTTATGCGCCACGGCTTATCCCGCGAAAAAACATGGAGCCTATCGTGAATGTTATCGGCCGTTTCGGTTGGCCGGAATAGGTAATCGGTGGATATTGCATGCCAGCCGGGTCGATAAATGAATGAATACTTCCCATTTGCTTTAAGCCAACCGAGTGATGCCATGAGTGATGCGCGATCTTCCAATACTCCCCTCAGAGCCAAAATTGAAAATGCCTCCGCCGTCGTCGGCGTGATCGGGCTGGGGTACGTCGGCCTGCCGCTGCTGCGCGCTTTCTTCCAGGCGGGGTTTCCGGTGTTGGGATTCGACATTGATCAACGCAAGATAGACGCCTTGAAGGCCGGGCGGAATTATCTCCACCATCTGGGCGACGATTTCGTCCGCGAGATGGGCCCTTCGAGTCGTTGCTCGGCCACCGCCGATTTTAGCAGGCTTGGGGAGGCGGATGTGGTGATCAGTTGCGTTCCCACGCCGCTGGGCGCGCATCTGGAGCCGGATCTTTCCTTCGTCGAGAAAAGCGCCGACGACATCGCCAAAACCCTGCGTAAGGGTCAGCTCATCGTCCTGGAATCCAGCACCTATCCCCGCACCACGCGAGAAGTGATGCTCCCGCGCTTCGAGGCGCGCGGCATGGTCTGCGGCCAGGACTTCTTTCTGGCCTACTCACCCGAACGTGAAGACCCGGGCCGCAAGGACCACAACACCCAATCCATTCCCAAGCTCGTCGGCGGCATCGATCCGATCAGCGGGGAACTGGCGACGCTTCTATATCGCAAAGCCATCGCCGAGGTTATTCCCGTCTCAACCGCCGAGGTAGCCGAGGCGGCCAAGATTCTGGAGAACGTGTATCGCGCCGTGAATATCGCGCTGGTCAATGAAATGAAAACGGTGTTGACGGCAATGGGCATTGACGTATGGGAAGTGATCGCCGCCGCCAGCACCAAGCCTTTCGGCTTTCAGGCGTTTTATCCTGGACCGGGTCTGGGCGGCCACTGCATCCCGATCGATCCGTACTATCTCACCTGGAAAGCCCGCGAAGTGGGTCTGCCGACGCGATTTATCGAACTGGCCGGCGAAGTGAATCGCTCGATGCCCGAATATGTCGTCAGCCGCACTGCATTGGCTTTGAATGATCGCGGCAAAGCGGTGAAAGGCAGCCGGATTTTAATATTGGGTCTGGCTTACAAGCCGGACGTGGACGACGTGCGCGAGAGCCCCAGCTTCGAGTTGATCGAAAAGCTCGAACATCTTGGCGCATCGGTCGATTACAACGATCCGCACGTCCCCGCCACCCACAAAATGCGCCACTACGATCTCGAAATGCGCAGCGTCAGCATGAGCGCCGAATCGTTGGCATCCTACGATTGCGTGCTGATCGCCACGCATCATGCCGCGTACGATTGGCAGATGATCGCGGATCATTCAAAGCTGGTGATCGACACACGCGGCGCCCTTCGGCAAACCAAAGGCCGGCGGGATCACATCGTGCCGGCGTAGTGCGAACACCTCCGCGATCGTGAGACTTTAGTCGATTGCGAGGCGGTGAAGCAGACTGGGGATACCGCGTCATCGCATCACGGGCGTCTCGCCCGTGCGCATGGCACGGCAGTCGAAGAATCACGCTTCTGCCAATCTCAACGCACCACGCACGGGCGAGACGCCACAGGCGTCCGGGATATGGCAAGTTTACGCGAATGGGTTCCAATGAGCCAAGGGAGAGCGTGGACAATAGGCAGGGGATCGCAGCGACGGCGGTTCCATGCGCGCATGCGGCGGCGTCGCCCTC
>DASRLH010000044.1:0-3587 GCA_035648595.1 Tepidisphaeraceae bacterium
GATTGGAATTAACGGCATCATAATCGGCAAAACTTACTTGTCAACAGCAACGTACCCATTTTCCCGAATTTTTTTTTGGCCGCCGCCGGCCGCGGCGGATCACCGCTATTATTCAAATCGCTCGCGCCAATTGCTTCAACATCGCCTCGGCTTGTGCATATTGTGCGAACTTCCGCTCGCTGGCGTAAAACTCGGCGGTGTGGGCGTACCCGCGCCCGTTTACCCAATGGACGCCATGAAACTTGTGCAGGAGCTCGTGGAAAACCAGGAAATCCACGACAAACTCCGGCAAACCTGCCGAATCCAGTGTTCGGCTGACCATCACCGTATCTAAAATCCAATCGTAATGCCCGAATTTGCGGCCCGTGAACGTGCGGTTCCAGGTAAGCCGGGGGCGCGGCATTTGGCCGGCAAAATAGGCCGCGTTGACTCGATTGAAGCTGGCGGACAAATCATGAACCGCGCCCCTGGTTTGCTCGACGATTCCCCCCAGGGATTCGAGCTCGGCGCGGACGGCCTGATAGCCCGTGCCGGTCATCAGCTCGATCGCCTGGCGTTTGGCATCGGGGGCGCGTGCGAAGACAAGCCGCGCGAGGATCACGAATGCCGGCTCGTCGAACGCGATCATGGGGGTCGGCATCGACAGAACTGGCCCTCCCCGCGTGGCGCGGAGCTTGAATATCCCCTTCATCGGCCGGAATTCCAAGGCCAGCGGCGGCGGGAAATGTCGCGACCCGGCGGCGGCGCGGTCGAGAATTTGGCCGGCCCTTTGCCGGGCCTGCACGTACGCCGACAGGTTCTCCGGACGCGAAAAAAACGCCAGCCACCCGCGCTGCTCGCGGGTGGCGGCTGTTAGACGGTCGGGCGGCGTCGCGGTGCGCGCGAGGGTCAGTTCGATCTGCCGGCTCGTGCGGGAGATGATGTCCCGCTGCGCCGCGATCTCGGGCGCGGAAAGCTCGGTCCCAAGGCGCCCGATCGCGCGGTCGATCAATCCGCCCAGCCCACGCCATGCCAGCATCGTTGGAGGCTTGGCGGGCGCGGCTTCTTCCTGGGGAGCGGCCGGCAGCGCCGTCCAATCCAGATCGGCCAGGAATCGGTACGCCCGCCGCGAAGGGGCCGGCAGTCTTTCCGGGCCGGCGTTGTTGGCGCGGAGAATCCCCCGCACCACATCAAGGTTTTCGCGCACATGCTCGCGCAGCCTCTCGCGCCGTTGCGCGGCAATCGGCGCGGCAAGCTCCCGCCGTACGTTCTCGGCAATCCGAATCAATCCAGAAATCCGCACCGGCCTGTCCATGCTGATCCTGCCTAACCCGGAAAATGCACGATTAACCACGAAGTCACGAAGGCACAAAGAAAACCAAGCCATTCCAACTCATGCTCTTGGACAGCCGGGGGCGTGCCCGATTTTCCGGAGGCGTATTGGCGGATGGTGGGGCAGACATTCTTGTCGGCCGGCGAATCGGTGAGTGGAGGACAATCTTGTTCTCCCGAACGATTCGACAAGCTCATCGCGGGCCGATTCGAATCCGCTTGGCGGGGCAGGAATGCCCCGCACTCGCGGATTCGGGCAGACAAGAATGTCTGCCCCACCAAAGTCTGTGGATGTCGGTGGTTACGTCTGCCCGAAGATTCGGGCACGCCCGGCAGCCGCGTAGTCTGCTTTTCTCTTCCCGGCCTTTCGCATATAACCGCATCATGCAACGCACGCTCATCATACTCAAGCCCGACGCCGTTCAGCGCGGTTTGGTCGGGCAGATCATCACGCGGTTCGAGAACAAGGGCCTGCAAATCGTGGGCGCCAGGTTCATGCAAATCCCCCGGCAGCTCGCCGAGACGCATTATGAGCCGCATCGGGGCAAGCCGTTTTACGCCGGGCTTGTGGGATTCATGACGTCGTCGCCGGTGGTGGTGCTGGCTTTGGCGGGGAAGGATGCGATTGCGATCGCGCGGAAAATGATGGGCGCGACGTTCGGCTCGAAAGCCGAGCCGGGCACCATCCGCGGCGATTTTGGCGCCAGCAATTCCTTCAATCTGATTCACGGCTCAGACTCCCCGGAAAGCGCGGCACGCGAACTGGGCCTGTTTTTCAAAAGCGAGGAACTCATCGACTGGCAGCCGGCCAACCGGGGCTGGGTATATGACATGAGCAAGGGACAGCCGGAGTAAAACGCGAGTGATCCCAACGCGGCGGGCATAGACGGCCGGCGTTTTCGCCGCGCGCCGGGGTGGGCGGTGAATGGAACCGCGCTGCTGGCCATGATCGGGATGCTTTACGCGGCCTTGTCATCGCTCCAGCGGGCGGCCGGCGCGCGCCAACCATGATAGATCGCCATCAGCCGAAGGAAGATGCAGACTGCGGCGCCCAATATCATCGGATATTGCGGCTGCACGCCGCGGACGGCGCCGATCGATACGATGGCTCCACCGGCGAGCGCTGCGACCGCATAAAGATCGGCTCGCAGAACAAACGGTATGTTTCCAGCGAGCAGGTCACGAGTCATCCCGCCGCCGATTCCGGTCAACATGCCCAAAATCGCCGCCATCAATGGATTGATGCCATGATCGAGTGCCTTTTGTGCGCCGGTGACCGCAAACAAGGCCAGGCCGACGGCGTCGAGCAGCAATATTTGGCGCTGGTGCGATGTCACGTTGGGATAGCAATAGAACGTCAACACGCCGCCGATCATCGCAATTGCAAAATAATGAATGTCCGTGATTGCGACTGGAGGCACCGCGCCAATCAGAACGTCGCGTATCATCCCGCCAACGACTGCCACCACGAACGACAAAAAGAGCACGCCGAACAGGTCAAACCGCTTCTGTACGCCCAGCAGAGCACCGCTCAAGGCAAAGACGAGAGTCCCCACCCAGTCGAGCGCAACGGTAAGATAATGTAAGAAGGCGCTATGCATGGCTGGGATCGAGTGCTCCGCGCGGTGTCGTCACAATCACGCTGACGTTCATGATGCCAGCCAGGCATGTGCGGCGACGACCAGAGCCTTCACGCCTGTCTCCAGAGTGGGATGGATCATCGGTGCAAAACGCGGATTGTGGTTGGTCGGAAGCGTGTCAAGCGTCCCAGCCTTCTTTGCCTTGTTATATACCTTGGGATCGTCACCGCCGAAGAACCAATAGACCGCCGGAGCGTGCCACTCCGTGCCGAAGCATCCGAAATCCTCGCTCGCCATGGTAGGTTTTGTTTGCTCGACAGAGCCGTCGGGGAAGTTCTGACGGAATGCCTCGACGACCTTCTTTGTCGCGTCATCATCGTTCGTGACCAATGAATAATGATCCAGTGGAGTGATTTCCGGTGGCTTCGGCGCACCTGCCGCTGCTGCTTCGGCATTCACGATTCGTTTGATCGCGGAAAGCACATGTTTGCGGACGCCTTCATCGAAGGTGCGCACATTGAGCTTGATGATCGCTTCTTCAGGAATCACATTTTCCGGTTCATCCGACTAATGCGTAGGTAGTTTCGTGTAAAGCGAAGATTTTAAGTTTGAAGAAGTCGGGGTCTCGGAAGCCGTATGCTTGTCGTTGCATGGTTTTGATCTTGTTATTTGTGCCTTCCAATGGCCCGGTGGTGA
>DASRLH010000045.1:0-5261 GCA_035648595.1 Tepidisphaeraceae bacterium
CTCGCTGAAAACGGCCCGTTGGCGTGTATGCCAATCCATGAAGATGGCCCACTGACTGGAAAGCCGGATGCGGGAAATCCGCCCGTCCGGTTTGGCGGGAGGGGAGGCCGAAACCAATCGGCCTTCCCTACCCCGATCAAAAAAGGCTGCCCCGTGCCACGAAAGACGGCCGCGCGGAACCGGGATAACTTCCGTTCCTGGCGTTATCGTTCCGGCTCAAACCGCGCCTGCCTGATCCGGCGGCGCAGGTCGGCAGCGGCTTCATCGAGCCAGCCCTGGCATCGCTGCTCCAGGCCCGCCGGGCCGTGGGCGCGGGCGTAATGAACGGCGGTGGATTGCACGTAGGACAATTCTCCCAGCGCCATCGTCATCACCGGCGTAATGTAGACCACCGGCACACGCGGAGCGAGGCTGGCATAAAGCTCCATCACCTTTTGATTGCCGAAGAAGGGATCGGACTGATGATATTCAGGGCGGGACCATTCCTCGTGCAGCGGCGGGAGGATGCCCGATCGCTGCCGCTCGGCCAGGCCGGCGTCGCTCAGATACAGAAACTCGATGAGCTTCCAGGATTCATCGGGATTGCGGGCGCCGCGCGGGATGCCGATCATCGTGCCGCTGAAGCTGGAAGTGGGGGCGTCGCCGGGATCAAAACGCGGGAGGGGGATCATCCGCATTTTCCCCGCCATGCCGGGAAGTTGCTGGCGCATGGAGGAAATCTTCCAGTCCGGCGTCAGCAGGGCGCAAAGGTTGCCCTGGGCAATGTCGTTGTATTCCAGCCCGCCATCGTCCGGCGCCTCCGCGCCGATGCGCTGCTCGCCGCTCACGAGGCTCACATAAAACACGAGTGTTTGGGCTACTTTCGGATCATTGATATGGACCGTGCCGTCGGGATCGACCAGATTCACGTGGCGTTGCAAGAGCATCATGTCCAGCACATCCGAGCGCGCGTCGGAGAGTTCCATCGCATGGCGGGTGGGGTAGCCGCGTGAATGCCAATAGGCTTGGAATTGCAGGCATTTGGCGTGAAGTTCCCGCCAGGTGGGAACGGTGGAATTGCCGGCGTCATCGACCAGCGGCACGCCGGCCGCGCGAAACAAATCGTTGCGGAAGCAGAGGGTGACGGGATGAACGTCGTGGGGCACGCCGAAGATCACGCCGTCCTTGCTCCAAGGCGCCAGGCGGCTGGAAAGCAGCCGGTCGATCCAGGCATCGGGGCTCTGGCGGCCTGAGTTGAAGATCCAGCGAACGCCGTCATATGTATAAATCCGGCCATCGCCGATCAACCGCGCGTTCCAGCCTTTGTGGCCGGGCGCATCCAACGACGCGATCCGCCGAAACCCCGATGTTTCCAGGTAGTGATTGAGCGGCAGAAAGCCGATGTCCGCCGTCGGCGGCCGGAAATATCTCCCGATGCTCCCCGCGTCCAGTTCCAGCGCATCAGGGAGTTCCGCCGCGTTTGTGGTTGACATGAACAGCACCGGCAGCCGCATGTTCAAAGCCCGTAACGGAACCAGATCGATCCCCAGCGAGTGTCCCGTTTCGCGCTCAAACTGCGGCCGAAGATATTCCTGGTAGTCGCGATAATGCGAATCGGCAAACACCCAAAGCGTGCAGTCCTTCCGCGGCCCGTCCCGGTGCAGCGCGTAGTACGCGCCGCCCAGAAGCGAGATCGCCGTCATCAGGAGAATGGGTTTGCCCAGCGGAAATGCCATGCGCTGCCATGATTGTGGACAACGCGGCGGGATAAGTACAGATTCACGCCCCCCTCTGTCGTGACACGGGCGTCCCGCCCGTGCCTGTTGTATGCAAGTCGGGACAGATCGATTGTTCCTACTTTTCAGCCATCGGCACGGGGCAGGACGCCCGTGTCACATTCAAAAATCCCAAACCTCGCATGCCAACGCGTCGCTGAGTTGCAACATCGAAAGCAGTTCATGGCCGCGGGATGTCGACGGCGCATGATCGCGCATGGTTATTTTAGATGTCAAACTGTTTTGCATACGCTCAATCGCTAGAATCGCCCGCCATGATTTACCGTATCGACGTGTGCACGATTCCGCCCGCCCGCGGCGGCCTGGCCGCGCTGGACCCGCTGGGCCAGGCGGTCCGCCAGCAGATCCTTGAGTTTGGCAAGACGGTGGGGCCGATCCAGACCAGCCGGATTTTTCTGATTGACGCCGACGCCGACCGTGCCGCCATCGAGCGGGCGGCGGCGCAGCTTTTGGCTGATCCGGTGGTCGAGTCGGCCCAGGTGATTGACGGCAGCGCCGGCGCGGCCCGCGATCAGTCCAGCCGCATCGAGATCCACCTCAAACCCGGCGTCATGGACCCGGTGGCCGCATCCACCGAAATGGCATTGCGCGACATGGGATTGCCGGTGCGCGAGGTGCGCACCGGACGGGCGTATCTGATTGAGGGGCGAGTGCCGGTCGAAGAGTTGCGGCAGATCGCCGGGCGCGTGCTGGCCAATGGCGTGATTGAGTCGGTGCATTTCGATGCCTATGTCCCCGGTCGGTTTGAGCGGGGAACCGAATACGCCTTCAAGCTTCGCCACGCGCCGCTTCTCGAGCTCGATGATGGGCTGATGGAGCGCATGAGCCGGCATCGCCACCTGTTTTTGTCGCTGGCGGAGATGAAGGCGATCCAGAATTACTTCCGCGCGCAGCGCCGCGAGCCGACCGACATCGAACTGGAAACCCTCGCCCAAACCTGGAGCGAGCATTGCGTTCACAAAACCCTCAAAAGCGCGGTGGACGTGGAAGTGCGCGATGACGCCGGCAAGGTGATCAGCACAAGGAAATACAAGAACCTGATTAAGGAAACCATCTTCGCCAGCACGATGCAGCTGATGAAGGCTCGGCGGACCGATCATCAAGCGTCCGCCTCCTCGGCGCCCAACGGGGATTTTTGCCTCTCAGTATTTTCCGATAACGCCGGCGTGATTGCGTTCGACGAAACGCACGCCGTCTGCTTCAAAGTAGAGACGCACAATCACCCCAGCGCGATCGAGCCCTACGGCGGCAGCGCGACCGGTATCGGCGGCGTCATCCGCGACATCCTGGGCACTGGCCTTGGCGCAAAGCCCATCGCCAATACCGACGTCTTCTGCGTGGCATCTCCTTTCCCGCCGGCTCACGTTGACACGCCCGCATCGGCTGGTTCGTCGGCCTCGGATTCCCCGCTGCCGCGTCCGACGCCTCCCCCGCTGCCGCGCGGCATCATCCACCCCAAGCGCATTCTCCAGCAGGTGGTGGCCGGCGTGCGCGATTACGGCAACCGGATGGGCATTCCCACCGTCAACGGCGCCGTCTATTTTGATGAGCGCTACCTGGGCAACCCGCTGGTTTTCTGCGGCTGCGTGGGATTGATCCCGCGCGACAAAATCAACAAGGAAACGCAAACCGGCGACGCGATCGTCGTCCTGGGCGGGCGAACCGGGCGCGATGGGATACACGGCGCCACGTTTTCGTCGGCGGAGTTGACCGATACGCACGCCGACGAGTTTTCGCATGCCGTGCAGATTGGCAACGCCATCACGGAGAAGAAAGTCGCCGATGTGATTCTTCAGGCGCGCGACCGGGGCTTGTTCACCGCCATTACCGATTGCGGCGCGGGAGGGCTCAGCAGCGCGGTGGGGGAGATGGGCGAAAAGATCGGCGCGATGGTGGAGCTGGACAAGGTGCCGTTGAAATATGCCGGCCTGCGCTACGATGAAATCTGGATCAGCGAGGCGCAAGAGCGCATGGTGCTGGCGGTGCCCGAGCATCGGCTCGGCGAGTTGCTGGCCCTGGCCGCCGGCGAAGACGTGGAAGCCACGGTCATCGGCACGTTCGGCACCGCGCAGCGCGACTTGATCTTGTTCTACCGCGGCCACGAGGTCGGCCGCATCTCGATGGAATTCCTGCATCACGGCATCCCAATGCCCACCCGAAAAGCCGTGGTTGAAGCGCCGCGCCCCCAGGGCGCGCGGCCTTCTGCCGTCGGCCCATCTAATTCTGCCGCGACATCTATTCCCGTCGCACCATCTAATTCCGTCGCGCCCACCGTTTCCACCGCGCCATCTAATTCCGTCGCGCCCATCCTTTCCACCGCGCTCCCGCCATCTTCGTCCATCAAGCGGAAACTGCTGTCGCTTCTGGCCAGCCCGAACATCGCCAGCAAGCATTGGATCATCCGGCAGTACGATCACGAGGTGCAGGGCGGATCGGTCATTAAGCCGCTCACCGGCCCGTTGCAAATCGGGCCTTCCGATGCCGCCGTCATTCGCCCCAAACTCGGCGGCTATCGCGGCGTCGTCATCGGCTGCGGGTTGACGCCGCACATCGAAGACCCCTACGACATGGCGCTGGCGGCGATTGACGAAGCCGTGCGGAACGTGGTGGCTGTCGGGGCCGATCCGCGCAGAGTCGCCATCCTCGATAATTTCTGCTGGCCCAGCGTGGACGATGAGCGGACGATGGGCGCGCTGGTGCGCGCCTGCGAGGCCTGCCGCGATGCGGCCCTCGCGTACGGCATCCCGTTCATCAGCGGCAAAGATTCGCTGCACAACCAGTTCACCGACAGCGAAACCGGCCGCGTCATCCGCATCCCCAACACCTTGCTCATCAGCGCCATCGGCGTGATCGACGACGTGCGAAAATGCGTGACGATGGATTTGAAAATGGCGGGCAACGAACTGGCGCTCATTTCGCCGGCGAGCTCCGATTTATCCGCGCGGATCCAGACACATCGCAAACTGGCGCAAGCCATCCACCAGGGGCTTGTGGCGAGTTGTCACGACATCAGCGATGGCGGCGCCGCGGTGGCCGCCGCCGAAATGTGCATCGCGTCGGGGCTGGGGCTCGATGCCGACTTGCGGTCATTGCCTAACCATGGCAGGGGCGGTTCGCCATCGGCGCCCGACGCCGGCGGCACGGGCGCGCCGCCCGTGCCGCTGGATTCACACCGCGATCAATCCGACCGCTCGCCCGATGGGTTCACCCAAACCGTGGGTGAATATCTCGTGGAATATAATTCCGCCGCCTGCCTGGCGCTGGGCGCCTTATTTGGGGCAAGCTTCCGCTCCATTGGCACGGTTCGCCACGAGCCGCGCCTGGCGCTGGAAACGCCAACCCAGCGAGCCGAGATTTCCCTTGCGGAAATGACTCAAGCCTGGCGCGGCTCGTTGGATTGGTGAACCGGTCACGGCGGTGCCGACCTTCGTGCGCGAACGGCGCGAGACTCCACTCCCTCTCCCGGTACTCCGGGGGAGGGTAGGG
>DASRLH010000046.1:0-11241 GCA_035648595.1 Tepidisphaeraceae bacterium
GACGCCGCCGCATGCGCGCATGGAACCGCCGTCGCTGCGATCCCCTGCCTATTGTCCACGCTCTCCCTTGGCTCATTGGAACCCATTCGCGTAAACTTGCCATATCCCGGACGCCTGTGGCGGGACGCCCGTGTCACATTAAACGATTTGAATCCACGGGCGAGCCGCCCGTGCCACTATTTCCGGCCACCCCCGAAGGAAGGACCATGCCAAAAAAGTCTTGCATCGGCCAAGCCGTGGGAAGATACCGGTGATCCATGTCGCGCCTCGTCACACCCAGACTCTTCGAGCCGGGAACCGCCGGATGGACGGAAAAGGATCTGCGCGATCCCGACGTTCAATGGCACTGGTCGCAGGGGCGCTACGAATGGGCTGATGGGGTATTGACGAAAATGGCGCCACAAGGCTTCCAGGGAATCCTGCCGCTGCATCGTCTTCGCCGAATCCTCGAACATCATCTGGATGCCATCGGCGACGGCGGCGAGTTTTACACGGAAGTGGATGTCTTGCTTCGCCCCGGCCGCGTCGCGCGTCCGGATATGATTTTCCTCACTGCCGAGCAGCATCGGGCGCAGCAGCAGATCGAGGCGCAGCGCCTGCTTGCCGACGAGGAATACCGTCCGGTGTACGTGCCGCCGATGCTTGTGGTGGAATCCGTGAGCCCAAACCACGAAGCCCACGACCGCCTCACCAAGCGGCAATGGTATGCGCAGGCGAAGATTGCCCTCTACTGGCTGCTGACCGCGCACGAGCGCTCGCTGGTCTGCCTCAATCTCGCTGGCGATGAATACGTTGAGGAAGCATCCGGCAAGGATGCACAAACCGTCCGTACCGGCGCGCCGGGCGGCATCGAAATTCCTCTGGCCGATCTTTGGCGCAAAGTATAGGCGTGAACTCAACTCCGCCGAATTGGATCAACCGTAACCTGCCTCTCCTACATGTCGTACAGCGAATTATCCGATCGGCTGACCTTTAATTTTCTTCTTGGCGATCTTGGCACCTTGGCGTTCTTGGCGCATCTCTTTTGGCCCACATCCTCGTTCGACACGCATTTCGCAGCCGAAGAAAGCGCCAAGTGCGCCAAGAAGCCAAGAACGCCAAGAAGCGGCAGCGTAAGCAGACAATTTGAAAAACACCAAGTCGCCGCGCGGCTATAATTCTTGCCCATGTCCACTCCATTGGCCAAGAAGTTCACGCTTTCCGACCTCCGCGCCGCGCGCAAGAGCGGGGCGAAGGTGGCGATGCTCACCTGTTACGATTACACGACCGCCGGCCTGATGCAGCAGGCGGGCGTGCCGGCGTTGCTGGTGGGGGACTCGGCGGCCAACGTCATCCTCGGGCACGACACCACGCTGCCCGTCTCGCTGTCCTTCATGATCGAGATCACCGCCGCCGTGCGGCGGGGGGCGCCGTTGTGCTGGGTAATGGCGGATATGCCCTTTGGATCTTACCAGGGCTCGTTAGATCGGGGCGTCCGCAACGTCTGTAGGATGGTGAAACGCACCGGATGTGATGCCGTCAAGATCGAGGCTGGCCCCAGCCAGCTCAAGCTCGTCGCCGAGTTGGCACAGGCGGGCGTGGCGGTGATCGCGCACCTGGGATTGCGGCCGCAAAGCATCGGCTTGCTTGGCGGTTATCGCGTGCAGGGTCGTGGCGCGGCGGAGGCCGCCGAGATTCAAGAGCTCGCGATCCGCATGGCCGAGGCGGGCGCGGCGGGTGTGTTGCTTGAGGCGGTCCCGCCTGCCGTGGCCAGGAGCGTGGTGGATGCGGTGAACATTCCCGTGATCGGCTGCGGCGCCGGGCCGGCATGCGCCGCGCATGTGTTCGTCACCCATGATGCCCTGGGCCTGACCCCACATGCCCCCAAGTTCGTCCCAAGGCTGGGCAACCTGACTCAGCCGATGATCGAATATTTTTCCGATTACGTCCGCCGCGTGGAAAGCGCACAATACCCTACCGAAGAACATGCGTATGAGTGAGGACTAAGGAGTAGGAACTCGAAGAAGGAAATTGAACCACTGAGGCACGGAGACACGGAGGCGCTGTCGGCTGCTTTGACTGTCGTCAATCATCCGCGGCGCGATCTGGTTTTTTTTCGCAAAGTGGCTTGTCGCCTCGAACGCGCCTCCGTGCTTCGGTGTTCTCCGTGGTTGTCCGTATTTTTTCAGGAAAAGTTTATTAGGAGAGTTCAACATGAATCGAACGCGAAAATCAATGGCAGCTATTCTGGTGACCGGCGGCGCGGTCGGCGCCTGGTTTGGCGGAAACGTGCTGGTCCGCAACTACGCCTTCGCGCAGCAGGAACATCAGGTTCAGACGACGCGCGAGGAACTCAAGACCGTCAATGACCTTTCCACCGCTTTCCGCAACGTGGACAAGGTGCTCGAACCCTCGGTCGTGCAGATACAGGTGCGCAAGACCATCAAGGGCGCGGCAGCCGGGCAGTTGCCCTTTGACGACAACATGCTCCGCAAATTTTTCCGCGGCGCGGTGCCTCCTGGCGGCCAGCAGGCCCCCAACCCCGGCAAGGGGGATGAGAATGGTCCTGACGACGAGGCCGCCCCCGGCGATCCTGCCGCCCCGCCCGATGGCTTCGAGCAGGTCGGCACCGGAAGCGGGGTCATCATGGAGGTCGATGGAAGCACCGGCTACATCCTCACCAACAACCACGTCGCCGGCGGCGCTTCGGAAATCGTCGTCACGCTTTCCAATGGCACGCGCATCGAAAACGCCAAACTCGTGGGCGCCGATCCTAAGAGCGATCTGGCGGTTGTAAAGATTCATGCCGACCATTTAATCCCGGCCAAGTGGGGCGACAGTTCCACCCTGCAAAAGGGCGATTGGATTTTGGCGTTCGGCAGCCCGTTTGGTTACGTCGGCTCGATGACCCACGGCATCATCAGCGCCCTCGACCGCTCGGATGTGGGAATCCTCGGCAGGCAGGGATACGAGGACTTCATCCAGGTGGACGCCCCGATCAACCCCGGCAACAGCGGGGGCCCGTTGGTCGATCTGCATGGCAACGTGATGGGCATCAATACCGCCATCGCCTCGCGCAGCGGCGCGTTCTCCGGCATCGGTTTCGCAATCCCATCCAACGAAGCCAAGTTCGTCTACAGCGCCCTTAAATCCCAGGGCAAGGTGACGCGCGGCTGGCTGGGCGTGGGCATTGTCGACGTCAACCGCGATCCGAATCTCGCCAAGAGCTTCGGCTACAAAGGCGACGGCGGCGTGCTGGTGCAGGAAACATTCGCCAACACGCCCGCCAGCGGCAAGCTTCAGAATGGCGACATCATCACACAAATCGACGGCAAGCCGGTCAGCAATACCGTGCAACTACGGAACGTAATCGCCGCCACTCCGCCCAATACCGATCTTCAAATGAACGTCTTCCGCAACGGCAAGGAAGAGCCGGTCACGGTGAAACTTGGGGAGCAACCGCTCGACCTCACGGCAATGGAAGGGGCTCGCGGGCCTGCCCGCAACGGCGGCGCCGGTGCGACCGCCTATAGCCAAGCTATGGGCATGACCCTGGCCAATCCGACTGATGAACAGGCCCAGAAATTCAACCTTGGCGAGAATTCCAAGGGCGCGCTGGTGCTTCGCGTGCAGCCCAAGTCCGCCGCCGAGCGCGCGGGACTGCGGCCCGGCGACCTGATTAGCAGAGTTGGCAATGCCGTCGTTCACAACGCAACCGAAGCCAGCCAGGCGTTGAATAAGCCGAATGCGAAGAAAGGCGTGCGCCTTTACATCACCAGCCCCGAAGGCTCGCGCTTCGTGTTCATTGAACCTCACAAGAGCCAGCAATAATTTTGCTCCTCCTCAAAGACTCGAGAAGATAGAACACTCCCCGGTCGCCAACGGCCCGGGAGTGTTGTCATTTGGCAGGCGACCGACGATTCTTTCGCGTAATCCTTCAGCCGAATGCAACGCGAGTTGGACGTGCGCCATGCTTCTCGAAGCAAAAAACCTCGACTTCTCTTATGGCGACCGGCCGGTCCTGCGATCGGTTTGCCTCTCCGTGCGCGCCGGCGAGATCGTGGCGTTGCTGGGTCCCAACGGCAGCGGCAAAACCACGCTCCTGCGCTGCCTGCTGGGGCACCTTGCCGCTACCGGGGCCGTGAATTGGGAAGGCATTACCCTTTCCGCGTGGCGGCGGCGCGACCTGGCGAAAGCGGTTGCATATCTGGCGCAATCGCCGGCGTGGGAGCCCGAGCAGCGCGTCTCGGATGTATTGCGCATGGGCCGGGCGCCATATCTTCAGGCGTTTGGCCTGGAATCCGCGCGCGATATCGACGTCATTCGAGAAGTTGCCGGCAGGCTGGCGCTGACCGATCTGCTGGACCGCCCGCTTGACGCCTTGTCCGGCGGACAACGCCAGCGCGTGTTCTTGGGCCGATGCCTCATTCAGGAGCCCAGGGCATTGCTCCTCGACGAACCCAACACCTGGCTCGACCTGCGCAATCAGGTTGAACTGGGCCATCTCCTCGTCGATCTGAAGCGCATGCAAAATCTCGCCATTCTAATGGCTTCACACGACCTCAACCTCGCCGGCCAATTCGCGGATCGGCTGATGATCCTTTCCCAGGGAAGCGTCGCCGCCGTCGGCCCACCCGCCCAAGTCCTTCGGCCAGAACTGCTGGAGGCGGCATATGGGTTGCCGATGGAGCGGATCGAGCGAGACAATGGCCGGATATATGTGTTTCCGGGATTTACGAAGCGCGACGAGCTTGATGTGAACGATAACGGATAATCTCTTCGCGCAATTGGTTTGCCATATGCACGAGTGAAGTGATGCTCTCCTCTGTTTCCGCAGAAGTCGCGCGGGCCTTTGCCTTTTGAATTTGGCGGCCCACCAAATCGAGCTTGTGCAGCGTATTCTGGAGTTGCGCTTCGTTATCAATGCCATTCATAGCTCCACCTCAATGAGCCCCTTCATCATCATATCGCGATCGCTGGAAAAAAGAATATCTCCAAAAAAAGTGTATTCCTCGGCCTCAACGGTTTTGATTTCTAGAAATGGCAGGCCTTGCCGCAAGTCTTCCGCTGCCAAGGAGTTTCTCCGATACGAAGAACCTTCGAGCAGAACACAATCAACATCGTTGGGTTCAAGACGATCGGTAACAAAGCTGCCATTGATAAGTACCTTTGTCACCCCGGCGCGCCTACATATAGGAATGAGCCAGAGCAGCGACTGCGCCTGTGCCTCGCGCTGTTCCGATCCTGTACCAAATCTCTCGACAACTTCCTCAATTGAAGCGCTGTGTATGCCTGGGGGAAGGTAGCCGTTTTTTTCAAAGGGAGGGATCATGATTGCCGATTGAAGTCCACCGAGCGATTCTACGCCAGTTTCTAATCCAGCCAATCCTTCTTCTTCAACCGTTCCGGCACATACTCCTCGGTGACGTAGCTCATGTCCTTGGCGCGGATGACAACGGCAGCGGCGTTTTCATCAGGCCAGCCCCATGCAAGCCGGCTCTACGGCGCCTGGCGGACGATGGTGGGGGAATCGACGTTGTATTCGGTGAGGGTCTGAACCGCTCCGCCGGGCCATTTTACCCGCACCGATTCGGGACGAACCGCCGCGCCAAGGCCGATGGTCACGGGGAGCTCGGATTGCGAGAGATACCCGCGCGTCGGCATGACCTGCCGGCGCAATAGCTGGCCGTTGACGCGCACGAGTACCTGGGCGCCGATCGCGTCGCGGTTGCAGGTGGTGCCGTTTCCGATCAGCTTGAGGCGCAGGTAATGGTGGCCGGTGTGCTGGTCGTTGCGGAGGAGCAGGGGGGCGCCGGCGATTTGGGTCAGCACCAGATCGAGGTCGCCATCCCCATCAATGTCGCCGTACGCGCAGCCGCGTCCAACGATGGGGGTGAACAAATCCGGGCCGGCCTTGTCGGCATGCACGGGAATGAAGCCGGCGCCCTGCCCGCCGCCGTTCCAGTAGAGCTGCGCGGCTTGCTGGTAATGCTCGGACGGCTGCACCTTGTTGATTTCGCTTTCCAGATGCCCATCGGCGCACAGCAGATCGAGCCAGCCGTCAAGGTCATAGTCGAAGAAAAATACGCCGAACTTCAACGGCAGCCGGCTGGGCGCGCCCACGCCCTGCGCGATCGCGTCGTCGGTGAATTGTCGCAGCGGGCCCGCCGTATCATGCGAGACATATAGGGCCATCATCTCGTTGGCGAAGTTTCCGATGGCGATGCCCAGGGCCGTGTCGTTGCGGAAGTAGCCGGCGTCGATGCCCATCGCGCCCCGCGCATTGCCGTTGGAGTCAAACCCGACGCCGCACATCGCGCCCACTTCCTCGAAGGTGCCGTCGCGCTTGTTGTGAAACACGAAGTTTTGGACGGTGTCGTTGGCGACGACGAAATCGATAAAACCGTCCCCATCCAGATCGATCGGCACGACCGCCAGCGATTTTCCGACCGCCACGCCGGTGTCCTTGTTGCGCACCTGTATGCCGGCTTTGGCGGAAACATCGGTGAAATGGCCGTTGCCGTCGTTGTGATAGAGCCGGCAGAACGCGCCCTCGAAATTGGTCGGCGGCCCATAGGCCCGGCCCACGCCGGTGAGCGTGTAGTTTGCCTTCAGGTCCAGATCGCGCGACCAGCGCACGTAATTGCAGACAAACAAATCGAGCCTTCCATCGTTGTCGTAATCGACGAAGGCCGCGGAGGTGGACCAATCTTGCGGCGAACCGCCGACGCCCGCCTCGGCGGTTACGTCGCGGAACTTGCCATTCCCCTCATTATGAAACAGCCGGCACCCGCCCACGCCGGTGATGAAAATATCAACCCGCCCGTCGTTGTCGTAATCGCCGACGGCCACGCCGATGCCATAGATCGGCACATCCAGCCCGGAGCCGGCGGTGACGTCGGTGAAATGGCCGTTGCCATCGTTGTGATAGAGCGCCAGCGTGGCGGGATGATCAGCGTGATCCGATCCGCTTGTGCCGTGGCCGGGCCAATCCGAGCCGTTGACGAACAGCAAATCGGGCTTTCCATCATTGTCGTAATCGAGAAAGGCGACACCGCCGCCCATGGTTTCAGGCAGGAGCTTTTCGCCGTACGCGCCGTTGTGGTGAACGAAATGAATGCCGGCCAATTTGGTGATGTCGGTGAAACGGACGGCGGGGGGCTCTGCAACAGTGTGGCTGATGGGATTTGTGGTCGAGAGATCGGTCAGCCGGGTAATCGGCGGCGGGGGGGCGCGGTGCGCCCACCAGATTGTTCCCATCACCACGCCGCTCAGAATCAGCAGCGCCGCAATCGACCATCGCAGCGCGCGGCCAATGACGGCATCGTCGGGGGAAACAAAGTCCTCCGCGTCCGTCGCATCGCGTATCGGAGCGGCGGTTTCAGCACGCTGGCTATTGGGGCCGGTATTGAGCATATAGGCTTGTCTTCGGTGACGCGGAAGAAAGACTGCCACCAATGAGCACGAATGGATACGAATAAGAGCTACCCGTTCATGCCGTCTCTCATGATCCTCAGGCATCCGTGCTGACTCCTCCGCTTCTCTGCGTCTCCGCGCCTCTGCGGTAAATATTCTTTCTTGGTGGCCCGAGCCGCGCGGATTCACTCGCGGCTTTCCTGGTTTTCGGATGCCTTCGGCACATCCGGCGCGCCGGGCCGTTGCAGATCGTAGATCGCAACCGATTGTGCCGCGTGGTCCGCGGCTTTGTCGCGGCGGCGGGCCTCGATCACGGCGTGATCGCGGGCATTATCATCAGGCCGGTAAATCTGGTGGGCCGCGCGGTGCTCGGCGGCTTTCCTGGCGTCGCCCAGCTCATCGTAAATCTGCCAGAGCGTGTAATGCGCGGTGAGGTTTTCCGAATCGATGGCCAGCACCTGCTCGAAGCGGTCGCGCGCCTGTTCCAGCAGGCGTTTGCCGGCGCCAGCGTCCGCGCGCTGGGTCTTGGCCCGCTCGAAGAGCGCCAGGCCCAATTCGTTGAGCACCTCGTAGTCCTTGCTGAAATCGAAATTACGCCCATCGAGCTCGGCGTAGCGGTCGTCCACCACGCTTTGCAGTTCCTTGACGGCCCGCTCCAAGTTGCCGTTCTGCTTATCAACGAGGCCGCGCAACCAGGCCAGCGTCCAGCGCGGCGGGGCCGGGGTGAACTTTGCGGCCCGATCCAATGCGGCCCAGGCCTCGTCGAGGCGACCTTCCTTGAAGTACACGCGCGCCATGTTCATCGGCCCTTCCGAGCGGCCCAGCTTCTCAACCTGCGCGAACGCCTGCGCGGCTTGCGCCAATTCGCCTTTCTCGCTTCCGGCGTCGCCTTCGGTCAGCAGGCCGATGCCGTAGTCGTTCCATCGCTGCCATTCGGGGATGGGTGATTTGGGCGCGACGATGCGAGTTTGCGAAGCCGCGCCGTCGATCGGGAACGTCACGCGGTCGCCG
This sequence comes from Tepidisphaeraceae bacterium, assembly GCA_035648595.1. Classification (GTDB taxonomy): domain Bacteria; phylum Planctomycetota; class Phycisphaerae; order Tepidisphaerales; family Tepidisphaeraceae; genus RYN-428. The sequence continues at coordinate 8,407 of DASRLH010000046.1, forward strand.
GCCATGAGCGTGATCGGCAGCGTGTTGGTGTAGGTCTTTCCAAAGACATACTGCATGTACGTCGTGTCGAACTTGCGATAGTTGACCTTCACCTCGACCGTGAGCGGCTTGCTTTGCCCCTCGGGCACATGCAGCTTGTAATGAATAACCCGCCCCGCGCCCGGCGGAATCTGATGGTTGTAGAGAGGCGTGAAAATGTCCTGCGGGTTGCGGCGGTCGATGCGATTGCCGACGCGATCGAGCATGTAGACATTGATGAAAAACGCCCACGGGTCCACCGAGTTGAACGCCCCCATGCCGCCGTTTCGGGCGATGATCCGGCCCGCCACCGGGGACGCGGAGTCAACAGCCGCGACTGGGTTTCCCTCGACGGCCTTCACGTCCACCCATACCTCATTGGAATCCACTGTCCCCTGCGTAAATGGATGCCCCACCGTGAGCGTGCGCACGACCGCCTCCAACAGATAATCCTTGCCGGGCTCCAGCGCCGGCAGATCGGGACCAATCTCGGCGAACGCCCCATCGATCGTGCCCCCGGCCTTGATGCCAAACAGATCGACGCGCACATTGCCCTGCAAAAACGCCTGCTCCGTCCTCACGGTGGCCTGGTCCCCGAGCAGAGCGGGCAAGCCAGTGTTGCCGCCCAGGAATTGATGATCGTGAACCATCAGCACATTCGGCTTTTGCGGATCAAAATACTTGGCGCCGAAGTCATCGGAGGGCTTGGTCGGCATATGGCAGGCGGCGCAGTTGGTCTTGGCCTTGTCGGGATAATAGAAGCTGCGCGCCCCGTGCCCCGAAACGCCGCTGAGCAAATACGTGTCATAGTGATTCTGCCCGCGCAGAAATTCCTTGTAATGATTGAGCTGCCCCGGAATGCTCACCTTATGGCACGTAGAGCAAAATTCCGCGGTTTTATGCAACGGCTTGAGAAACGTCTGCTTGTGAAACTCGGGCTTGGCCTTGATGAGCTGGCGGTTGATGAAGCGGAGGAAACTGTTTTTGCTGAAGGTGAACGGATATTGGATCGGCTCCTCGATGGTGTAGTCGGCGTTGCCGCGCGTGCTGTTGATGTGGGTGATCGCGTGGCAGGTGGTGCATGACAGGCCCGACTGCGAAGTCGGATCGTGCACGTCATCATAACTGGGATTGTCAAACGCCCCACTGAAGAACGGAACGGTATCGTGGCAACCCGCGCACCAGCGGGCCGCCTTCACGTTTCCATCGCGTTTGAGCGAAACCGCCCGCGTCTCGCGCACGCTAAACAGGTATGCCGGGTTGTTGAAGGAACTGAAGTGGTGGGCGCTGTGAAACCAACTCTTGTAGTTGTCCTTGTGGCATTCCAGGCAGTATTGATCGTTCATCAACACGCGCGCGGGGATGAAATTGTCGGTCGCGGTGCGGGCCAGTGAAGGAAGAAAATAGCGCTCGCCGTCGCGCGGGCCCGTGACGTTCCATTTGCGGGGATCGCGCGAGTTGAGGAAGACCATCGCGCCGATAACCGCCGCCATCGGCAACGCCCAGCCCAGCCCGCGCCGCCATTTGATTCGCGGGCCGGCCAGCCGATGCAATATATATAACCAGATCACCAGCAACGGCGTAATGACATGCGCCCAGTAAACCCCCGACCGCATCGCCGGGTTCTTCAGCACGAACGGCTCGAAGCGCACCAGCGCCAGCCCGGAAAACAGCAGCACCAAACAGACCGCGAAAAGCGCATAGCCCATCCGCACCGCCCTGCGCTTGGGGCGATTGTGAGCGTTCCAGGCGTGGCCGATCCCGAACACGATGAACGGCAGCAGCAGCGCCAATCCTAGCGCCAGATGCGCCAGGAACATGCACTGGTAGAAGTAGTTTTGGTAGGCGGCGCCCCTGAGCCATTCAAGCAGCGTCACGCCCAGCAAGTATGCGCTATTGGCGGCAAGCAATGCCGTCAGCGCAAACACCACGAACAGCAGCACGCGAAGGCGCGGCCCGATGGCCCGCACATATTTGGGCCGGGGTTTTGTGGTGGGGTTGGAGGCGGGCGCGGTGGACATATTATCTAGCCCTTCGCCGAGCAGTTTCACGAACATTTCGTAATCGCGGTTTGCGGAATATGTGACCTCGCCTGTTGCCGCGATTCACGACGCGGTACACTACGCCTGCAACAAACACGTCTTGGGCGCGGTCCATTTTCGGCCAAGCATAGCCATGAGACGTTGAGAGGAACGAACGATTCCAGGCCGTCGAATGGCTGCAGGTGCCTTGACCTTGGTCGCGGCCCTTGCAGTCATCGTCGGCACAAGAAACGCGCGCAAATCCGAAACGCAACATGTGAATCAACCCAGCAGCCGATCGCCGGTCGATACGCAACCGGCTGACGATAAGGTCAATCTCGATGCATTGATTTCTCATCTTAAGGCGAGTCAGCGCAAGCTGATCAACCTGCGGTTAACGGCGAACTGTATCGAGGAAAAACTCGCGGCGGACGGCGCCACCTGGAATCGCACGCCGGTGGAAACCCAGGAGGATGTTTATTTGGACGGTATGCCTGGCGGCAAGGCAAGGATCGACTGTCATAAGCAGGTTGGCGTCTGGATTGCTGGAGCCGCCCCTTACATTTCGAATGACGCGTTTTCCGCCGCTTTTAATGGAAAAAATGGAACGACGCTGACCCCGCAGATCGCCGAAGGGTCGTTTTTGCCGGGGCCTCCTCCGCTTTTGGATGCCGGCGACGGAAGTATGGCCGCGACAGGCTTTTCAATCTATTACTGGGATCGTCGCAACAAGCGGGGATTGGGAGAGTTTCTGGAAAATATAGATCGGCGCTTCACGACTGTTACGCCTGAAATC
>DASRLH010000047.1:0-4651 GCA_035648595.1 Tepidisphaeraceae bacterium
TGTCAACTGCAAAACCCGTAGATGAACAGATTAACAATTCGGGAGACAGTGCCTTCGCGCCATTCGTAGGGTTCGCTTCAGCGAACGCGGTCCCACGGCGCGGCATCGCCGATCCGCGTTCGCTAAAGCGAACCCTACGAACTGGCTTTCGGACTTTTCAGAATGGTTCGATCTTCCGCGAAGTGCGATTTGGAAAGGGAGGTGGAGCAACACAATGTGACACGGGCGTCCCGCCCGTGCTTGTTGTCAACGAATTTCGGAGCCTGGATTTCTTGATCCTCCCGCGCCGTCGGCACGGTCGAGACGCCCGTGTCACGAACAATCTCAGCCCCGCGCGGTATGGCAACGGCGGTCGCGATGTCGGGCCGGCGCGGGCTCGTGCATTGGTACTTTAAGGGCGGATCCCCGGCGGCCGCTGCTTGGGAATATCCAGCATGTTTTTCTCGATGGAGGCGACGGGATACGAGCAATAGTCGGCGGCCCAGTAGCCGCTGGGGCGGAAGTTGCCGCTTTGGCCTGTCCCGCCGAAGGGGAGTTGGCTGCTGCCGCCTGTGGTCTGACGGTTCCGGTAGATCACGCCGGCGCGGATTTCCTGCTGGAATCGACGCCACAAATCGGCGTCATCACTGAACAAGCCGGCGGCCAGGCCGAAAGACGTGCGATTCGCCTCGGCCAAGGCGGCATCAAAATCCGCAACCCGGATCACCTGCAATAATGGTCCGAAAAGTTCGGCGTCGGCGCGGTTGGGAACATTCGTTACATCGATCAATCCAGGGCTGAGCATGGCCCGGCAACCGCCGATGCTGAACATGGGAACGAGGTCCGCCGCGCCGCGCTCCATCAAATCCAACTGCGCGGCGATCAGACCTTCGGCCGCTTGCGTGGAAATCACCGGGCCCATGAAGGGCTCGGGGCGCCGCGTGTAGGGACCGACCTGGATTTTCGCCATCATCGCGGCAAGGCGATCCACAAATGCCTGTCCCGCGCTGTTGTCCGGCACGATCAATCGCCGCGCGCAACTGCAACGTTGGCCGGAAGTGATGAACGCCGACTGGATGGTGAGAAATGCGGCGGCGTCAAGACCTTTCGCGTCCCAAACAATGAGCGGATTGTTGCCGCCCATTTCCAGGGCGAGGATTTTGCCGGGTTGATCGACCAGAGCCCGGCGGATTGCCAGGCCGCCGGCGACGCTGCCGGTGAAGAGGACACCGTCAATGCCGGGCTGGCCGGCCAGCGCGCCGCCGACATCGCGGCCGCCCTGAACAACATTGATCACCCCCGCGGGCGCGCCCGCTTCTTCGAGGATTTCGGCCATCTTCTGTCCGACCAGCGGCGTCAGTTCGCTGGGCTTGAAGACGACCGTGTTGCCCGCCAAAAGCGCCGGCACGATGTGCCCGTTGGGCAAATGGCCGGGCATGTTGAATGGTCCGAACACCGCGAGCACACCCATCGGCTTATACCGCGTGGCGGCCAGGGCGCCGGCTTGTTCGCGCTCGATGGGGCTTCGCCGTTCGCGCTGCGCCTCGATGGAGATGGCGATTTTTCCCGCCATCGCCTCGACTTCCGTGAGCGCCTCCCAGCGCGGCTTGCCGGTCTCGCGGCAGATCGCATCCGCCACTTCCTCTTTGCCCGCGCGCAGCCGGTCGGCATACCGCACGAGCAATGCCGCGCGTTCCTCGAGAGGCATTTGCGACCAGTCCTTGAACGCGGACCGCGCCGCTCTCACCGCCAACTCAAATTGCGATTCCGACGCGGCCCCGCCTTGCCAGTTGATCGCGCCGCTGGCCGGATCGGTGGACGCCAACGGCGGGCCGGCGCCCCGGATCCAACAGCCATCAATGAAGTTTCCGCGAGCCGTGCTCATACCGGCTTCACCTCTTCGACATCCCGCGGCACGGCACGCAGCGTGACAAACCTCACCATGTCGCCCACGGCCACTTGAAGCGCGGCAGCTTCGGCGGCCCGCAATTTCACGCCGCCCGGCGATTGCTCCAGCGGCCCTCGGCAGGCGCGGAACTCGCCCGCGGGCGCGGCAATGATGTACGCGGGCGATGCCGGTATTTCCTCGACAATCGCCTGCACCTGCGCCCGACGGCTTTCCCGCACGGTGCGGATCGCATCGCGCGGGCAGCTGACAATGGGGCCAGCATCAAAAATATCCACCATCCGGCTATCGACGAATCCCTCCTCCTTGAGAATCTCCAGCGCCGGCCTGCTTGCCGGGTGCACCACCCCCACCACTTCCCGCCCCTCCCTGGGCAGCAGGGGAATGTAAAGCGGATGCTTGGGCATCAGGTCGGCGATGAACTTCTTGTCGATTCCGCTGAGGTAGTCGGCCTTCGGATAATCGGTGTCAAAGAAATGATGCCCCACCGCATCCCAGAACGGCGAGCGCCCCTGCTCATCGACAATCCCGCGCAATTCCGCGATCACCAGCGGATCAAATCGCCGGGGATACTCGGCCATGAACAGAAAGCGCACGAGCGACAAAAGCCGGCCATTGCCGTCCTTGCGGTATGGCGGGCAGAGAAAAAGCGAGCCAATCTCGCATGGGCCGTTGTGATCGGCCACCAGTTCAAGAAATGCGATCTCCTTGCGCACCTTGAGCGCGGGGGACTCGGCAACCGCGGTTTCAATCTTGTACGCGTAGAACGGCTCAAATCCCCCTACTTTTGCGACGGCGCCGGTCGTGCCGACGGCGCGGCCGGTATCGAGGTCTTCCAGAACAAACAGATAATTTTCGCCGCGCGGCTTCTGGCCGATCCGGGCGAAGCTTTCCCGCGATTCGACGATCTTGTTGTGAAGCAACTCGCGGTCGCGCGGCAGCGACGTCAGCCCATACCCCGCCCCCGCCGCCATCTCAAATAGAGCGTCCAGATCGTCAAGCATGATCGGGCGGATGACGTTCATCGCTGACTCTCATTGCCGGCTCGCGGCCCGCGCCTCGGACGGTAGATCAATCATGTCGCCCACCTTCACGCCCGCCTTTTCTGCCGCGCCGCTGTTGAGCTCTATCGCATATTGAGCCGGGAAATTGCTGGATGTTTCGTTGAGATCGTACGCCTGCATATGCCCGATCGACATGATTCTGCCCCGGCTGTTAAGAAACAAAATATCCAGCGGAAACCGCGTGTTTTTCATCCAGAAATACCGTGTCTGCTCGTTCTTGAATACGAAGAGCATGCCGTGATCATCCGGCATCGAGTCGCGCTGCATCAGCCCCTTTTCCTCTGCGCCGGCGGTGGAGGCCACCTCGATTTGGCACGTCAAACGGCCGATCTTCATCTTCACCACCGGCAGCCCCGCCGGCGATTGCTGGCACCCGCCGGCAAGCGGTGCGATCATTCCGAGCAAGATAAGGAATACGGAATGTTTCATGCCCATGCCACAAGAGATCGCCCACGCCCAACCGCAATCGACAACATCAACGGCGACTCACAACTGACAACTGACCACCGACAACCGACAACTGACAATCATACGAATTATCGCGGATCATCTTTTCTCTGGCTTGCTCGGAGGGTGAGGGTAAGCCGAACGTCCGCCATCGCAAGAAGAACGATGACCACGAGGATCGCGAAGACGGCCAGCCAGATCACCAGAAACTGGCGGGGATGACGGTCTGAATCGATGGCGCGGGTGCCGATGTACAGCAGGATGGCCAGGGCGACCATCGCCCCGCCGTTGGCCCGGCGCAGGCGCACGCGCCGCAGATTGGCCGGCTGCGCCTCGATGCCCGCCAGCTTATGGGCGGCACGCGAATAAAAAAGGTAATACCAACCGGCGATGCCGATCAGGAGTGCGAGAACCGTGGAAGGCCAGCCGGACATGCGCACATCATAATCAGTCCGGGACGATTCTCCACATAGGCACGAACGCACTTAGCGTGTGGCTGCCCCAAAACCCAAGTGGAAGGGCAAAATCCGAAATCTGAAGCACGAAATCCGAAACAAATCCAAATGAAGAAAGCACAAAGAAGACACAACGATCCGCATACGCCTCCGCAACTCAGCGACTTTGCGCCTCTGCGCAATCTTCCCCCGGTCGTACAGCGAAGAGGCATTCAGGAAACAATCGCCTTGCGGATTCGATTGACCTCATCATCCTCGGAGTGCCCCGGCGCGGCGCCCGCGGCCGGAGCGGCGGGTTTCTGCGGGGCGGATATCGCCCGTCCGAAGGTCGCGCCCACCGCGTAAATCCCGTCGGCAAGCTCATCACAGTTACGCGTGGTGCACAGCAGCAGCAGCGGATCCTTGTGATGTTTTCGGGGCAGGCGGACCACGAAGCGGGTGCCGGGCGAAAGGTAGCGGGCGGACATGACGCCGATCCCGTCCTTGGAGATGTCGCGCGTCCAGACATTCACCGGCGGCTGCAACACGCCGTTCTCATAAATCGCGATATTCGTCCGGCAGCGCAGCCCCACGCGCGGATTAACCCTGCGCTCGGCAAGCCCCTGCGCCTGGTCCCCCGTGATCGACCCGACGGTCGATTCCCATAATTCGGCCGACAATTCCATAATCCCTCGGAAACCAATGTTTTATCGGCTGATTGCTCGCCGCTACATAAGCGGCACAACAGAATACTCAATTGTGTGTGTATGTAAAGCACGCGCCTTGCGCGCACGGGTTTCAAGCCGGGCTTCGACGTCTGG
>DASRLH010000048.1:0-2265 GCA_035648595.1 Tepidisphaeraceae bacterium
CGAGCCGGGAACCGAGGATTGAGCAGGCTCGAATGCCACGCGGGCAGCATGACACAAACCAACGGCTGGCGCAATGCAGATTATTGCTATTGTCACGCCAAGCAAAATCCCGGACGCCTGTGGCGGGACGCCCGTGTCACATTAAAGGATCTGAATCCACGATCGGCGTGGGTTCGCCGGATCGCAATGTCGGACGCAGATCATGGCTGGAGATCCTTGTCGCAAACGTGTACTGCCAGTTTCCACCGGGATTTGGTAAGGTGATCGCGCGAAGCCGCCGTGGTTTCGCGGAGCCCAGTACCGCCAGATCCCGGAACCCTGCATGCCCAAACTTGCCACGGAACATGCCGGCCAGCGAGTTCCCATATCCAAAAAGGCGACCGGCTTCCTGAAGCGATTGGGCCCCGGCCTCATCACCGGCGCATCGGACGATGATCCCAGTGGCATCGCCACGTACTCGCAGGCCGGCGCCCAATATGGCTACGGCCTGCTTTGGACGATGCTCTTCTCGCTGCCGTTGATGAGCGCGATCCAGGAAGTCAGCGCGAGAATTGGTCGAATCACCGGCCGCGGAATCGCGGGGAATATCCGCCGACATTACCCGGCGTGGCTCTTATATCCGGTGATTTTCCTGCTGGTGCTGGCCAACACCATAAACTTGGGCGCCGACATCGGCGCGATGGGCGATGCGCTCAAACTGATGATCGGCGGCCCCGCCCTGCTCTATAGCGCCGGCTTCGCCCTGCTTTGCCTGGGGCTGGAAACCTTCTCCTCCTACGCGACTTACTCCAGCTACCTCAAATGGCTGACGCTTGTGTTGTTCAGCTACGTCGCGACCGTGTTCATGGTACATGTGCCGTGGGGACACGCGCTGCGCAGCACGGTGATTCCTTCGTTCGGACGCAGCGGCGAATATTGGGCCACGTTCATCGGCGTATTGGGAACGACCATCAGCCCCTACCTGTTTTTCTGGCAGGCCTCGATGGAAACCGAGAACATCAAGGCCGCGCCCGATGAGCAGTCGCTGCTCCGCGATCCAAAAGCCGCCCGCGAGCAGTTCCGCCGAATACGCCTCGACACCTGGGTGGGGATGACGTTCTCCAACATGGTGGCGTTCTTCATCATACTCGCGGCGGCCGTCACGCTTCACGCACATCACATTACCGACGTGCAGACGTCCGCGCAGGCCGCCGAAGCGCTGCGCCCGCTGGCGGGTAAGTTTACGTTTGCCCTGTTCACGATCGGCATCGTGGGGACCGGCTTGCTGGCAGTTCCGGTGCTGGCCGGCTCGGCCGCGTATGCCGTCGGCGAGGCCCTGAAATGGCCGACGGGGCTGGATCGAAAGCCCCTGGACGCCAGGGGTTTTTACGCCGTGCTTGCAGCCGCCACGCTTTTGGGTTTGGCCATCAACTTCCCCTCGGTGCAAAAGATCACGCACCTATCTCCGATCAAGGCCTTGTTCTGGTCGGCGGTCATCAACGGCATCGTGGCCGTGCCGATCATGGTGGTAATGATGCTCATGTTCCGCAACCGCAAAATCATGGGCGGATTCACCCGCACCTCCAGGCGGCTCATGCTCATGGGTTGGCTGGCAACGCTGGTGATGGCCGCCGCGACCGTTGGATTATTCGTGACGTGGAACCACTGAAGTATCACAGATTTTCAACCCGCCTCCGTTAAGGCTTAGCCCTATCGCACCGATACAATTCGAGAGGTGTGATAATGGAAACCGAGTTGACTATTGCCGCCGAATCGCCAAAGGCGGCATCGAATTGCCGCGGTTCAAATGCCTGCGCCCACTCGGCACAGCCGTGCGAGACCCATAAACCCGCGCCCTCGGAAAAACCCGCGCCGGCAGCCCGCCGCGGGCAAGGGCCGGATCGGCGGCTGGAGCGCGTGGATCGCCGCGCGGGCCTTGAGCGCCGCCAGCAGAACAACGAAGAAGACGACTATACCGGCACCGAACGCCGCAGTGCTGCCGAGCGACGCAATACCGGCCTTGAGCGCCGCCGCGGGCCAGGTCGGCGCCGAAGCGACGACCGAAAGGCCGCCGAGGAGGGTGAAATGACCGGACATCAATTCGAATTCGTCATGGCCATTCAGACCTACAAGAAGGTCAACAAACGCCTCTACCCCACCTGGACCGAAATCCTCGAAATCGTGCACCAACTCGGCTACCGCAAAGTGCAGTCCCGCACCATCAAGCTGGACGTTCCCGAACCCACGCCCGGCGCTCAATAGAATAGAACAATACAATAGAATAGA
>DASRLH010000049.1:0-24975 GCA_035648595.1 Tepidisphaeraceae bacterium
CACGGGTCACTCCGCGTTGATGCTGCGCGCTGTTCGCCCCAATTCCAGCCGCTCCCGCCCGCTCTCCCGCCCTTACCCACACCTGTCAGCCCCGATACAGTTCCACAACAATAAAAGCAACCGGCGAGCCGAACGGTATTATCAAACTGATACGCAAGCGCCGCCAACCCAGCCGCCGAGCATACTAGGCCCAGCCCGAACACGCCGCCAAGCCTCGGCGTTGCGTTCGCGTCGAAGGTGGTTGGAATCTTGCTCACTATCGGTCTGTTTATCGCCTGCGATCGCGCGGAAGTGAAATCTCACAACGCTCATTGTGATCGGCGGGGCGCCGCTTCATACTGATGCCGCGCTATGACGTTGGAAAACGCTCCATTCCCGCCGCCGTTGGCAACGCCGCTGGATTATGGGCACGAGCTTTCGCTGATCGCCCAGCGCCGCCGCCGGTCGGCGACTCTTTGGCTTCGGATATTCGCGCTCATGCTACTGTTCCTTGCGATAGCCGATGTCATCCATGCCGCGGCACGCGCGGTGATTTTCCGGCGCGCCACGCTCGATCATTCCTACGCGATGTACTCTGCCTGGCCGTTGCTCCTGCAAGCGGCGGTGTGGAGCGCGATGGCGGGCGTGGGGTTGATTGTCATCGCCGCGATCCGGCGCGGAGGCCGGCGCGTTTTGCAACTCGCGATAGGTTTCGGCATGCTCCTTGAGCTGTTGCTCGTCGTTTATACGACCGCAAAGGGCGTGCATCTGCTGCAATTTGGATTGCGGCGTTCGGTGCATCTCTTGCAGGTGCTGATCGGCCAGCTTTCCCTGCTGCTCGCCGCCGCCGCGATTCTGGGGGTGACGCTGCAGCAATTGATTTCTCTATATCGATTCGAGCATCCTCCCCGCTCCCGCCGGTAAACGAAAGAAAGAGGGCCGGGGACAAGCGCTGATGGTATTCGGATGAATCCCGTTATGATGCGTTCATGCCCTGCCGTCCCTTCCGGATTCTGAGTTCGCTGTCGCCTTTGCTGTGTGCGGCGATGTGCGCGCTATGGGCGTGGAGCTATCATAACGTGGATATTGTCACGTTTGCGTCGCATAGCTTGCATCGGGACGGCTCCGGCGGCGGGGGCGTCTTCATCGAGTCGTTCAGGCTCGAGGTGGGCAAGGGAAACTGGCGCAACCGTGTTTCTCCCATCGCACATTCCGTCAGCGACTATGCGAAATACTACCGTGCGGGCACGGGCCAGCAGCCGGTGTGGCGCTGGCAATCCGTACCCTACGTTGACCGCCGGGAATTGGTCAAACGGGTGTGGGGGCCCGACTTGAACCGGCTGTGGCCCCAGTCGAGCCCCGCCTGGAGAACCAGGATGACGTATAGCAGTGTAGACTACAGTACCCTGGCCGAAAAACTGATCGGCCGGCGGCTCTGGTTTCCGTACTGGATCGCCTTGGTGATGACAGCGTTATTGCCGATGGCTCGACTGCTGCTCTTCCTGCGGCAATCGCGCCGCTCAAACCTCGGCCTTTGTGCCGCACGCGGCTATGACCTGCGTGCCACCCCCGATCGCTGTCCCGAGTGCGGCGCGGCGCCGGTTCCACTCGATGTTTGAGCCTGATCTGGCCGCCCGGGTGGAGGTTGAACGCGCTTCACGTCCCGCGCGCCGGCAGCACCACGCTCTTTACCTTCACGATATAAGGCCGTGCCTTAAGCGCCTTGAGGGCGGTGTCGCTGGGGGCGCTGTCGGTCTTGAGGACCATGAGTGCCGTCGCGCTGCCGTCGGGGTGTTTTTCGCGGGAGATCACCATGTCGGCGATGTTCACGCCCGCGTCGCCGAAGGTCGAGCCGACGGCGCCGATCACGCCCGGCTGATCCTTGTTGATGATCAGCACCATCTGCCCTTCGGGAACCATGTCCATCTCGAAGTTGTCGATCCGCAATACGCGCGGCAGGCCGTCGGCGTACACCGTTCCCAGGATGCGATGCGATTCGCCATTGGGGCTTTCGGCGCGCACGCCGACGATGTCTCCCACTAATCCCTGCGGCGGGTTTGGCTCATGCACCTGCGACAATTCGATCCCCCGGCTTCGCGCCAGATGCTCGATGTTGATCACGTTCACCGGCGGCGCTAAATGCGGCTTGAGCAACTCCACCGCCGCCAGTTTTACCAGCGTCTCCATGAGCTGCGGAGCGCGCTGCCCACTGGCGCGGAGGGTAATGGTCTTGTAGCCCCCATCCGATAGGCCGGCCAACAGCGCGCCGATCCGCCGGGCCAAGTCGGCAAACGGCGCTTGGTCGGGCGGCAGATCCAGCTTCAGCTTGCCGGCATTCACCGCGCCGCGGATTTCGCCGTTCCTTAAGTAAGCGACAATCGCCTTGCACGCCTCCACGCTCACCGCAGTCTGCGCCTCATCCGTGCTGGCCCCCAGGTGCGGCGTAAGAACCACGTTGTCCAGCTTGAGCAGCGGATGATCCTTGGCCGGCGGCTCGGTCGCGAATACGTCCAGTGCGGCGCCGGCGACTTTCTTTTCCTTGATCGCATCCGCCAGCGCCAGTTCGTCCACGACATTGCCGCGTGAATCGTTGATGACCAGCAGATTGGGCCGGCACTTGCCCATGAGCCGCTCGCGGTTGAGCAGGTGCTTGGTCCCCTCGCCGCCGGGCACATGGAAGGTGATCACGTCGATCTGCGAGAGGAACTCATCGAAATCGCGGACCAGCTTCACCTTCCCCTCCAGCGCCGTCGGCTGGCTGTAGAAGGGATCGAAGCCCAGCACGTTCATTTCCAGCGCGATTGCCCGGCTGGCGACGGTGCGGCCAATGCGCCCAAGGCCCACCACGCCCAGCGTCTTGCCGGCTAACTGCGTCCCCTGATATTGCGTTTTCTTCCATTTCTCGGGCGCGGACTTCACATGCGCATCGGCGGCGGGAATCTTGCGGGCCAGCGCCATCATCAACGCCAGCGCGTGCTCGGCGGTTGAAAGCGTCGAGGCCTCGGCGGTGTTCATGACCAAAATGCCCTTGGATGTGGCGGCGGGCAGGTCGATGTTATCCACGCCCACGCCGGCGCGGGCGATGGCTTTGAGATTGCCGGGGTTGGCCAAAACGTCCGCCGTCACCTTCGCGCCGCTGCGGACGATCAGCGCATCGTACGCGCCCACCAGCGGCGCCAACTCGGCGGGCTTAAGGCCCACCTTCACGTCAAACTCGATACCCGATTGCTTGAGGAACTCAAGGCCCTCTTTGGCCAGTTCGTCCGCCACCAAAATACGCAACGCCATACGATCCATCCCTTCTGGGATAAGAGAATCGCCGCGGGGCAGGTCTCACAGTTGTAGCCGCCCCCGGCTTTGAGCCGGGATGGTAAGACCGGGGGATGGGAAAGGCAAAATCCGTGGCGTCGGCGCTGAATTGCACGCCGGCCGGTGGGGGCGCGCCGGAAGCTGATAAGGTGACATCCATCTTATTATACGATCCAATTAAGATGGATGTCACCTTATCAGCGTCTCCGGGTGCATGTCGGCTTTTGCATGGGGATGAGTTAAGGGGCCGAGGCGGTGCTACGTGCCACGAGGAAGGGCCGCACCGTCGCCGGAATTGGCGCGGGGGCAGCGACCGGCATTGCCACGCCCGCTTTCCTTCACCCTCTCAGCACTCAACTCTCAGCACTGTCATCTACCGGCCTCCCCCTCTTTCCTTCACTCTATTCCGATTGTAGCCGATATATGGATTGGGGCGGGCCTTTGAGGTGCGGGCGTGCGGCCAATAACCTGTCATACGTCGTTGCGGACGCAAGTCCTGGCGCTTTGCGCGCTGTCGGCATTACTGACGGCACTGGGCGCGGTGGTCTCGATGACCTGGACGGGCCAGCAGGCGTCGGCCAGTTTTGGCCCGCTGACGTTCCTGCATTGGCGCCTCACGATGGCCATCGTGTTCAGCGCCTTGCTTGGCATGACGCTGATCGTCCTGGCCGTCAACCGCTCGGCTCGCGCTCTGTGGGCCCTTCGGGACGGGATGAAGCGCGTGATCGGGGGAGAGCTTGAGAGCCGGCCAGTTCCGACGCCGGTCAATTCCGACGTCGGCCAGCTTCAAAAGACGTTTGACATCATGGTCCGACGGCTGCGCGATGCCCGCGAAGAAAACGAGCGCGTGCATCAGGCCCTGCATGGCCGGCAGCGCACGGTGGATCGGCTTTTGGATTTCTCGCAAACCATTCAGGGCGCTGGCAAGGCCGACCAGGTTTACTCGACGCTCTGCCATTTCCTGCAATCCGAGCTTTCGTTATCGGGCCTGACGATTCTTTGCCACGATCCCGATTCCCTGCCGGCCACGCAGGTGAAGGGGTCGCTTCCCGATGGATTTCTGTGCGGCGTCAATCCTGCCGCCGACATGGATGCGCACGTTTGCCCGTGCCTGCGGCAAAGCCAGCCGCGCTGCTTCCGGCCCGGCGAATCGCCGGTGCGCTGCGCGGTCGATCAATTCCTGAAAAACCCGGAAAATCATCCCGCCTACTGCATCCCGTTTATCGTGGGCCGAAAAACGCAACTTGTTGTGCACATGCTGCTGGCGATCGGGGAAAGCTGGAACGAGGAATGCCGGCAGTTGGCGCAGACATATGTCAACACCGCCCAGTCTTCGCTCACTTCGCTGCACCTGCTGGCCGAGGCCGAGCAGCAGAGCATGACCGATTCGCTGACGGGGCTGTATAACCGCCGGTCGATGGACCAACTGCTGGCGCGAGAGATTGCGCTGGCCGAGCGGCACGATCGGGCGCTGGCGATTTGCATGGTGGACATGGATTTGTTCAAGCAGGTGAACGACGCCCACGGCCACGCCGCCGGCGATCATCTGCTCAAATGCTTTGCCGACTGCGTGCGCATGACGCTTCGCAAAACCGATCTGGCGTTCCGGTTCGGCGGCGATGAGTTCATCATCGCGCTGCCGACCACGCCGATGACGCAGGCGCAGCAGGTGGTGCAGAAGCTTCGGCAGGCGTTTGCCTCGGTCGATTTCTCCAGCGCCATCGCCCACCTCGAGCAGCAGCCGACGCTAAGCATCGGCATCGCCGAGCGGTCCGCGGCGCACAATGTCCTCACCCTCCCCGCCCTTCTGTCCGCCGCGGATCAAGCGCTGTACGAGGCGAAAAACGCCAACCGCAACTGCGTGAGAACCTTCCAGCCGCAGGCGGCGTGAGAAGCCGCACATTCGCCATATCACGCCATTTTTCGGGGCAAGGAATTCTCACCGCCGAGGCACGAAGTGGAGGAAAATCCGAAATCCGAAGCACGAAATCCGAAACAAACCCAAAATCCAAACGAAGAAACTTCAAAAAAGATGCCCCCGAAGCGCCCTTCGAATTTTCCGCTTTCTTCATTTGGATTTGTTTCGGATTTAGTGCTTCGGATCTCGGATTTTCGCCCCGCTCCCTTGACCTGTTTTTGCGCGCGGGTAGGGTAGGGGTTTCTTGCGTCGAGTAGGCAGGCCCCAATGTTCCCCGGGGCGGATTTTGCACTTAGAGAAAGGCCACTTGCCATGGGCATTCCCAGCCGCGATCGTTCGAGGCGCGCCGCCATTACGTTTTTTGAAATCCTGGAAAACCGCGTTTTGCTCAGTGCCGCGTTTGACATCACCGGATTGTCGGCGCTGCGCAGCAATCCCAATTTTTCCCAGATCAACGGCAGCGGCGTGGGGATCGCCGTCCTGGACACAGGCGTGTTCGCGCAAAACCCGGACCTGAATTCAAACGTGGTGGCGTTCTACAACGCCGTCTCCAATCCGGTGAACACCCCGAATGTTTCGGTCGGCGCCGCATTCGATAACCAGGGACATGGCTCGCACGTCTCTGGCATCGCGGCCTCCTCCAACCCGGCGATCGGCGTGGCGTATGGCGCCAAGCTGGTGGACATCCACGTTTTGCCGGATCCGGGCGAAGCGCAGCTGGGCGGCGACCCGGTGCTGCGCGGACTGGATTGGGTGGCCAACAACTACCAGAAGTACAACATCAAAGTCATCAACATGTCGATCGGCACGCCGGGCGTGAACGACAACACCATTACCGCCGGCGACTTGCAGGACGCCGAGACATCGGAGATTCACACCCTCGAGGCGCTGGGCATCACGGTGGTGTCGGCGTCGGGCAACAGCTACGCGAACACGCCCACGCCTGGCGCGTCATTCCCGGCGGTGGTTTCGACCATCAGCGTGGCCAATACCTGGGCCACGGCGGGCCAGGCGTCGGATTTTGGCGTGCCGTTCGGCGAGCAGGGCGACCAGTTTTACGCCGTCGATACGTCCGCCACCCCCGATACCTTCGCCTCGACCAGCCAGCGCAGCACGCTGCCCAATCAGGTTGCCGCTCCCGGCGAGGACATCTACAGCACCTGGAACGGCACGATCGACAGCAGCAACGGCACCGATCTGCTTCACAACACGATCAGCGGCACGAGCATGGCCACGCCGTTTGTTTCCGGGCTCGTCGCGCTGATGCAGCAGGCCGCCAAAACCTTCAGCGGCCATTACATCACCGATCCCAACGAAATCCTTCAGATCATCCAGCAGACCTCCGACACGGTCGTCGATTCCAACAATCCCAACAACGCCCGCTATGACAGTTCCACCGGCGTGACCTCGAACCTGCCGGAAACGGGGCTGAGCTTCAAACGCGTGGATGTGCTCAAGGCGATCGAGCGCGTGCAGCAGGTGGTCACCAACGGCAATCCCAACATCGGCCCCGCCCCCGGACCGGATACCGACAACACCACGACCACCGCGACCGCCGTCCCCGCGCTGGATGGCACCAGCGTCTTCAACTTCGGCGGCTCGATCGGCACCGACGGGCAGGTCATCGTCGGCGCCAACGATGTGGATTTATACAAGCTGAACGTCACGTCGCCGGGCGTATTGAACGTGACGCTGGCGGCACAGGCGGGCGGGACGAATTTCGCGGCGGTTCTGAGGCTCTTTGACGCCAGCGGAAACCTGGTCGCCACGATCACCGGCACGTCCAGCGCGTATCCCGTGCTGGTCAGCGGCGCCGGCCCGCTGGCCGTCGGGACGTATTACCTTGGCGTCAGCGGCGCGGGCAATACCGGTTACACCATCAACGGCACCAATGCCGGCGGCGGCATCTCCCAGGGCGATTATGCCATCACTTTCGAGTTGCAAAACCCAGACCCCAACGGCGTCGTCCAAGGCGCGTTCGGCGTTGATCTCACGCAGCCCAACGAAACGCTTCTCGATCCCGTCACAAACGCGCCCTACACGGATGTCATCGAAAGCGGCCTGCTGGGCTCCGATCCGCCCCCCATCGGCGGCACCACCCGTATCACCGTCCCCAGCGACGTGGACATGTACAAAATGACCGCGCCCGACAGCGGCGCATTGTATATCACCACTGACACCACCTTTTACTCCAACCCCGCCGACACGTATCTCAAGGTGTTTGATGCGAATCTCAACGTCATCGGATCCAACGACAACGCCAATATTTCCACCACCGACAGCTCGGTCACGATTAACGTAACCTCCGGCGACACGATTTACGTGGCGGTGACCGTGCCGCCCAACGCGGGCCTCAATCCTTCCGATCCCTACCAGGGCCGCACTCCCAACGCGACACCCACCGACGTTGCCTACGATCTGCACCTGCGGTTTGACAACGGCGACATCAACGGCACCGCCCCCACCGCCACGCCCGCCGACGTCAATACTACCCTTAGCGATGCCATTGGCTCGGACAACGGAATCGCGCTGGTCGGCGCCAACAACGGCGCCAAGGATGTGGATTTCTACAACTACACCGTCCCCGCCGACGGCCTGCTGGACCTGACCGCCACGCCAACCACTCCGGGCTTCACGCCGGTCGTCAGCATTTGGGAATACACGGCTGGCCAGACGGACATCATCAAGGTCGCCGACTCCGTGAATCTGTCCTCGCCGGAACTCATTCGGCAGGTGACTGCGGGAGAAAGTCTGTTCGTCTCCGTCACCGGATTGGGCAACAACAATTTCAATTGGTACGCCATCGCCAGCGGCACCGGCGGGCAGACCGGGTCTTATTCCCTGAGTTCCACCCTTCGCCCCCTTTCCGATCTGGCCACGCTTAGCGACAACACCATCGTCGGCGGCGCCCCTGAGCCCATCAGCGTCGGCCAAACCGTCAAGGGCAACATCGGGATGGACGGCAGCCTCGTCGTCGGCCCCACCGACATCGACTTGTACAAACTCGTCGCTCCCGCCACCGAAACCATCGACATCCGCACCCTCACCAATCAGGAAAACAGCGCAGACACCGTGCTTCGCGTCTTCGATGCCAGCGGCAATCAACTGGCCTCCAACGACAACATCGACGCCACCACCACGGCCAGCGAAGTGAAAGTGAGCGTGCAGGCCGGCCAGACCTACTACATCGGCGTCAGCGGCGCGGGCCCCAGCTCGCTCAGCTATAACCCCCTGAATGGCGCGGGCGCGGGCGCGGGAAGCAGCGGCAACTATGGCCTGCAGGTGAACGTGGCCGTCCAGGGCTTTGGCGTCTCAAGCCCCGCTCCCGTGGCGGCGTACGTGGGCGGAACCGTCGATTTCACCGTCACCCTCACCCAGCCGCTCCCCACCGCCTCCACGATCGACTACACGACTTCGGATGGCACCGCCCTCGCCGGAACCGATTACACCGCCACCTCCGGCACGCTGACATTCGCGCCGGGCGTCACCAGCCAGGTGATTCACGTCCCTCTGCTGCCCACCTCGGCGGCATCGGGCACGCGCACGTTCACGCTCACGCTCGCCAATTCCCAAGGCGCTCCGATCTCAAGTCCCAGCGCCACTGGAACCATCCAGGATGCGCCGGTTACCACGATGACTTTCTCCGAGGGCACTGTCGCCAAATACAAGGATTCCCTCGGGAGAAATGTCGCACTCGTGCTGACCGGCCCTGGGACCGGCACCGCCGTATTCGTGAGCGGCGCCAAGGATCCCGCCCGCATCGCCCTCAACGGCACAACGGGCGCCTCGGTGTTAACCATTCGGACTCCCAATGCCGTCGTTGACGACATCGTCGTGAACGGCTCGCTCCTGGCGCTGGTCGCAAAATCAACGGCGCTGATGGGCGGCATTACTGTCAGCGGTTCGCTTGAGAAACTCATGCTCGGGGACATCTCCGGCGGCGACAGCGGAGGGTCGATTTCCATGGGCGCGGCTGCCGCCCCGATGGTGATCAACCTCGGCCACGTCAGCAACGAAAGCCTCTCAACGCCCGGCGCGATCGCTTCGCTGACGGTGGACGACTGGCTCAACAGCGGCGGCGGGTTGGTGAAGGTCTCCGCCGCCACCATCAGCGCCCTCCGCTCTTCGGGCAACTTCGGAGCCTCCATTTCCGCGGGCTCGATCGGGCAGGCAACCGTGAACGGATCGCTGGTCGGCGGGCTCTGGTCCATCACCGGATCGGGACGGAACATCTCCGTTTCCGGCGCCGCCCAGCCCGCGTGGGGGGCAACCTTCGGCGGAGACCTGCTCAACGTCCACTTCGGCAGCGAAGCGGGCGCCCTCACCGCCCGCTCCATCCGGTCGCTTAAAGTGGACAAGAATCTGTCCGCCGCCACCATCCGTCTCACCGGGACAACCGGGATGACACTGCATGACCTAACCGTCGGCGGAGCCGTCACCTCAACGCAAATTCGTTCCGCGGGCAACATCGGCGACGTGCTCGTTGGATCCTTCATCAGCAGCGATCTTTTCGCCGGCGTGAATGATGCGACCACCACCCTGCCTGCCGCCTCCTCGGCATTTACCGCTCCCGACTCGATCCTCAGTTTCAGCATTGAAGGAAACCCCTCGACGTTCGCATTCGCCAACTCCGACATTGCCGCGTTCAGCATCGGCAGCGTCAGCCTGGCGAAAGTAAACCCATTCAACGGCGGTGTGGCTTTTGGCGTGGCCGCCAAGTCCATCGGCCGGTTCGCCAACCGCGGCGTGCTGAACTGGAACAACAAAAAACCCGCCAGCCTCCTGACCGCTGATGGAGACCTGCTGGTTCGGCTTCTTACGTAAGGGGATGTCGGAGCGGGAAAAGGCAGTCTCAATCGTGACACGGGCGTCTCGCCCGTGCGTGTTGTATGGGACTCGGTGAACATCGATTTACTTACGCCTCAGCCGTCGGCACGGGCGGGACGCCGGTGTCACGTTGATGGGACAGGCCGATGGCAAACCTCGCATCGCGGCGGATTGGTTGGGCGATCCACCGCGCCTCACGCGCCTCGCAGACCGCATGGCCCGTAAAGTCCCTGGACAAATTGAGGTTCGCCCCCGCCAGAATCATTTGCCTTTGTTGGCGATGTATCGTCAGTTGCAGTTGATATGCAACTCACGACACAACGCAAAGTGTTCCTTGCCGTCCTGGCCTTGGCGGGGGCGGCGTTTGGCGCCGACCGCTGCTTTTTCTCTGCCGCAACGGCAAGCGCGCAGCCGGCTCCCGCAATGAAGGCTGAGTCGGCGGCGGTTATCGGACCGCTCGCCGCCCCAGCGCCACAAGTCGCGGGCCTGGGAACCTTGGCCGAGCGACTCAAGGCGTATTACGGACACGAAGACGCCGGCCCCCTGCCCGACGCATTCTGCCCCTCAAGCGCGTGGGTCGGCGAAGCGCCCGGCAAGCCGGATGGCGCCGCGGATTCTCGCGCGGCCCTCACGGCGGCCTTCGGTTCACACCATCATTTGCTGGCGGTGATGAGCGGCGGGCATCGGCCCCTGGCGATCGTCGATGGCAAAGTCCTTCACGCCGGCCAGCTTCTCGACGGCTTTCGCCTGACTGCCATCCGCGACCGCTCCGCGGTCTTCACTGCCGATGCCGCGCGGGTCGAACTTCAATTGCAACCCAAGGCCAAGGCCGCGACGGATGACGCCCTCACCATCCGCCGATCGGGGCCGGGGTCAACCTGGGAATAAGCCGCTGGCGCCATGCTATCAACGCATTTCTTCACGCAACGACCGGGAGTTGCGCCAAGGCCGCAAAGGCGCAAAGGCGCGGAGGTGTGCATCCGTCGCGTCAGCATCCGTCGGAAACAACGATTTAGCTTTGATGCAAGGATTATGATGAGTGTGAGATCAGGACGGGTCTGAAGTATTGAACATTCCTCTGAGTCTCTGTTTCTCTGCTTCTCCGCGCGAATCTGCTTTGGCGCCGCCGGAGGACGCGACGGGATTTGGATTGTCGAATCCCATGTAATCGGGCATGATGGCGGGCGGCAGGTCGCATGACGCCGCACGAGGTGGACATATCGTGGGAGGTGCTCCGCGAGATCACCCGGCAATGGGCCGGTGATGGCGCGGAGCTGGA
Organism: Tepidisphaeraceae bacterium; assembly: GCA_035648595.1. GTDB lineage: Bacteria > Planctomycetota > Phycisphaerae > Tepidisphaerales > Tepidisphaeraceae > RYN-428. Next base: position 11,313 of record DASRLH010000049.1, read on the forward strand.
GTCGGTTACGCCGATGGTTGGGGGGAGCATCAACACAACTTTGGCGCTGGGGTTGAAGGATGGGCGCAAGGCGGTGCTGAAGATCACGCCGCACCGGATCGACAAGGCACACGCCGATGAAGCCTGGCAGCTTACGTTACTAAGGGAGGCGGGCCTTCCGGTGCCGGAGGTTTACCGCTACAAGCTGGGCACGCTGGAAGACCCGTTCAGCTACATCCTGATGGAATTTATCGAGGGCGTCGATCTGGCGGCCGCGCGGTCGGCGTGTTCAGCCGGGCAATTCGATGCGCTGCAAATCGAGCTGGCCGATCTGGTGCTGCGCCTGCACGAAAAAACCAGCCCGCATTACATGCGCGTCAGCAGCGGCGAAGCCAAAACCTACGAAAGCTGGCCGATCTGCTATCGCTCGATTTATGAGCCGATTTGGCAGGAAGTGGAGAAATCGGGGATCCTCCCCGTCAAATCCCGCAAACAGGTGGGACGGGTGCATGAGCGGCTTGAGCGCCTGGTCTGCCACGATGATCGTCCCCGGCTCACGCACTGGGACATCTGGTCCACCAATTTGATGGCCCGGCAGGGCGAGGACGGCCAATGGCACATCGCCGCGTTCCTCGATCCCAACTGCAAGTACGCCCACTTCGAAGCCGAGCTGGCGTACATGGAATTGTTTCACACCGTTACGCCGGCCTTCATGAAGACCTATCAGCGCGCGCGAAAGCTGCCGCCCGAATATCACCGCCTGCGAAAGCCGGTCTACCAGCTCTACAGCCTGCTGAATCACCTGCGATTATTCGGGACGGAGTATCTCAAGGCGACCCTGGCAGCGATCGAGCGCATGGGGCGGATCGTTTGAATTCGGGAACCACGTCAGCCGATTTGTGATAAGCGCGCCTTGTGGGGAAGGAAATCGTCATCGTATCACGGGCGTCTCGCCCGTGCCGACGGCGCGGCAGTCGAAAAATTGCGATATCCCCAATCTCAAAGCCCTCTGCACGGGCGGGACGCCCGTGATACGACACGGTTCCGGAACTTCGACAAGCGGGCAGGAGCCGCCGGGGCACCCGTGAAGTGGCGAGGTTACTCGACGACTGAATGCTGAACATATCCCACCACGGCCGCCGCCAGCGGCTTCGGAGCGGGCACGTAGGCTTCATGAATCTTCTTGTCGCAACCGACGGTCAGAAGCGCGGCGGCCAGCAGAACGAAATATTTCATTACTTCTCCGTCTGTGAATCCGGCGTCTTCGTGCCCGGATCAGGACGCGCCATTCCAAGCAACCGCTTCAACAGCCCGCCTCCCCGGCTGGCGCCCTGGGCTTCCTGGGCCGCGCTCAACAACTCGGCGGTCTGGCGATTCAGTTGCAGTTGGAAAAACACGATCGCCATTTCATCAGTCGTCTGCTCTCCCCAATGCACATGTCTGGGCGGCGTGCTGGGGTTTCGCAGGTTATTCGAGGAGTTGTCATATCGAAAGCGCATGTGCACCTTCGTGCCGCGCGGAATGTCCAATGGCTTCTTGTACAGATACTCGTCCTGCCAATCCCAGTCCCATCCCTTGATCCAAATAATCGGCAGCGTTTTGCCATCGGGCAGCGTGGCCGTGACTTCAATTTCCTTGCAGAGCAAATGCGCGTGCGGAAAGACGCCGATGAGTTTGACGGCCGTGGGAACGGTGAAGCTCGAGCTGGTTTCGTAAAATTCCTGGCCGGCGGGAATATCGAGCCGGCGGGCGGCCTGCATCGTGCTGATGAACAGATTCGCCGGCGGCTTCTTCGCGAAATACAAGCCGATGCTCGATTGCTCGGTTTCCACCTTTCCCGAAGGATGAAAATGCGTCTGGATGACCAGGTCCGATCCCTTTCGCACGAGGCGGCCGACGTCGGCGGGCAATCGTCGCGGCGTAACGCCCGGAGCCCATCCGCCCAGTCCCCCCGTAGGCCGGAAGCCGGGACCGCCCGCGCCGTTATATCCAGGCCCGGGGTCGGCGGCGTCCAACTGCCGCGCGCGGCCGCTCGTATCCAGATACAACAACGAATGATGCACGATCTTGCGGTTGCTAGGTCGAAACTCCACCGCCTCGACGTACTTGTCCTCGGTCAAATTCAACGGCACCACGAAGCATCGGAAAACATCGCCCCCCTCGGCCTTGAGGGTATAAGCCTCGGGCATTTTCACGATCAAATCCGGCTGGCCCAATTGCCAGCCTTCAATGAATTTTGGCGCGGGCGGAAGGTCGCCGGGATCTCCGATCGGCTTGCCCGCCTTGAGCCAGTTCCCAAGGATCGCGATCTGCTGACCGGTCAGCCGCCGCTCGCCGATAAAATCGCCAAATCCATGCGCCGGCTTCCACGGCGGCATCTGCCGGGTCCCCGTCATCTCCACGATTTCCTTCGCGTGCTTTCGGGCATCCGCGTAAGTCAAAAGCGGAAACGGCGCCACCTCTCCTTCATGGTGGCAATTAGCGCAGTGCTGAAAAAGAATCGGCGCAACGTCGTGGGTAAACGTGGGTGATGCCATGATGGAAGCCGCCGGCGCCGCTTGCCCGCTGGCAACACCGAGCCAGGCCATCAGCAACGGTCCGCCGAAGAGGCAAGCCGAAATGCCCCAGGGCCGGCGTGGTGAGAGTGCGGGGGCAATGTTCTTGAACATCTGACTTATCCTTTGTCTTTCGTAGTTCATTGCGTAATTGAACATCCGACAGCGGTTGTGCGGGGTACCGCCACCGGCTTGCCCGCCAGCGTGGCGTCCAAGGCCGCCCGCAGATCATGCACGGTGGCCTGATACCGCCGTTTGCCCAGCGACACATACAGGTTGTCAATCCGCCCCCGATACGCAACCGCGCCATCCGGCCCGATCACCGCCGCCTCCGGGGTCATCGTCGCGCCGATGCGCTTCACCAGTTCGTGCTTGCGATCGATCAGGATCGGGCAGGCAAAGCCATAATCCGTCGCATGCCGGGCGGCATCGGCGGTTGATAACGCCGGATCGGTGTGAACGAGATAAAACGCCACGCCACGCGATTCGTACGCCTTGCAGATGCGGTTGATCTCCGGCGCGTAGCCATTAGAGACGGGGCAGTCGGTGGATATGAAAATAACCACCGCCGCCTTGCCGTGCCCGGGTTCCAATGGATGGCGGACGACGCCGGTGATGTCGCGCACTTCCAGGGAACTGGGTTGAGTCGCCGGCAATTGAGCGCGTGCCGCCGCGATCGCCATGACCGCGAAGAAAAATGCGCACCATCTCGCAAAAACCATCGGCATCCGCTCCATTCATGCACCGGCAGTCCGCCCGCGGGTCCGCGAAAGCTAAAACGGGTGGACGACCCCCGACATTGTACGCGGACGATCGGGATCGGGTGACGCTTGTTAATCGCGGCTTCCAGCCCTATTCTGGAAACAATGGTTCGCGCACCGCTGATTCTCGATTTATGCGACCGCATCGCCGCAGAATTTTCTCCTGAGCGGATCATACTTTTCGGATCACACGCCTACGGCGCCGCCGCGGACGATTCGGACGTGGACCTGCTCATCGTGATATCGAAAGGCCAAGATGGGTATCGCAAGGCGGCGGAGATTTCCCAACGGGTGCAGCCTAACTTCGCGGTGGACATGCTTGTCCGCACAACGGCCGTCCTGCGGGAACGTATCGCACTGAATGATTTTTTTCTAAGCGAAATCGTCAATGAGGGGATCGTGCTTTATGATGCCGCTAACGCGCGAGTGGGTCGAGAAGGCCGAAAACGACTTCAACAGCGCCAAGCGGCTTGCGCGAGCGCGCAAAATGCCGGACTTTGACGGCGCGTGTTTTCACGCGCAACAATGCGCGGAAAAATACATGAAGGCGCGACTCCAGGAGGCCGCGATTGTATTTCCCAAAACGCACGACCTGGTGATTCTACTTAATCTGGTACTGTCAATTGAGCCGACGTGGGGGGTTTGGCGGACTCGCTTGGATCTGCTCAGCAAGGCGGCTGTCGAGATTCGCTATCCGGGTCGCACCGCAACGAAGTCCGATGCCCGTGATGCGATCGCGACGTGCCGAAGCCTGCGAGAATTGGCGCGGGCCGCCCTTGGACTTCCAATGTGAGGGAAACGCCCCGAACAATTCCCAGCCCGGATCGTCCAAAGTGATTGAGTGCGCGCCCACGCAACGTGGTCACTGCCCTGCGGGGCAGCGGCAAAAGGATGAAGAGGCGCGTGATCGCGCTCGAGCTTGTGAGATATGACATCTTTCGTTGGGTATTCTTTCGCGTCAGATTGCCGGGGTCTTTGCCGTCCTTTGTAAATATCCATTGTTTTGTGCAGGAGAGACTTTGCGTTCCAAAAAGCGAATTTTGCGGGTGATTCTGATCGTGGCGGTGACGGCGGCGGTTTCGATGCCGCTGCTGAACCAACTCAGGAGTTCCAGGGCCATCGCGCAGCCGACATCTTCTGGCGCCGATCCCCTTGGGAATTCGCCCAAGGGCGTGGCGATCGCGGCGTTTCCCCAGGTCGATCCGGGCAAGGTCGTCATCACCGTGGGCGATCAGAAAATCACCGCCGGCGAGTTCAACGATTTTTTCACGCAGCTCGATCCATCCGTCCAATCGCAGATCGTTGCCCATCCCGAAGCCAAACGGCAGCTCGTTGAGCGGTTCGTCGATATGAAGCTGCTTGCCGCCGAAGCCAAACGGCTCAAGCTCGACGATACCACCAAGGTTCGCACGATGTACGAACAGATGCTGGCCAATGCCGCCATGCTTCACATTGAGGAGCAGAAGGATGCCAACGAAAAATTCTTCAATGACAACAAGGATTGGTTTGACGAATTGCAGGTTCGTCACATCCTGATCGGCGTGAAGGGAGGTCCCGTCACCGGGGCGATGCTCAGCGACGCACAGGCCAAGGCCAAGGCGCAGGAAATCAAGAAGCAATTGGACAAAGGCGCCGATTTCGCAAACCTGGCCCGCGCCAATTCAGATGACAAAGGCTCGGCGGCGGTCGGGGGCAGCCTGGGGCCCGCTCCCATGACGCGCGGGCAAATGGTTCCCGCCTTCGAGCAGTCGGCATTCTCGCTGAAGAAGAACCAGATCAGCGAGCCGGTGAAAACGCAGTTTGGCTATCACATTATACAGGTGCTCAACCGCATCAGCCCCACCTATCAGGAGGCCAGCCAGCGCGTGGCCAGCCGCCGCGCCGAGGTGATGCTTGAGCAGATGAAAAAGGACGCCAAACCCGAAATTGACGACAGCTATTTCGGCGCCCCGCTGCCCAAGCCCGGCGAACCCGACGCGCCCCAGGCGCCTACAGCCAGCGGCGCGGCAGGGAGCTCAAAGTGAAAATCGTTAAATAGCCGTGCGCGGCTACGCGCTGTTCGCGGGTGTCAAAAACAGAGGTGTCAGGTCGGGGAATGGACAATCCGCAATCGTGACACAGGCGTCTCGCCCGTGCGTGTTGTGATAATCTCAGCATAAATGGTTTTTTCCTACTTTTCCGCCGTTGGCACGGGCGGGACGCCCGTGTCACGTTATAAAATCCCGAAACATATTTAGTACCGTAATGTGACGGGGACACGGGCGTCTCGCCCGTGCCACTTTCTCCTTGAAGCGCCCAACTTGGCACACGATGGGATTTTCCCTCGATCATCTGGTTCTTGCCGACGCGCCGGTCGCGGCTTCCGCCCAGCGCCCGGCGTTGGGCCGCAAGCCTTCGTGGCTCAAAATGAAAATGCCCGGCGGGGAGGAATTCACCAAGCTCCTCAAACTCGTGAATTCGCAGCGGCTGCACACGGTTTGTCAATCCGCCAAGTGCCCCAACATGGGCGAATGCTGGGCCGCGGGTACCGCGACGCTGATGATTCTTGGCGACGTCTGCACGCGCTCGTGCGGGTTTTGCCACATCGCGACGGGCCGCCCACCGGCGCTCGATCTGGATGAGCCCGTGCGGGTTGGCCAGGCCGTCGCGGCGATGAATCTCAAGCACACCGTCATCACCAGCGTAAACCGCGATGAGCTGCCCGACGGCGGGGCCGGCGTCTGGGCCCAGACGATCCGCCAGATCCGCCTCCAGTCGCCGGGCACCAGCATCGAAGTCCTCATCCCGGATTTTGCCGGCAACTGGGATGCGCTCCAGCAGGTGCTCGATCAAAAGCCCGATATCCTCAATCACAACATGGAGACCGTGCCTCGGCTCTATCGGACCGTGCGCCCGCAGGCCAAGTACCGCCGTTCGCTGGAACTCCTTGCGATCGCCAAAGACCAGGGCTTCACCACCAAGACCGGCATGATGCTGGGCCTTGGGGAAGAGGAGCATGAGATCGACGCCGTCATCGATGATCTGACCGCGATCCGTTGCGACATCCTCACGCTGGGCCAGTATCTGCAGCCGACCGCGCAACATCTGGCCGTCGAGCGCTGGGTTCATCCCGATGAATTTGCAGACTGGAAATTGCGCGGCGAAGCCAAAGGCATCGGCCATGTGGAATCCGGCCCGATGGTCCGCAGCAGTTATCACGCCGAAAAGCAGGTAAAGGCGCACGCCGCCGCCGTGTAGTCAAGCGCCCGCACGATCCGGCCGATCCCTACAGACGGGAGGCCCGGGACGTGTTGGCATATATTCATCAAATCATACTCCGATTTCGCGCGGCCCGTGCCGCGCATTCAAACGGCGACGACTTAGGCGCCAAAAGGCTTGGCCCCAGTAGCGCACAAACGCCTGGCGGCGGCAACCCAAAATGTACCGTTATTCTTGACCGGCCCGGCGCCCGCCAGTCATTCGATCGCGGCACCGTTCTCGATCATGTTCTGGCGACCGTAACGGCGTATTTCCTGTTCGAAGTGGGCAAGGAACTGAGCAGGCCCCATATCAGCAGTTGGCAGTCGCATTGGATCAGCGTGGCGATTGCGGGCGTGATCGCCGGCATTCTTGGGCTGCGGTTTCGGCGATTGTTGCGGCTCCAACTGCGGGCGATGGGGGACGTTGCCGCGGAACTGATGGCCAGCGAGGCCGAAGCCCGCAAGCTCTCGCTGGTGGCAAGCCGAACGCATAACGCCGTCATCATCACCGATGCCGGCGGCCGCATCGAATGGGTCAATCAGGGATTTGAGCGCATTACGGGATATACGCTGCCGGAGGTATCCGGCAGGACGCCCGGCTCGTTCCTGCAAGGCCCGGAAACCGATGCGAAAGTGGTTGCCGACATGCGGGCACACCTGGAACGCGGCGAGGGGTTTACCGCGCAGTTGGTCAACTACGCCAAGAGCGGCCGACGATACTGGATCGAGATCGACGCCCAACCCATCTGGAACGCCGAAGGCACCATCCGCAATTTCATGGCCATCGAAAGCGATATCAGCGGGCGCAAGGAAGATGAAGAGGCGATGCGGGCGCAAAAGGAATTGCTCAGCAGCATCCTGTCGCTGATTCCGTTCCACATTTTCTGGAAGGACCGCGATAGCACCTATATGGGCTGCAATCAGGCGTTCGCCCGCGCCGCGGGCCTGGCGGCGCCCGAGCAGATCGTGGGCATGAGCGATATGGATCTTCCCTGGGGCAAGAGCCAGGGGGAGTTGTACCGCCGCAGCGACCGCGACGTGATGGACAGCGGCCAGCCGCTGCTGCATGTCGAGGAATTGGCGCGGATCGCCGACGGCTCCGAACGGCACATCATGGCCAGCAAGGTTCCCATCCGCGACGCGGCCGGAGGGGTGATGGGCGTCCTGGGGATCTACGCGGACGTGACCGAGGAGCGCAACGCCGTCGAGGCGGTTCGCCGCGCCGAGGAAAAATTCCGCGGCATCTTCCAGAACTCCACGATTGGCATCTTCCAATCCTCGCCCGAAGGCCGGCTGCTTTCGGCCAATCCGGCTTACTCGGCAATCTTCGGATACGATTCCCCCGAGGAAATGTTGGCCGAAGCCGAGGACATCGGCTGCCGGCGTTATGTCGATCCGGCGCGGCGGATGGAATTCCTTACGTTAATGGCCCGCGACGGAAGCGTTTCGGATTTTGAGTGCGAAGTTCGCCACAAAGACCAAAGCACCCGCCACGTCTCCCTCAAGGCGCGTATCGGGCGCGATGGGCAGGGGCGTATCGCGTATTTCGATGGAACGATCGAGGACATCACCGCGCGCAAGGCGGCAGAGGCGTCGGTGCAAAAGGCGCAGGCGCAGCTTTCGGCCGCCAAGGAGGCCGCCGACTCCGCCCGCGCCGCCGCCGAGTCCGCGAGCCGCGCCAAGAGCGAATTCCTGGCCAACATGAGCCATGAAATCCGCACGCCGCTCAATGGCGTGATCGGAATGACGGATGTGCTGATCGGCAAGGGGCTGACGCCCCAGCAGCTTCGCTACGCGCAGATTGTGAAGTCGTCGGCGAACGCGCTGCTGGACCTCATCAACGACATTCTGGATTTCTCGAAGATCGAGGCCGGCAAGCTCGAGCTTGAGGCCGCCGAAATGGATCTCAAGGCGGTTGCCGAGGAAGTCGTCGAGATGATGGCGCAGAAGACCGCCGCCAAGGGGCTGGAGCTCGCCTGCCATTTCGATTCCAACCTTCACGCGCATGTCGTCGGCGATGCCGCCCGCATTCGCCAGGTGCTGCTCAATCTCGTGAGCAACGCTGTCAAGTTCACGGAGAAGGGGCATGTCATCGTCCGCGCGGCTGCCGAGGAGCAAACCGACGAGCATATTGTTGTGAAACTCTGTGTGCAGGACAGCGGCATCGGCATCTCGCAGGACCGTATGAATCGCCTGTTCCGCTCATTCTCGCAGGTGGATACCTCAACCACCCGCAAGTACGGCGGAACCGGTCTGGGCCTGGCGATCTGCAAGCAGCTTGTGGAACTGATGGGCGGAAAAATCGGCGTCGACAGCGCGGCGGGGGCAGGCTCGACTTTCTGGTTCACCGCGCGATTCCCCAAATGCGCCCCGACTCCCTCGACCGCGCAGCGCGCGGCGCATTTGCGTGGGCTGCGCGTTTTGGCGGTGGACGACAGCGCCGCTTGCCGCGAGATACTCCGCGATCAACTTTCAAGCTGGGGGTTTGTGGTGCAAACTGCCGACGGGGGCGAGTCCGCGCTCGAAGCGCTTCGCACCGCCAACCACGAGGGCCGGCCTTTTCAGGTGGCCGTGGTTGACATGATGATGCCCGGAATGAACGGCGCCGATCTGGCCCGCGCGGTTCGCGCCGACCCAAGCATGCAGGGCACGCAACTGATGATGCTCACCTCGATGGACAACCCATTCGACCCGGCGGAAATGCGAAAAATCGGCTTTGCCTCCTGCATGACCAAGCCGGTGCGGCAGTCGCAATTGTTCGACCGCATCGCCGAAGCGCTGGCCGGCGGCCCGACCGCCGCGCAAACGGCGCCGTTGCTTCCAGAGCCGGTCCAAATACGCTCGGCTGGCGGAAATGCGATGATTCTGCTGGTCGAGGACAATGACGTGAACCGGCTGGTCGCGGGGGAAATTCTCGACTCCGCCGGATACCGCTGCCAGGCCGTCGGCGATGGATTGGCCGCCGTCAATGCCGTGATGGAAGGAAAATTCGACCTGGTGCTCATGGATTGCCAGATGCCGGGCATGGATGGATTCGAAGCGACCAAACGCATTCGCGAAATGGAGCGTGAGGGCCGGCTGGCGCGAAGCAGTCGGCTGCCGATCGTCGCGCTGACCGCCAACGCCATTCGCGGCGACCGCGAGCGCTGCCTTGCCGCGGGCATGGACGATTACGTGAGCAAGCCCGTCGATCCCGACAAGCTGTTGGGCGCGATCGCCACGCTGCTGGCGGCCTCGGGACAAGCCCCGTCCACCGCCCCTGCCACTTCCGTTCCCAACGAAGTCGCGCCCGAACGGCGCGACCCGATGGCAGGCGCGACAGCGGCGGGAACCGAGTTACGGGCGGCCGTAGTATGCGATTCCCCCATTGACTCGGCGTCCCTGCTTCGCCGATGTCGGGGGAAATCAGCCCTCGCGCAAAAGCTGTTAGAGACTTTCGGCGCGCAGATCGAGGGACAGCTCCACGATATGGCGCGCGATTTGGAGCGACGTGATACCGATTCCCTTGCCCGGCTCGCGCACACAATCAAAGGCGCGGCGGCGAATTTGTCCGCCGAGCCTGTTCGCAACACCGCCGCCATCATGGAGACGCGCGTGCGGGAGGGCGATTTCGACGCGGCGGCACAATGCCTCGCCACCCTAAAAGAGCAAGTGCGCGGCTGCCTGGAGGATGTGCCGGCGGCGCTGTCAAGGATGAAGGAAACTGTACAGGCTTGATATGGTGCGACGAGCACTTGTACATGGAGGTCCAACTAATGCGCGTACTCATTGTCGATGACGATCCGATCGCTCTGGAAATCCTTCGCGACACGCTGGGGGACCTGGGGCACGATGTGCGCAGCGCCGTCAACGGGCGCGAGGCGCTGGAGGTGCTGGGGCGCGACGACTGCCAACTCGTGATCTCCGACTGGGAGATGCCGCAGATGAACGGCATCGAGCTGTGCCACGCCATTCGCGCCAGCGCATCCGATGGGTACATCTACGTAATCCTGCTGACCAGCCACGACACCATCGCCGAGCGCGTGCGCGGCCTGTCGGCGGGGGCTGATGACTTCATCGCCAAGCCGTTCGAACCCGATGAATTGCGCGCGCGCCTTCACGCCGCCGAGCGGATCGTCTCCCTGGAAACGCGCGACGTCGCTATTTTTGCGATGGCCAAGCTCGCCGAATCGCGCGACCCGGAAACCGGCGGACATCTCGAACGGGTCATGAATTATTGCCGGGTACTGGCTCAGCAGTTGGCGGCCAACGGGCAGTTTAAGGATGAGATCAACCCCGAGTACGTGCGTCTCGTCTACACCACCAGCCCGCTGCACGATATCGGGAAGGTCGGCATCCCCGATTCAGTGTTGCTGAAGCCGGGCCGGCTCAGCGAGGCCGAGTACGAGATCATGAAGACGCACACGACGATCGGCGCGCAGACCTTGGACGCCGCCGTCTGCCGGTTTCCCAATGCCAAGTTCCTGCGCATGGCCCGCGACATCGCCGCCAGTCATCACGAGCGAGTCGATGGCACCGGCTATCCCAACCGCCTCAAGGGCGAGGCGATTCCCCTTTGCGGCCGCATCGTGGCGCTGGCCGACGTATATGATGCGCTCACCAGCAAGCGTGTTTACAAAAACGCGTTTGCCCATGAAATCGCCAAGTCGCTGATTCTCAAGGATGTGAACACGCACTTTGCGCCGGAAATGGTCGATGCGTTCCTCGCCGCCGAGGAAGCCTTCACCGCGATTCGAGAGCGCTTCCGCGAGAACCTGGCCGCGGCGGCTTGAGTTCGGGGTTAGCCCGAGCAGATCAGCGCAGAGTAGCCGAGACACAGAGATTCAGAGAAAACTTCGGTGTGAAGTACCGAAGACCGTTTGGATCAACCTGCTGCATACCCGAAGGGTGTGGCCTATATTTGTGGAACGGGCGGCCCGCCCGTGGCTTGCTGTACGCAGCAAGCAAAAATCGGGCATTTGCAGATCGGTGCGGAATACCGCACTCATGGGCAGGCTGCCCATGCCACAAAAAGTACTCACACCTCACCCGAAAACGAATTCGACGGGGCTCTCCACAGTTTTTTGACTTTGCGCCTCAGAGTCTCTGTGCCTTTGCGCGAATCTTGCCCATCACGTTCCCAGCACCTGTAAGAGTTCCTCGAGTTGTCCCTTTTGCGGATCATCCGGGTTATTCTGTAGATACCGATCCAGCCATGCCGTTGCCGGGCGGGCCAGGCCGCAGCGGGCAAGTACCAAACCCAAGTCACGTTGAAGATGGCTTTGCTCGGGCCAGAGGAGCATTTCCATTTCCAGAACCGCCGCCACGTCCGGGTAATTCCGCCCGGTTGAGCCGAAGACGTTCAGCAGATTCTGAAGCATGCGGGTGAGCCAATGACGGTTGGACGCGGGGCGGAGCATCTCCTCGCTCCATTCGACTTCTGGGCCGAACATTTCCATCAGTCGTTCATGGGCCTCGTTGGGCGTTAGAATTCGCCCGCCGGCGAACGCATCCACCAGAATCGCTTTCCCATCCACTTCCACGCCCACCAGAAAATGCCCCGGCAATCCAACCCCCCACGACCGCAGGCCCAACCGCTCGGCAACCAGCTTGTAGACCAAACTTAACGTGATCGGCAAACCCTTGCGGGATTTAATGACGGCGGGCAGATAACTGTTGGCCGGGTTGTAATAGTCCTCGGTGTTGCCGCGAAATCCCAATTCCTCGAACAAATATTGGTGCAAGTGCGCCAGGATTGCCTGCGGCTGGGGGCCGCGCACGCGCGACCGAATCGTATCCGCGAATTTCTGAATGGCGCGATCGACGGCGGCGGGGTTCGCTTCTTCCATCTGATGCATGGAGATGCCCACCGCGCCGGTGAGCAACGAATCGGATGAATTGAGCGCATCCAACTGCCTGGACAGCAGGCCATAAGCGCGGGGCGAACAACACAGCGGTAGGCTTGGCATCATGACGAATCTCCGCATTGAACGAAAACCGTTTATGTATCGGCTTATCGTCCAACTGTTCTGTTGTCATGCATATTCCATGCCATTGCACATGGATGTTTCGGCAACTTGCCGATCCGCGAAAACTTCGGATGATGGCGCCCATGACATCGCGATCAACCGTTCAATTCGCCCTCACCCTATTGACAGCCATGCTGTTGTCGGGCTGCTCGAGCTCCGGCGGCCAGTTTGGCAAGACATACAACTCGGTACAAACCGGCGCTACCAAAGATCAGGTGCGCGCGGCGATGGGCCAGCCGGACTCGCGGTTCATTGGACGCGTGGGGTCCGCCAGGAACACGGGTGATCCGCGCGGCACGCTTTCGGGGACATTTCCCCACGGAACGCCATTTGAGGTCTGGCGGTACACGCGCGGGAACACCGAGTACCGCATGTATTTCGGCGCCGCGCCCGGCTTGGCGTCGTCCGATTGGCGCCTGGTGAACCGCGAAGCCGTGCCGCTGAACGTCGCCCCATAACCTCGGCGGGTGTGTAAATCCACAACGACACTTGCACGAAATGCCTGTTTGCGGGTTTACTATGCGCAGTGGCCACCCGGGGCCGGCGCTCGCGGGAAGGTTGTTGGAACGCATTTGAGGAGACGATCCATGTCAACGATTCGTTGGTCGGCGGCTTTGGTTGCTTCGGGGCTGCTGGTCGGTTGCGCAAATAATTCCCATAAGAACCAGGCGCCGCCCCCGCCCCCGGCGGCGCCGAGCATGACGCTGTCGCTCGAACAGGCCCGCTCGCAGCTTCACGCCGCCAACCCGCTGGCGACGGTCGGCGTGGTGACCGCGGTGCATGCCGATCAAGGCCTTTTGGCCGTGCGCAACATGCCCTCGGAGAATCTTTCAGTCGATGATCCGGTTTCCATCACCACCAACGACTCATCAATGCGGCAGATTGTTCTGGGGCAGGTCAAGAAGGTTGAGCCGAACCTGGTGATTGTGCAGTTCGACAGCCATCAGGGCGTGCCGACGTCCGGCGAATTCGCCGTGCGCGCCCCGCTTCCGCCGGGCGCTCCCATGCGCGATGAGACCGGCACCGGCGCCGGTAACGCGCCCGATGCCACGCAATCGCCCGCGCCGGCAACGGGCGGCGCCACAAACCCGCCCGCCACTGGCACGGACAACGTACCTCCC
>DASRLH010000050.1:0-2662 GCA_035648595.1 Tepidisphaeraceae bacterium
GCCCTTACCCACACCTGTCAGCCCCGATACAGTTCCACAACAATAAAAGCAACCGGCGAGCCGAACGGTATTAACAATTCGTCACAAAGTGTCACTTCGCCCACGGCCGGCAGGCGCGTGGATTCGCCGGCGTTTGGCAAACGGGCGCCTCATTTTGACTTTCCGCCTCCGCCGCATACCTTCTACTCACCCTGAGGGTGAGGTGAACGAATGACAAGCATCGCGATTACCGGGGCGGCGGGACGGATGGGCCAGCGGCTCATCGCCCTGGCTCACGCGGCGGGCTATTTTCAAATCCTTGCCGCCATCGAGCGGCCCGACCATGCCGCACTTGGGAAAGACGCCGGGGAGATCGCGGGCGTCGGATCGGTCGGCGTTGCGTTCACGTTCGATCTGCGCCCCACGCCGGCCGTGCTGATCGATTTCACGTCGCCGGGCTCAATGCGGCACTGGCTCAAAACCTGCCGCGATCGCGGGATTGCGATGGTCATCGGCACCACCGGCCTGCAGCCGGCGGATCACGCGATCATCGACCAGGCCGCCGCCGACATTCCCATCCTCCAGGCGCCCAACATGAGCCTGGGTGTGAATCTGCTGTTCAAAATCGCCGGCGAAGTGGCCCGCGTCCTGGGCGAGAACTGCGATATCGAGATCGTCGAGGGCCACCATCGTTTTAAGAAGGATGCCCCCTCCGGCACCGCGATGGGCCTGGCCGACGCGATTCTCAACGCGACCGGAAAAACCCGCGACGCCTTGCGTTTCGACCGCCACGGCGACGACGTGATGCGCAAGCCCGGCGAGATCGGCATGCACGCCCTGCGCATCGGCGACGAGATCGGCCGCCATACCGCCTACTTCGCCGCCCTCGGCGAGCGCATCGAACTCACCCACGTCGCCACCAACCGCGACACCTTCGCCCACGGCGCCCTGCGCGCCGCCGAATGGCTGGCGGAGCAGAAGCCGGGGCGGTATGCAATGGCGAATATGCTTGCGCTAGGCTGACACGCTTCCCACAATTTTCCAGCGCGAAAGAAAAACGGATTTGCAACGCCAGGCCCGCGAGAGGATCGCTGCGCCGTCCGTTTTCGTAGGGTTCGCTTTAGCGAACGAGGATTGGGGGTGCCGCGCCGAGGACCGCGTTCGCTGAAGCGAACCCTACGCGGTGTGGGGATCGGGGCCGGTTTCACGCATGTCTCCATACGCCAGACGGCATAGACTATCGCGGAATGTTTGGGCGCGACAAGGTTTGTCCATCCACTGAGAGCTTGCATGAAGTTTCCGCGACTGTTGCCGGTGTTGAAGGATACGTTTGCCGGCTGGTGGCAGGACAAGGCGCCGATGCTGGGGGCGGCGCTGGCGTATTACACCGTGCTGGCGCTGGCGCCGGTGGTAATTTTAACCGCGCCGATCGCGGGGGCCATTTTCCATAACTCGGCGGCGGCGCGGCATCGAATCGTGATGGAGTTCGAGGAGCTTATCGGCAAGCCGGGCGCGGATGCCGTGGGGACGGTGCTCAACGCCGGGCAGGGCGCGGCGACGCCCGGCGTGTTCGGAACGACCGTCGGCCTGATCGTGCTGATGTTCGGGGCATCCGGCGTCTTCGTGAACCTGCAGGAATCGCTCGACGCCATCTGGCACGTCGCGATCAAGCCGGGCAAGGCGGCGTTTCTGGGCGTCCTGCGCAAACGCTTCCTCTCCTTCGCCATGGTCCTGGGTATTTGCTTTTTGTTGCTCGTCTCGCTCATCATCAGCGCCGGGCTGGCGTCGCTGCGCGACTACGCGCAGGGAGATCTCAAGCAAACTGCCCTTGCCTGGACAATCGCGCAGGAGGTGGTGTCACTGACCGTGATCACCGTGCTCTTCGCGATGATTTACAAGATATTGCCGGATGTGACGGTGCCCTGGAAGGATGTCTGGATGGGGGCGGCAATCGCCGCCGGCCTGTTCTCGCTGGGCCGATTCGCGATCGGAACGTATCTGGGGCGCAGCCTGCTGGTGCGCTCGTACGGGGCGGCGGGGTCGCTGGTGGCGCTGCTGGTGTGGGTCTACTACTCGGCGCAGATTCTGTATCTGGGCGCCGAATTCACCAGAGCCTGGTCCGCCCGCGTCGGCGACCGCATCGTCCCTGAACCGGCCGCGCAGAGAGTGAATGGGGCGGGAAATCCGAAACCGAAGCGAGGAGACGAAGATTAACCACGAAGACACGAAGGAAATGCAGGAATTTGCCGTTGGCTCAACGGACTCTTGCCGCAGATCACGTGGTTCGGTTTCTCAGGCTTAACGGGGTCTATGACTTTGGCCGCAGTTGGTCCGTCTTGGATTTCTCTGTTGAAGCCGGCGACGCGCCGCATTCCGGGCATCGGTCAGGCGTGGCGCGAAGATCATACCCACATATAACACCACGCACAAAACCGAGCCAGAGGGCGCAAGACATAATGCGAAAACTCCTCGGGTCCATGTCCCCCAAGGACCATGACAGCAATGCTCATCCCCCCGAATAGAAACCGATTTTCCAATTGAGCTTCTTCAAGGATATCATGCAGTCTCTGGTTTTTTTGGCAAGATTTCCAGGTGATTTATGCCGCTTGTGATAGTTTTTCGATGTTTGCCTCGCGTGCCGCGTGTAGGGCGGCGGTCACCTGCCGTCCTTTGTCGCTCATCA
>DASRLH010000051.1:0-3649 GCA_035648595.1 Tepidisphaeraceae bacterium
TGATGAGCGACAAAGGACGGCAGGTGACCGCCGCCCTACACGCGGCACGCGAGGCAAAAATCGAAAAACTATCACAAGCGGCATAAATCACCTGGAAATCTTGCCAAAAAAACCAGAGACTGCATGATATCCTTGAAGGAACAGCGATCTGCCATTCATGCTTTCGTGATGTGCCCAAGCCTCTACCGCTAATCTTCGCGCAGTCTCCAGAATTGCCGATGGAAATACGAATAATGAATCTTCATTCGTGTACATTCGTGCCCATTCGTGGCTAACTCTTCCTTTCGCTTGCGGCACACCCGCTCGGGATAGCAAATACACCAATGACTTTCCCTTACTACTTTCACTTCTTCGGCCATCGCATTCACCCGCATCTATTGATGGAGGTTCTCGCCTATTTCCTGGGGTTTCAGCTTTATCTTCGCCAACGCCGGCGCTGGCCGCGGGCGGCGGTGAGCGTCGAGCAGAATCTTTGGCTTATCGTCGGCGCGATCTTTGGCGCGCTGATCGGCTCGAAAGTGCTGGCATGGTTGGAGTCGGCGCCGGATTACTGGCCGCACCGTTTTGATCCGCAAGGCTGGATCGGCGGGAAAACCATCGTCGGCGGCCTGCTGGGCGGTTGGGCCGGCGTGGAAATCGCCAAGCGGCGGCTCGCCATCCGCAATTCCACCGGCGACGCCTTCGTCTTCCCGCTGATCCTGGGCATGGCCGTCGGCCGCATCGGCTGCTTCCTCACCGGCCTGCCCGACCACACCTACGGCATCGCCAGCAACCTCCCCTGGGCCGTCGATTTCGGCGACGGAATCCGCCGGCATCCCACGCAGCTTTATGATATTGTCTTCCTCACTTGCCTGGCGCTCGCCCTGGCCCTGTGTGCCCGCCGGCCATATCCCAATGGGCAGTTGTTTCGGCTGTTCCTTTTCGCGTATTTGCTCTGGCGGTTTGCCGTGGAATTCATCAAGCCGCGATATACGTACTTTGGCCTAAGCCCCATCCAGATGGCGTGCGCGCTGGGGGCGATATGGGTGCTGCGATTGCTTATCGCGGGCCGAGAATCGACCAGCGAGCCTCCTGCCTTGTCCGCGACGGACGGGCAATCGTGAACGAACAGCCAAATTCTCGCCGGCGTTGCGGCGGAAGAATCTGATGGCGACAGCGGCTAAACACGGTTTCGGAAAGTAAGCCGCGCATTATGCACGGGCGGGACGCCCGTGATACGCTACGGGTATAGCACCTGAGAGATTCGGCGAAGGCCTTGCGGGCCGGATAGCTAAAATCTTTGTCGAGTGAGCATGAACTTTACGACTCCTTCGCGCACTTCATGCGTGGGAGTACCCTAATGGATGAGACGCCATCTTCACCACGCGGACATCGGCCCACGACCCCTCGGCGAACGCTTCCGCTGATGCTGTCGGCTGTCGGGTTGTGGCTGCTGGTCGGCTGCATCTATCTGCCGATCCCGGAACATCGAACGGACAAGCATCAAGTCGATTTCCGAGAATTGGTTGGCGATGCCGGATCAAAGGCGCGCATTCAGCCAGGCCATGTCACGCGGGCGCAGGTTATTGCCCTGCTCGGGCCGCCGAGCTTTATGTCGGCGGATCGAACGTCAATCGGGTATACACTGGAAACCGCCGAGGGACTACTGATTTATCCGCAGTGTTTTTCGGCATGGCCGGAAAATAAATACAGTTATGGGTTGCGTCTCACGTTCGCACCCGACGAGGTGCTGTCGCAATGGAGACTCGAATATGTGGACAACGGCGGATTGATTGGAATGGAACCCGCCCACCTCCCCGACCGGGCGATCGAATTGCTGAATAATCAGAGACCCGAACTGCTGCCCGTCGATAAACTTTCCCCGGCAACCCGCCCCTGAAACCAAAGGCCCCT
The DNA here is from genome assembly GCA_035648595.1 of Tepidisphaeraceae bacterium. Lineage (GTDB taxonomy): Bacteria > Planctomycetota > Phycisphaerae > Tepidisphaerales > Tepidisphaeraceae > RYN-428. The sequence continues at coordinate 1,894 of DASRLH010000051.1, forward strand.
CATGCCCGACCGCCCTTATCTTTTTTACGAACTCACCAACAGCCTCTGCGCCACCTGTCTCCGCAAGGTCGAGGCGAAGGTCATCTTTCAGGACGGCTGCGTTTATCTGCACAAATGGTGCCCGGAGCATCGTTTCCAAAAGGTGCTGATTTCCACGGACATCGAGTATTACAAGCTCTCCCGGCAGACGCTCAAGCCGGGGCAGATGCCGTTGAAATTTAACACGCCGATCAAATACGGCTGCCCATACGATTGCGGGTTGTGCCCGGATCACGAGCAGCACAGTTGCCTGACGCTGGTGGAGATCACCGATCAGTGCAATCTCACCTGCCCGGTTTGCTACAGCGAATCATCGCCGCAGCGCACGACGCATCGGAGCTTCGAGCAGGTGGAGTTCATGCTCGATTGCGTGGTGCGCAACGAGGGCAAGCCGGACGTGGTGCAGATCAGCGGCGGCGAGCCGACGATTCATCCCGAATTTTCCCGCATTCTCGACGCCGCCAAATCGCGGCCCATCAAGCACCTGATGGTGAACACCAACGGCATAAGAATAGCACAGGACGCGGCGTTTGCCCGGCGGCTCAAGGATTACATGCCGGGCTTTGAGTTGTATCTGCAATGGGATTCACTGCGCTCCGAGCCGCTGCGCGTTTTGCGTGGGCAGGATTTGAGCGACATCCGCCGCCGCGCGCTGGATCGGCTCAATGAACACAATATTTCGACAACCTTGGTCGTCACGCTCAAGAAGGGGCTCAACGACGGGGAGATCGGCGAGATTATCGAGTTTGCCCTCAAGCAGCCGTGCGTGCGCGGCGTGACGTTTCAGCCGATCCAGGATGCCGGCCGCGTCGAGAACTTCGACCCCGCGCGAGATCGCCTCACGCTTGGCGAGGTGCGCCAGCAGATTCTTGCCCAGCAATCGCTTTTCAAGCCGTCGGATGTGATCCCCGTTCCCTGCCATCCCGATTGCCTGGCGATGGCGTATGCGATCAAGCTCGACGGAAAAGTCATGCCGCTCACGGGCCTGATCGATCCGCAACTTCTTTTGCATGGGGAGGGGAACACCATCATGTACGAAAAGAGCGAGCAGGTGCGGGATGAACTGTTCAAGCTCTTCTCCACCGCCGCCTCCCCGGCTTCGTCGGCCCTGTCCCTGCGGCAACTCTTGTGCTGCCTGCCGCTGGTGCAGGTGCCGCAAAACGTGACGTACGACAATATCTTCCGCATCATCATCATGCAGTTCCTGGACGCGCATAACTTCGACGTGCGCTCGGTGAAAAAGACCTGCGTGCACATCGTGCATCCCGATGGGCGGATCATCCCGTTCGATACGTTCAACATGTTCTACAGGGATGAAAGGGAAACCCGACTCGCGCAGTTGCGCGAGGCCGTGACCCGTGGGAGCGAAGAGAACCACGGAGACACCGGGGCACGGGGGCGCGTTCGACTACAGACGTTTCCGTGAGAACAAAAAAATGGAAGAAGGATTTACCGCGGAGGCGCAGAGGCGCGGAGACATGCTCGAGAGCTCCACGGACCTGTCACCACAACACGAAATTTGAATTGATGTCGTTTGAGGTCTTTGGGGTCACGGCGTCGATGTATCACGGGCGGCACGCCACAGGCGTCCGGGATTTTGCTTGGCGTGACAATAGCAATAATCTGCATTGCGCCAGCCGTTGGTTTGTGTCATGCTGCCCGCGTGGCATTCGAGCCTGCTCAATCCTCGGTTCCCGGCTCGCGGGACACCCACCAG
>DASRLH010000052.1:0-2502 GCA_035648595.1 Tepidisphaeraceae bacterium
TGATGAGCGACAAAGGACGGCAGGTGACCGCCGCCCTACACGCGGCACGCGAGGCAAAAATCGAAAAACTATCACAAGCGGCATAAATCACCTGGAAATCTTGCCAAAAAAACCAGAGACTGCATGATATCCTTGAAGGAAATCAAACAATACAGAGTCCAAGCTTTTTGTGCAGCCCGCGACTTCTGAGTGAAGGGGGTTTGCAGATGTAAGAGTTCACATCTTCGGGTCAGGAAACGACCGCGTCGCCGGCGCCGCTTTATTTTCGCGGGGAGCCTTCACCCATTTCCATCGCTCCGGCGTGATGACGATTTCCTCAATGTCCCCGCCAACGGTGTTGGGCTTGACGTTGGCGGTCGTCGCCTCGCGCATCAGCGTGTGATGATACGCCCGCACCTGCCTGATCGACTTGCCGTCGATGGCGTGCCAGTTCACCGGCTCGATCTGCTTGGCGCCGTCGCCGCCGGGCACGACGGAGGTTGGGCCGAAGCGGCGTTCCTCGGTGTAAAGCACGCCCTCCTTGTACTTCCAGAATGTCTCAACGATGGCCGGCTCGGGCTCAAGGTAGCTGAAACCGGCGACCCACAAATTGCATCCATTCACCGACCCGGCAGTCTTGAGCCGGGCGCGCACCGCCGGCTGGGCGTAACAGCGCAGCCGGTCGGCGATCTGTTGAATCGTGAAATTGCCGGCGTTTAATTTCTCGATGAATCTGCCAAGAAACCGCCCCAACGGTTCGCCCGCCAGATCGTTCTCACCCATATGGGCAATCACCACCGGATGCGCCGGGATCGGAAAAAGCTTCTGAAAATGGTCATCAATGGCGGTGACCACGCCATTTTCCATTCGCGTGGAGCGGCCATCGGCGGTCAAGATGACGTCATGCGCGCGAATGGAGCCGACGATCAGGGTCATGGATTGATGATAACGAAGCGGGCGACCCACTCAAGCCGTCGTTCCCGCTGGGCCGATAAGGGAACTGGTGAATTGCGTCAAAGATTCTCTGCGCCGATTATTGCATCGCGCGATGTCGCGCCTGGACGGCCCGTCTGGGCTGATGGCGCCGTTGCGCGCGACCCATCCCCAGGCGCGCGGCTCGCGCGCAATCGAACTGACCGACTTGCTGGGCCGGCCGGCGGTGAACCTGGACACGCCTGAATTGCAGCGATTTTTAGCCGGCAAGCGCGTGATGGTGACGGGGGCGGGCGGGAGCATCGGCTCGGAGATTTGCCGGCAGATGATGCGCTTCTGCCCCAGCCGGGTGCTGCTCGTCGAGCGCGCCGAGAACAATCTCTTCGAGATCGACCGCGAATTGCGCGAGCGCTGGGTTGGGGCGGACATTAAGCCTTGCATCGCGGATGTGTGCGATGGCCGGCGCATCAACCAGATTTTTCAGACGCACAAGCCGCAGGTGGTGTTTCATTGCGCCGCGCACAAGCATGTGCCGATGATGGAGCACAATCCGTGTGAGGCGATCAAGAACAATATCTTCGGGACCAAAGCGGTTGCCGACGCGGCTCTGGCCGCGGGGACGGCGGCATTCGTCCTCATCAGCACCGACAAAGCCGTCAACCCCAGCAGCGTGATGGGCGCGAGCAAGCGCGTCGCGGAGATGTATATCCAATCATTGAATGCGCGCATCCACGCGCAAGGCGGGGCTTTGGGCACGCGGTTCCTTGCCGTTCGGTTTGGGAATGTGTTGGGAAGCAGCGGCAGCGTGGTGCCGATCTTTCAGAAGCAGATAGAGGCGGGCGGCCCGGTCACGGTTACGCACGCGGACATGCGGCGATATTTCATGACCATCCCCGAAGCCAGCCAACTGGTCATGCAGGCGGGCGCCATCGGCAAGGGCGGGGAGATTTTCGTGCTCGACATGGGCCAATCCGTGCGAATCCTCGATATGGCGCGCGAATTGATCCGCCGAAATGGTCTGGTTCCCGATCAGGACATCCTGATCCAATTCACCGGCGTTCGTCCCGGCGAAAAGCTTTACGAAGAGCTTTGCACCGACGACGAACAGACGCGCCCGACGGCGCATGAGAAAATCCGCGTCTGGCAGCTTTCGCCGGCCGACCCGGCGGAAGTGTCGCGCGGGCTGGAGATGCTCGCCCAAGCCGCCGAGGCGGGAGATCGCCAGGCCGTCGCGGCGTTGCGCCGTTGCGTGCCGGAGTTTCACCCCGATGGCAAGCCGGCCGTTGGCAGTCCGCCCACCCACGGCCTGCGCCTCGTCCCTGCGGACGCGCAAGCCGCCTGAAAGGCGTGAGCCTCCAAAGGACACCAGTACGCAAGTACGCAAGTACGCGACTATGCGCTGTTCATCCATGGCAAATCCAGAAGGGGTTCAGGCTGTGACGGCAACCCCAATCGTGACACGGGCGTCCCGCCACAGGCGTCCGGGATTTTGCTTGGCGTGACAATAGCAATAATCTGCATTGCGCCAGCCGTTGGTTTGTGTCATGCTGCCCGCGTGGCATTCGAGCCTGCTCAATCCTCGGTTCCCGG
>DASRLH010000053.1:0-10889 GCA_035648595.1 Tepidisphaeraceae bacterium
CCCGCGAGCCGGGAACCGAGGATTGAGCAGGCTCGAATGCCACGCGGGCAGCATGACACAAACCAACGGCTGGCGCAATGCAGATTATTGCTATTGTCACGCCAAGCAAAATCCCGGACGCCTGTGGCGAGACGCCCGTGCATGCGACGCGGAACTTTGGAAAGGTGTGTTTCCCTATTCAGCGCGGCCCTCGGCACGGGCGGGACGCCCGTGTCACGCCAGGGGATCGTCCGCCTTCCATATTCGATTCACTTTTCCGCGCCCGCCGCCATGTGTTCGTCGGCTGCCTCGCCCTTGCCGCTTTCGACAATGCGCATGCCGTAGAAGCTGCGGTAGATGAAGAACGCGGCAATTAGAAAGAACGCGGCGGCCAGGAGGCTGCGCTGGGTGCGGCCGACCGTCAGGGCCAATTCAACCGCCAACAGGCCAAAGAGCGTTGCGAACTTGATGATGGGGTTCATGGCGACCGAACTGGTGTCCTTGAACGGATCGCCGACGGTGTCGCCGACCACGGTGGCATCATGCAACGGCGTGCCCTTGGCCTTCAATTCCGTCTCGACGATTTTCTTGGCGTTGTCCCACGCGCCGCCGGCGTTGGCCATGAAGATCGCTTGGAACAAACCGCTGAGCGCGATGCCGATCAGAAAGCCGATGAACAGGAACTCATCCACGAACGCCGCCGACAACGTGATGAAGAAGATCGTCAGGAAGATGTTGGCCATGCCAAGCTGCGCGTAGCGCGTGCAGATCGCCACCACCCGCTTGCTGTCGTGCATGCTTGCCTTGGCGGCGCTTTCCAGCTTGATGTGTTTCTTGATGAACTCGACCGCGCGATAGGCGCCGGTGATGACCGCCTGCATGCTGGCGCCGCTGAACCAGTATATGACGGCAATGCCCTCGATCAGACCGACCAGGAACGGGGCGTGAAGGATGGAGAGCTTGGTCATGGCCAACGGATCGGTCAGGCTGCCGGTCAGCAGCATGATGATCGAGAAAATCAGCGTGGTAGCGCCGACCACCGCCGTGCCGATCAGTACGGGCTTGGCGGTGGCTTTGAAGGTGTTTCCCGCGCCGTCGTTTTCCTCCAGCAGCGCTTTGGCATGCGCGAAATCCACCTTCACGCCATACTGCTTTGAAAGCTCGGCTTCGATGCCCGGCTGCTCCTCGATCAGCGAAAGCTCGTACACGCTCTGCGCGTTATCCGTCACCGGCCCGTAACTATCGACAGCAATCGTCACCGGCCCCATTCCCAGGAACCCGAAGGCCACCAGGCCAAAGGCGAAGATCGCGGTGGACGCCGGGATCATGATGGACGAGAGATTGGCCTGCCCCGCGCCCAGCGTGGAGATTCCGTAGGCCAGCGCCATCAATCCGCCGATGGTGACGCCGCCCACCCAGAACGCCGAGAAATTACCGGCGGAAAGCCCGCTCAAAACGTTCAGCGAAGCCCCGCCCTCCCGGCTGGTGGTGACGATCTCGCGCACATGGCGGCTGTGGGTGGAGGTGAAGACTTTGGTGACTTCCGGGATGATGGCGCCGGCGAGTGTGCCGCAGGTGATGATGGTCGCCAGCTTCCACCAGAGATCAGGATGGGCGATGCCGAGGACCTCGATATTGCCGACCAGCAGGTAGGTGAACAGGTAAGTGGCCAGCACGGAAGTCACGGACGCCACCCACACCAGCAGCGTGAGTGGGGCTTCAAAGTTCATCGTCCGCACGTTGCGATACAAGTTGGCCGAGATGCCCTCGCTGAGGAAGTACGCCAGCCCGCTGGTCAGCACCATGACCAGCCGCATGACGAAAATCCAAACGAGCAATTGCACCTGCACGTCGCCATTGGGGACGGCAAGGAGAATAAAGGTGATCAGCGCGACGCCTGTCACGCCATACGTCTCGAATCCATCGGCGGTGGGGCCGACGGAATCGCCGGCGTTGTCACCCACGCAGTCGGCGATCACGCCGGGGTTGCGGGCGTCGTCTTCCTTGATCTTGAAGACGATCTTCATCAGGTCGGCGCCGATGTCCGCGATCTTGGTGAATATCCCGCCGGCCACCCGCAATGCCGCCGCGCCCAGCGACTCGCCGATGGCAAAGCCGATGAAGCACTGCCCCGCCAAATTGCGCGGCACGAACAGAAGGATCACCAGCATCAGGAACAACTCGATGCTGATCAGCACCATGCCGATCGACATGCCCGCCTTCAGAGGAATTGCATAAACCGGCCGCGCGCTTCCGCTGAGGGCGGCCATCGCGGTGCGGCTGTTGGCGAACGTGTTCACCCGCATCCCAAACCACGCCACCGCGTAGCTTCCCCCGATGCCCACCAGGCTGAAAAACAGTATCGTGATCACCTGCACGGCGGTGCTGTAATGGCGCAGATCCTCATTTCCCGGCCCGGCATTCACATCGCCGCTCCCCGGCACCGCCCGCAGGAATCCGAAATACCAGACCATTACCGCCGCGATGCACACCCAGAGCAGCAGGATGAATTTCCCCTGGTTCAGCAGGTACGTCTTGCAGGTTTCGTAGATCAGATCCGAAACCTCGAGCATCGACTTATGCACCGGCAGCCGTTTCAATTGCGCGTAAGTCACCAGCCCAAACGCCATTCCCAACACCGTGACGATCAGCCCCAGCGACAGCAGCGTGTGCCCATTGAGGCCAAAAAATACGTGCGTGCTGAGGTTCGGAAGGACCAGGTCCGCGTCGCCGGCCCTGGCGCGGCTGCCAGAAAGCAGCAATGCAGCCAGCAACGCAAGCACCGGAATCAGCTTTTGCAGGCGGGGGAATCGAATGCTCATACGTTTGGTTTCCTCAATCTGGCCCCTCTTCAAAACGTGAACCACATCGCGGCGGCATGTTACATGGACATCGCGGCAAGGGCAACGGCGCGGCTGCCGCGTCCGGCTACATCAATCCGGCGCGGCGGTCGCTGCTGGCCAGAATGCACCGTCCGCTGTCGATGCCGGTCCGCGTAACGAATCAGAGGACATGCGCCAAGAGCGCCAAGGTCGCCAAGAAGGTGAGAAAATGAGAAGGTGAGAAGCTGCAAAACGATTGACACTCCAGCGCCGAAATCGCGGTGCGGCTTGAATCTTCAAAGTATTCTTGGCGCCTTGGCGTTCTTGGCGTCTTGGCGCTCTTGGCGCTTTTCTTCACTCAAGGTTGCCAAAGGCCATATCGATCACGCGCAGGACTGTTGCCGCTTCAGCCGGGCGGTACTCGACTTTCGAAAGATGCAGGCTATAAACAGAAAGTCGGTGGAGACGCCGGGGCTGATGGGCAAGTCCGCAACAAGCACGACATGGACGACATTCCCGAACAACTCGCCCGTCGCGATCGGCTGCGAAAGTACGTTGCCGCGCGCAAAACGCCCGCCGAGTGCGTAAGGGCCATGGATCTGCTACAGGAGACTTCCTGGCGGCTGCTTCGCCAGAATCCGGCGGGTTATGCCCATTTCCTTCGCCGCAACTTCAAAGCGCGGGCGATTCAAGTACGAGACGCCGATGTCTCCTGATTTCCAGATGCTTCAAGTCCTCACGCGCCGTGGCGTGCCGTTCGTCATTATCGGCGGGCATGCCGTCAACTTTCATGGCTATCGCCGGGCGACGGAAGACGTGGATGTCGTGTGGCTTCGATCGCCTCGCAACGAAGAATTTTTGTTCCGCGCCCTTTTAGAAATCGAAGCGAGATACATCGGATCGGAAATTGATCCCGCCACCGGCATCGAGCGCACCTACCCGGTTACACTCGACTGGATTCGGGCATCGCGTCTGATGATGCTATTCACAAAGCACGGCTTCCTCGATCTTTTCGATTACATTCCCGGTTTTCCGCTGGACGATGCGACTCAACTTTTGGCCGCGAGCGTGGAAGCCGATTGATTTCGCTTCGCGTCGCTCGATTGGGTTCGCCGGATGAAGCACGCTGCGGGGCGCGGGAAGGATATGCTGGATTTGGAACATTTGCCGGGGGGCTAAGCGGCAGCGGACCGGCGCCGCCGGGCAGGGATGTAGTTATGGAGCGGGTTTATTGATCGCCCGCAGCAGCGACGCCCGCCATTCCAGCAGAAAGCGCATGCGGGCGGCTTCGCGGAAGACTTCGACGTTGGATGCTTCGAGGAAGCCGCCGAGCACCTGGCCGGCGCCGTGCTCGCCTGGGAGCGTATCGACCGGGGAGCCGGATGTTTTGGTGGGGATGTACAGGCAGCCCCCCAACCAACGGAGGGCGCAGGGATTGGGAAATATGGCGAGTTGGATCAGCCCGGCAGTCTGCTTGATGTTGGTCCCAGCCCGCGTGTATTGCAGGGTGCCGTCCAGGCCGATGCTGATGCTGATGTCGGTGGCGTCCGTCGGAACGGTGATCGGCGGGAGCAGGCGATATCCATCGCCCAAGGCGAGAACGAGTTCGCCTTTTTGATTGACGAAGAAATTCCCATTCCGTGTATAGCCGATGGCCATTGGAGATGAGCCGGGCATTTGCACTTTGAAGAATCCTTCGCCCTGAATCGCCACGTCCAGCGAACGATCAGTCGCTTCCAAACTCCCCTGCGAAAGATCCAGGGTGGCAATCAGCTTGCCATCGCCGCCCACCCTCGCGCGGGTGGCCTTATATGCGGTCGTATCCACGTTGCGGAGGTCCTCCACCAACAGATCGCGGGCGGCGCTGATGGCACGGAACGTGTCGGCGACGTCGCCCGTCGCCCGATCCGCCGCCGCCAGCGCGGCGGCAGTGCGTTGGTCCATCGCCGGCGCGCTCAGCGCTTCATCGAGCAGGCTCTGGATTTCTGCCCGGCGAAGTTTTTCGAGGCGGGCATCGCGATCCCCGCCGGTTGTGTCACGCGTCGCCTGGGTCGAGGCGGCGGGATGGGAGGTGGGATGAATTTGTGGCGCGGGTTGTTGGCAGCCAGACGCCAGAGACAACGTAATTGCGGCAGAAATGGATGAAACGAGGTGCGCTCTCCGTAGCGGCATGAAATACTCCTTTCGAGCCAATATAGCCGATGCGCCAGCAAAAACATATCAAGTGCGCAGCTCATCTGACGCTTAGCCGCTCCCGCTTGCGGGGCGCGTCCAGGTGTGCGGGAAGACGCGCCAAGTCGAAATGTAAGAAACCTTTGATGGGAGTTTGAGAAGATGCGCCGTTGGACGCGCCCCGCAAGCGAGGCGGCTAAACGGTAGCGGGCCGGCTGCGCCGGGCGGTTTTTTGTTTGAGGACCGTTGCGATGCGATGTGGGCCGAACCTCAATTACCGTCTGGATCTTTTAGCGCCGAAAATCGCGGCCGCGAACGCCGTCAGCGCAACACCCATTCCCAGCGAGACGGCATACCGCTTCACCTGCCCCCGGAACGGCTGGGGCGGGTTTACCGGCAGGTTGTACTCATTCGGATGATCCTCCAGCAGGAAGAAGGCGTTGAGTGGGCCGTAGTCGCCTACGGAATCGGCGCCGTACAGGTAGGCGCGGTCGTTGCCGCGCGAATTCAGTTCGCCGACGCGCTGGCGGGCTTTTTCGCGGAGGTCGTCCACCGGGCCGAATTGGATGGAGGCGGTGGGGCACGCCTTGGCGCAGGCCGGCGTCATGTCCATCGTCTGGCGGTCGTAGCACAACGTGCATTTGTGGGCATGGCCGTCCTCGGTCTTGCCATCGGCGCGTCCCAGGACGCCGAAGGGGCAGGCGCTGATGCAGTAGCCGCAACCATTGCAGATGTCGTTCTGGAGATAAACGTCGCCGAACTCGTTGTACATCAGCGCGCCCGTCGGGCAGGACTGCTCGCAGGGGGCGCTTTCGCAGTGCTTGCAGACGTCGCTCATCATGAGCCAGCGCCCGCCCGATTCGCCGATCTGCTCCTTGAAAGTGACGTGCCGCCAAGTGGTGGCGGAGAGCTGTTGGGTGTTGTCGTAGCTGTTACCGGTGAAGTTGAAGCCGTCGGAGGGGAGCTGGTTCCATTGCTTGCAGGCGACCTCGCATGCCTTGCACCCGATGCACAGGGTGGTGTCGGTGAAGAACCCCATGATTCGCCGCGCATCCCCCGGCTGCGGCACCGGCGTGCGGCGCGGAGGAAAGGCGTTGGTCAGTTTATCGATCGCATCGGACAGAATCGGAAGGGCCATCGTCATGCCGGGTCTCCCATTGGTTGCCGAGAGCAAAATAGCATTTGGGGAGGGCGTTGGGGAATGGGCAAGTCATCGCCGTACGCATCTTGAGAAACCGTTCACGGCTCCTCGCGGTCGGCGCGCTCCATCGCCTCGAGCATAAAGCTGAAGCTTTTGGCGAGATACGTTCTGGAATCAACGGTGTAGCGATCGTCGGAATTACCCAGCGTGGCAACGTGGCCGTCGTCGTAGAGGACGTTCACCCATCTGCGCTGATGCGCGGTGCGCGTATATATGTTGAGCGTGTGCAGTGCGGGATCGGCAAAGAACTGCACATCCATCGCCAGCGCGCGGATGCGAATGCCATCGCTGTTGAGACCGAGATTGGCAAGATTCAAGTGCGTGGTGGGCGGCGGAGTGTACAGGTCGCCGCCCGATGCGTGGCGGTAATAATAATCCGATTGCGCCTGGTCCTTGCCGAACAGGGCGAGCTGGCTGGACGAAATATCGCCTTGGTCGCTGCCGGGACAAAACAATACTTGTGGCGTGGCTTTCAGGTAACTCTCAATCAACAGCCCCGCTCCGCAGGGATCGCCGCTTTGGGTCGAGATCAGGCTCGTCACATTTCCGGTTACCGGATAAAAATTGAAGAACGACATCGGCGCGGCGGTGGGTCCATAGGGAATCGAGCCGCGCGAGTCGGCCGCATAGGCGTGAATGGCGATGCCGATTTGATGCAGGTTGCTGCCGCAGGCAGTGCGGCGCGACACCATGCGCGCCTTGGCCAGAACCGGGAGCAGCAACCCGATCAAAACCCCAATGATGCCGATCACCACCAGAAGCTCGACGAGCGTGAAACCGCGAGAATGTGCTCGCAATTCTCGCATATTCATGTAGGCATCAGCCGCACCGACCGACACTCAAAGGCGCGGGGGCGCGCACCGCCGCAAAAAGCCACGACACGCTCTCCCGGGGCGCGGCGCCCGCGCAAATCGTACCGCGCGCCAAGTCGTTCACCCAATGCGCCGTCTGCGCAGAAACAACAGTGCGGCGCCCGAGAGCATTCCCAGTGAAGCGGGCTCCGGGGTTTGGTTCAGGCGTACGTTGTCGAAATCATATTCGTTGCCCGCCGTTGCGGTGACGTCGGATCCCTGGGCGGTGTAAATCTCCACGCCAATCTCTTTGCCTATGGCAAGAGCGTCGGCGGATAGAAGAGGAGTGGAAAAGCTCACCGTCGTCAAAAGTGTCTTGGACAGGGCCGTATTGGCGTCATTGAATATTGTGCGACTTGCCACCACGGTTCGAGCCGTGGGGTTGGCCGGATCGAAATAGAACAGGCTGAAACTGAACGGATCGGTCGCATCTGGATTTGCGCCGGCCAGTCCGACATCCACCGAAAGCGTATAGGATTGGCCCGCGACATATTTATCTGAAAGAACTTGCTCCAGGCCATCGCGGTTAGTCGCAATGCTGCTCCGTGTGAAGATATACGCCAGTTGCTTCTGGTCGGCATTCGTGAAATTGAACGTGTTGTCCGGGTTTTTATTAGGAAAAATCCCCGTGCCGCTGCTTTGGGCGCCGCCGCCGGTATCGAAGGGCACATCGCCATAGGTTGTCCAGTTGTCGATTGCGGTCGAGACGCCAAATGGCGTGGCGGCGCTGGGCGACTCGAAGGAATAATTGAGGATCGGAATCGGCGTGGCGCGCGAGATGCCGGCAAACGCCGCCACCGCGAAAACCGCCGCCAAGTTCCGCATCTTCTTCCTCGCCATCAACCTGTCCGCCAATGAAAATTTCTTCCCTGCCTGCACGATTCACCTCTCCAATCCCACGTCGCACATTTCACACATGGCGACCCACTTCCCGGCGCGGCAAGCCGACTTCGGCTCGCCTTCTTAAGCGCGGGACCGCCATAGGATACTCTAATTTACGTTAGAATGTTGCAAAAACTTTTTCCCGACCCACAAATCTGCCATGGGTTCGCCAGGCCCATCTGAGACTGCCGGAGTCTGCGATCGTTGGGCCTGGCCGAAATGGGCGATGAGGGATTTGAACCCCCGACTCCCTGCGTGTAAGGCAGGTACTCTAACCGCTGAGTTAATCGCCCCAGCGGGCCAATCGTATCCGCAAGGCGCCGCGATGGGAACCGAAAGCGATTTCTCGCCTTGAACGGGGCGTGCGTGACAGTTATGGCCGACTTCCTGCCCCCTCTCCCGGTACGCCGGGGGAGGCTTGGGGTGGGGGTTTTCTCCGCATTGGCCGCGGAGCGGAAGGCGTGGCACATCCGGGCGTTTCAACGTTTAGAGCCGCAACCGCCCCACATTCCGGACAGCGAAGCGGCGTTGCGCGGAGATCGTATCCGCAGGCAACACACAAGTTCCCAGAGCGCCGCCGCGAGCGGCGTAACATACTTGCAGACCGCAGCGAAAGCGGGATCAACGGCAGGAAAGACAGCACCCACAACGGAGGCAGCCGTCTTCGTACCACTGGAGGCTTCCAGAACCCAGTGATGTGCATTGCCACATTCGACCGCTGACGGATCGTGAGAATCTTCTGGTACATCTGTTGGATTTCGCGCAAGCGCTCATCGTACAACGGCAAGTCTCTACTCAGACGGGCAAGATCAGAGGAGGCGTTGAACTGGTTTACCGCCAATGTCAGAGTCCTCGAATTAACTTCATTCTCAAAGTTTGAATACATGCGATAAGTCTCATCGCAGGCCGGTTGATTGTCGAACCAGACCTGCCCGCGCGAGCAAACGATCCGCCAGCCGGGCATGGCCCTGGGAAAGGGCGATATCAGGGCCGCATGATAGCTCCAGGCCCACAGCCCGGGGATCGCCGCGAGCAATATTGAAGAGGCTATTGTGACAGGCGTGGAAAATGCGGAAACGACCGCAACGCCGCCGCGATAGCGCAGCCACACGAATAGCTGCACCAACAACCAAAACATCGGCGCAACCGTCGCGGCGACCAGTAGGGCGAGCAGCCGCAGCGAATGCGTCACGGCGGGAGTCGTCCCCGGTTCCGATTCATAATTTCGCGCCCGTAGCTTTCGGTCGGCATCCCCCACCCGATTTCGCTCCGCCAGTGCCGCCCGATATGCCGCGCTTCCCCAAGGCTGGGCTTCCAGCTTCTGATGTGCCGATTCAATTTGCCTTTCGAGTTGATCGAGCAAATGTTCGGAGCGAGCATGGAAACGCGCCCGCTCAACCTCCCGCTGCGGCGCGTTGTCCAGCCACAAACTTCCGTTGCGAAAGGCCACTTCCCACTGAGCGGCGTGAAGCTGAAACCGCGCTGACCGTCCGCGGCCGGCACTCAATGCCATCGCGGCCACAACAGCCGCAACGATCACCACCGAAACCGCCGACAAGCGCGAAAACGGACGGTGCATGCCCGACAGCGTAATCATTCCCCGATAAAGCTGCCAACAAAATCGCGAAGGATTGGCCGTACCGGCAGTCGAAGCCGTTTCCGCGCACCAAGAAAAGCTCCGCGAGCGCGCCAAGAACGAGCACGAGAATACAACTTGATTGAGGGCTTCGTAATATTTTCAGAGGTGCGTAGGCTTATGGAGGTTACATACTTCAACTTTTTAATTGGGCGAGCGACTCTGAATCTAGAAGCCCGCCTCCGCGCTCTCGGCGTCTCTGCGGTGCATCTCTCTTTTCGTGTGCGAAGCCGGGCGTGTTAATGAGAGCGAGCGCGTCCGGCGTTCAGCGCGGCCTTGACGTAGGGATTTGAATTTCGTTCCTCGCCCAACGTGCTTTCGTGCCCGTGGCCGGGCAGCAGGCGCGTGTCATCGGGCAGTTGCATGATCTTGCGGATCGAAACGTCCAGCTCGGCAGGGCTGGAATCGGGCAGATCGGTCCGGCCCACCGCGCCCATGATGATCAGATCCCCGCCGACCAGTATTTTCTGCTCGGGAAAATGAAACATGACGTGCCCCGGCGAATGGCCCGGCGTGTGGATCACCATCAGCTTTAGGCCGCCGATCCGTAGTTCCTGCCCATCCTCCAGAAACCCATCCGCCCCGCGCGGCACGATTTTGAACGGCAACTGAAACGACGAGCTATTGGGCTGGCGCAGCTTCGGCTCATCCAGCCGATGGATCAGCACCTTCGCTTCGGGGAATCGAGTGGCTACTTCCGGGTGGTCGGCGACGTGATCGAAATGCCCATGCGTGAGCCATAGGCCGATGACATGGAGATTGCGTTTTCGGGCCTCATTGAGGAGCGGAACGACCGTGTGATCGGGCGCGTCGAAAAGGACCGCCTGCCGGGTGGCATCATCGGCAATCAGATAGCTGTTGGTGGCCGCCAGGCCGCCGGTGTTTTTGAGGATGGTCATGCTTGGTTCGATTATTTAGAAGACTTCGGCCATTTGCAATCCGCGCCGATTTCGCGGTGCGTTCGGGGGAACTTTGTCGTGACACGGGCGTCTCGCCCGTGCTGACGGTGTAGTAGTCGAGGAATCACGTCATTTCTAAGCCCTGCGCACCAGGCACGGGCGAGACGCCCGTGTCACGCTACGCCGCCAACGATTTTCACAAAAATCGTTCTGAATATGCTTGCGGGCGCGCATTATTTGGCCTCCTCTCCTATGTTGTAGTTTACACACTCAACTGGAAAGGAGGCCGCGATGTCTCGCCCACGAAAGGACGGTCCATCTGCCGTCGAATCTTACAAGCTGGAGCTTCGTGACGCCATGTTAATACCGTTCGGCTCGCCGGTTGCTTTTATTGTTGTGGAACTGTATCGGGGCTGACAGGTGTGGGTAAGGGCGGGAGAGCGGGCG